>DATDGI010000026.1:0-23361 GCA_036522155.1 Streptosporangiaceae bacterium
GGCGGTGTGCGGGGTGCCGTCCGGCTCGATCGCGGCGATCCGGCCCGGATCGGCCAGCGCGCGGGCCCAGAAGCCACCCGACACCAGGACCCACCTCCCGGTCGTGGTCCGCGGCCCCCTCCGGCCAGGCTACGCCGGGCCGTCCCCGGCCGGGAAGCCGCGGCCAGGCCGCGGGCCAGTGAGCCACGGGCCGGCCCCGGGCCAGTAGGGTGAGGGCAGGAGAGCCGGGAAGACTGGTCGGCACTGATCACGTCAGGGGCCCACCATGCACCGCTTCAGCTGGTCATCGGCACTCAACTCGCACTGGCGGCGCGAGGTGCTCCGGACCAGCCTGTGGGCGGTCCCGAGCGTCGAGGTAGCCGGCGCCATCGCGCTCTTCGTGGTTACCTTCGCCCTCGACCGCGCCGCCTATCGCGGCGTCTTCACCGTGCCGCCGTGGGTGATCAGCGGTACCGCGGACGGGGCCCGTCAGATCCTGACCGCGATCGCGGCCGCCGTCATCACCGTGGTGGGCGTTGTCTTCTCGATCATCCTGGTGACCCTGACCCTGGCGTCGACTCAGTTCGGGCCGCGCATGCTGCGGAACTTCATCCGCGACCGGGGCACGCAACTGACCCTCGGGACCTTCGTGGCGACGTTCGTGTACGCGGTCCTGGTTCTCGTCTCCATCGGACCAGGAGCGCACGGCGACTTCGTGCCGCACATCGGGGTCACAGTGACGCTGGCGCTGATGGTGGCCGACATGGGCGTGCTGATCTATTTCATCCACCACACCGCCACCGCGATCCAGCTGCCCCAGGTGATCGCGAGTATCGCCAAGGACCTGTCCGAGGCAATCGAAACGCAGGGTGGCGCCGGCCCTTCCGCCCGGCCGGCCGCCCCGGAGAGTGGACCGTCCAGTGCGGAGCTGCTGTCCAGGATGGAGGCGGGCGGCGGGGTGGTCCGGGCCAGCGCAAGCGGCTACGTGCAGTTCATCAGGCTCGAGAGCCTGGTCCGATTCGCCGCCGAGGCCGAGGCGGTGATCAGCCTCAACCACCGGCCGGGCCATTTCATCGTCCAGGGGCATCCCATCGCCACCGTGTGGCCGCCGGAAGCCGCCGCGGTGGTGGGCGAGGCCATGGGGGAGGCACACATCACCGGCCCGTACCGGACCCTCACCCAGGACGTGTCGTTCGGCATCGATCAGCTCGTGGAGATCGCGATCCGCGCCCTCTCCCCGGCCGTCAACGACACCTTCACCGCCATGACATGCATCGACTGGCTCGGCGACAACCTCTGCAAGATCGTCAGGCGGTGGCATCCCACGCGCGTCCACCGCGACGGCCAGGGCCGGGTCCGGGTGATCGCGACGCTGCCCACCTACGAGCGGCTCGTACAGCGGGCCTTCGAGAAGATCCGGCAGGCGAGCATGGCCATGCCGGCGGTGATGATCCGGCAGCTTGATGCAGCGTCCAAGATCATGACCGAGACCTCGGAGGCGGGTCAGCGCCGGGTGCTGCTCGAACAGGCCGCGATGATCCAGAGGGCGAGCGAGCGGACGGTCAGCGAGGAAGCGGACCGGGCCGACGTCCGCCGCGCCTACGAGGCCGTCCTCACCATCGAGACCAGGCTGGACCGCCGCCAGGCACCGCCCGCACCGGTGGCGCCCGGCCCGGGCCAGGCGGCGGACGGGTCCGGCCCGGCCCGCGCCCGGGCGGTTCCGGACGAGCACTCCTGATCACGAGCCAAGTTCGGCCGCGACCGTCGCCCCCAGCTCCCAGCATTCCCGCAGATCGTCGGTGGAGGGTGGACCGATCACCGAGACCGGCGGCCGGATCCGCCGCCAGCCCAGGCCGGTGGTGATCGACTCGACCGCCCGCACCGCGCCGGTGGTGTCGGAGTTGCCGTGCACGTACAGGGCGTACGGCCGCCGCTGGGTCGCGACCAGGCAGGGATAGTAGATGCCGTCGAAGAAGTGCTTGAGCGCGCCGGACATGTAGCCGATGTTCGCCGGGGTGCCGAGCAGGTAGCCGTCGGCCGGCAGCACGTCCGCGGCGCCCGCCGTCAGCGCGGGCCGGACCACGACCTCGACCCCCTCGATGTCATCCGTGGCCGCGCCCGCCAGCACCGCCTCGAACATGGCCTGCATCGAAGGCGAGGCCGTGTGGTGCACGATCAGCAGGGTCACCATCAGCCGGGCAGGGCGGGCGCCGCTGCGCCCGGCCAGCCCAGGTTCGCCCCGCCCGGCAGGCTCAGGTTCACCGCGCCCGGTCGGCTCAGGTTCGCCCCGCCCGGCAGGCCGCTGCCCGCCGCACCATGATCAGGCACTCCCGCAGTGTACGCCGGGCCGCTAGGCTGGCCTCCCCCTCGCCGACCCCGGGAGGACCCCGTGCGTGCCGCCGTCCTCGGCCTGCTGGCCGACGTGGTGGTCGTGCTCGCGTTCGTGGTCATCGGCCGGGCCAATCACCACACGGGCGAGACCCTCGCCGGGGTGGCCAGCACCAGCTGGCCGTTCCTGACTGGCCTGGCGGCCGGCGAACTGGCCGCCCGGGCGTGGCGGCGGCCGGCTGCTCTGGTCCCGACCGGGCTGATCGTCTGGCTGGTCACGCTCGGCGCCGGCCAGCTGCTGCGGGTCGTCTCCGGCCAGGGCACCGAACTGGCCTTCATCGCCGTCTCGGCCGCGTTCCTGGGCCTGTTCCTGCTCGGCTGGCGCCTGATCGTCACCGTGCTGCCAGCGCGGCGCTCCCACGCCGCCCGCTGACCAGATGCTGGCTGGCCCGCCCGGCCTCCCTCCCCGCCCGGCCCGGCTTCCCTCCCCGCCCGGCCCGGCTTCCTCGCCGCCCGGCGCGGCTTCCTCCTCGGCCGGCCCGGCTTCTTCCTCGGCCCAGCCCTGCCTGTTCCCCCCGCTCGGACCTGCCTGTTCCCATGCCCGGCCCGCTTCCTCCCTTGCCCGGCCCCGCTTCCCACCTTTAGACTGAACGTTCAGTCAGACTTAAGGAGAGAATGCCGTGGCCGCCGAACCCCAGGGCCCGGTGCGGAGGCCGGACGGTCTCCAGCGCGTCACCAGCGAACAGGAAGCGATCTTCGTCAGGCGGCAGCCGGAATCGGGCCGGTTGGCGGCCCGGGCCCGCCAGTCGCTGGCGGGCGGGGCCACCTCCAGCTGGCAGATCACCGTGCCCCAGCCGGTCTGGCTGAGCCACGGCCGGGGCTCCAAGATCTACGACGTCGACGGCAATGAGTACGTGGACCTGCACGGCGGGTACGGCGCCTCGCTGGCCGGCCATGCCCACCCGGCCATCGTCGAAGCGGTCCGCAGCCAGGTCATCCTGGGCACCCACTTCGCCCAGCCGACCCAGAATGCGGTGCTGGTCGCCGACGAACTAGCGCGCCGGTTCGGGCTGCCGCTGTGGCGGTTCGCCAACTCGGGCACCGAGGCCACCATGGACGCCGTCCACCTGATGCGCGCCATCACCGGCCGGGACCTGATCATCAAGGTGGAGGGCTGCTATCACGGCCACCATGACTCGGTGCAGGTCTCGGTCGCCCCGGGCGCCGAGGAGGCGGGCCCGGCCGGGAAGCCCGCCCAGGCCCCGTCCAGCAGCGGCATCCCGGACGCGATCATCGCGCTGACCCTGGTCGCCAGCTTCAACGACCTGGACAGCGTGGCCCGGCTGCTTGACGAGCACCCGGGTGAGATCGCCGGGATGATCATCGAGCCGATCATGATGAACGCCGGGATCATCCACCCCGAGCCCGGCTACCTGACCGCGCTCAAGGACCTGCTGCACGCCCACGGCGCGCTGCTGACGTTCGACGAGGTCAAGACCGGGCTGACGGCCGGGCCGGCCGGTGCCACGGGCCTGACCGGGGTGACCCCGGACATCACCTGCCTGGCCAAGGCGATCGGGGGCGGGGTAGCGGTCGCCGCCATCGGCGGCACGGCCGAGGTCATGGCGCACGTCGCCAACGACGACTACGAGATGGTGGGCACCTTCAACGGCAACCCGCTGGCCATGGCGGCCGCCCGGGCCATGCTCTGCGAGGTCGCCACGGACCAGGCCTACCAGCGGATCGAACGGCTGCGGCAGCAGGCGGTCAGCGGGATCGAGGAGGCGATCGCCGAGACCGGGCTGGCCGCGCACGTGGTGTCGGCCGGCGCCAAGGGGTGCGTGGTGTTCTCCGCCGAGCCGGTCCGGGACTACCGAGGCTTCCTGGGCATCGACGACCGCTACAGCCACGCCCACTGGCTGTTCCAGCACAACGGTGGCGTCTTCCTCCCGCCCTGGGGCAAGATCGAGCAGTGGCTCATCTCGGTCCAGCATGACGAGTCGGATATCGACCGCTTGGTCGCGAACTTCAGCCGGTTCGCGCAGGCAGTCACCTCGTGAACGGGTGATTTCCGGCGAAAGCCTTGCGCCCGTCTACGGACAGGAGTACGTGTTATTGACGGACTGTTCAGTCAAGGCCTAGCCGCCTCAGCCCGGGCCTGGGCTGACCGGGCCGTCACCCTGGCCACGAAGGGGGTGGACGGTGGCGCATCCGCGTGAAGGCTGGACCGAGGACGGCCCGCCGCGCCTGCAGATGTCGCGGCGCGGCTTCCTCACCCGCACGGCCGGTGCCGGGCTGGCCGCGCTCGCCGGTGGCTCGCTGCTTGAGGCGTGCGCGCCGGCCCTGGCCGGCAGCGGGACCGTGCCCCTCCCCCGGCCGAACCACCCGGTCCACTGGACGATGTTCGCCGACAACCAGCCGATCAAGAGCGGCCTGCCCCCGGAGACCGGGGCCACGCTGCAGATCTACAACTGGGTCGCCTACGTCAACCAGGCCTGCCTCAACAACTTCGCCAAGAAGTACAACTGCAAGGTGCAGCTGACCACGTTCAACACTTTTGACGAGGCGATGTCCAAGCTGCGCAGCGGCCTGTCCTTCGACGTCCTCATGGGCGTCACCGTCGACTTCCTGGGCCAGCTGATCGAGTCGAAGCTGATCCAGCCGCTCAACCACAGCTACATCCCCAACATCACCCAGGCCTGGCCGGATTTCACCAATCCCTTCTATGACCAGGGCTGGCAGTACACCGTGCCGTACACGATCTTCACCACGGGCATCTCGTGGCGGAAGGATCTCGTTCACGAGAACCCGTACGCGATGCGGAACGCCTGGTCGCAGATGCTGTGGCAATCGAAGTACAAGGGCAAGGTGGGGATCCTCGACGACTACCGCGAGGGCATCAGCCTCGGGCTGATGAAGAACGGCATCTACAACCTGAACACCACCGACCTGGGGCACATCGCCCTGTCCCGGCGGTCGCTGCAGGAGCTGTCCAGCCTGGTGAACGTCAAGATCGACAACAACGACTACACCGAGGTGCCGACGGCCGAGACGTACATCCACCACGCCTGGTCCGGCGACATGGCCGCGGCCGCCGCCTACATGCCCAAGGGCGTGCCGGTCGAGACCGTGGGCTACTGGTTCCCCACCGACGGCCGGGGCCCGGTCGCCAACGACACCAACACCGTGCTGAAGTCGGCGACCAACCCGGTGCTCGCCCACCTGTTCCTGAACTACCTGGAAGACCTGCCGAACGTGCTGGAGAACATCAGCTTCAACGGCTATATGCAGCCGCTGACCGGGGTTACCCCGCAGAAGCTGGTGGCCGAGAAGATCCTGCCGAAGAGCCTGATGTCCACCGTGGTGCTGCCCTCCTACTTCCGGCGCGGGGTGGGTGAGCTCCAGCTGCCGGTGGACGCTGACGCGCTGTGGCAGCAGGCCTGGCTCGTGGTGAGCAACGGAATCTAGGGAGCGGCCATGGCACGTGCGGTAGCGGCACCCCGCCAGCGTGGGCCCCGGCAGCGCACACCCGGCCGCGGCTTCTGGATCGCCCTGGCCGCGCCCGGCATGCTCTGGCTGCTGATCCTGTTCATCGTGCCGTTCTACGCCGTGCTGGCGATCGCCATGGGGCAGCTCGACCGGCTGTTCGAGTCCCCGATCGCGGTGTGGAACCCGCTGAACTGGAGCTCGGCCAACCTCATCAACGTGTTCCGCGACCTGGTCGGCCCGACCTCCTTCGCCGGGCCGATCGTGCTGCGCACGGTCATCTATGTGGCGGCCGCGTCGCTGCTGAGCCTGATCATCGCCTACCCGGCCGCCTACTTCGTGGCCCGGTTCGCCGGCCGCCGCAAGGCGCTCTTCCTCCTCCTGCTCGTCGCGCCGTTCTGGATCAGTTACATGATGCGCATGCTGGCCTGGGTGGACCTGCTGCAGACCGATGGCTACGTCAACAAGTTCCTGTCCCTGGTGCACCTGACCTCGCAGCCGATCAACTGGCTCGGCGGCAAGCCGGTCACGGTGATCCTCGGGCTGGTGTACGGGTACATCCCGTACCTGATCCTGGTGCTCTACGCGGGGCTGGACCGGATCGACCCGGCGCTCATCGAGGCGGGCCGGGATCTCGGCCTGAGCCGGGCCGCCACGTTCGTCCGGGTCACCCTGCCGATGTCCCGCCAGGCGATCATGACCGGCATGCTCATCACCGTGCTGCCGATGGTGGGCGACTACTACACCAACCAGCTCATGTCCGGCGCGGCCCAGACGTCCATGCTCGGCAACCTCATCGCGGGCCAGCTGGGGACACCGGGGCTGGAAGCCCAGGGGGCGGTGCTGTCGATGCTGCTGCTGCTGGTCCTGCTGATCCCGATGATCTGGTACGTGGTCGCCACGAACCGCTCCTCGCGGGAGGCCATGTGACCGCCACCAGCGCCGCCACCCCGGCCGCCGCCGCCACCGCCACCCGGACCGGGGCCAGCCGCCTGCGGCTGCGCCGCAACCCCTGGGGCCACCCGTGGTTCCTTGAGGGCTTCACCTGGCTCTACCTCATCTGGTCGCTGGTCCCGATCGCGCTGGCCGTGCTGTTCTCGTTCAACAACGGCAAGTCGCAGGCCACCTGGCAGGGCTTCTCCTGGCGCTGGTACTTCGCCGATCCGGTCAACTCCGTCCTGCACAACCCGCAACTGCACGCGGCCGTCCTGCAGACGCTGCGGCTGTCGGTCTACACCACGCTCATCGCGGTGCCGCTCGGGGTGGCCTTCGCCCTCGGCATCAACCGGTGGCTGGGCATCACCTCGTCCACGTTCAACTTCGTGATGATCCTGTCCTTCGTCATCCCGGAGCTGATCTTCGGTGTGGCGATGTTCTTCACCTTCACCGTGCTCTTCAGCCAGGTGCACCTGGGCACGGTGGCCGAGACGCTGGGCCTGGTCACCTGGAACGTGAGCTGGCCGGCCATCATCGTCCAGGCCCGGCTGGTCACGCTCGGCCGCCAGTACGAGGAGGCGGCCGCCGACCTGGGCGCCACCCAGTTCCAGACCATCCGCCGGGTGCTGCTGCCGCTGCTGGGCCCGGCCATCTTCGCCAGCGCGGTGCTGGTGTTCTCCGGCGTCATCGACGACTTCGTGATCGTGGACCTGCTCTCGTCCAACGCCAGCAACACGCCCATGTCGGTGATCATCTACGCCCAGCAGCACGGCGGGAACGGCGGCCCGGCGCTGAACGCGCTCGGCACCATCAGCCTGGTCATGTCACTGGTGATTGCCGTGCTGGGTTTCCTCGGCTACCGGTGGATGACCCGCGGCGAGCGGGGTAACACCCTGTCAGCCATCAACACCATCGTCGAGTAGCCGGGCCGCGGGACCGCGGCCGGGCCGCCGGGGCGGAGGCCCCCCGCTCGCTGTGCAAACGACGATGCAAACGCATATGCACATGCATCGGCATGTTAGGATGAGGTTGCAAGGGCGCACGGGGCTTCTGCGTCCTGTCTCCCCGCCACCACTCGGAGCGAAGATGCTGGTCAACACCGCCATGCCCGCAGGTCAGCTACCGGCGATCCGATGGCGCAAGAGCAGCGCCAGCAACCCGACCGGGAGTTGCGTGGAACTCGCCGAGCTGCCGGGCGGCGCCATCGCGGTCCGGAACTCCCGCGACAAGTGCGGTCCGGCTCTCATTTACCCACGAGTAGCCATTGCCGCGTTCCTGGCCGCCGCCAAGGAGGGCGAGTTCGACGCGCTGGTGAGCTTATTTAACGGGACAGAGCCGGCCATTAACGAAAAGTCGGCCACCGATCACGACACCGCGCTCGTGCGGTGATATCGTGCTGTCTGCGTCCCGCCGCCGGGTCGAGCTTTGGCTGATCCGGCATCCCGCTCGGTGCTGTGGCGCCCGCAATGAACGTCGATGTGGAGAGGGCACTGAGCGAGTCGAACGATCCCGGAGCCAGGATGAGCATGGTTCAGCCGAGCGATGAATTGCCCGGTGAGCCGGTGGGGGACGAGGCACGAGGCGGCCCCACAGTTCTGCGGATCATGCTTGGTACCCAGTTGCGGCGGCTCCGCGAGGCCAGCGGGATCACCCCTGACCAGGCCGGGTACGAAATCCGCGGTTCGCGATCGAAGATCAGCCGGATCGAGCACGGCCGGGTGGGATTCAAGGTCCGGGACGTCGAGGACCTGCTCACCCTGTACAGCGTGACCGATCCGCAGGCCCGGGCGGACATGCTGTCGCTGGCCCAGCAGGCCAACACACCCGGCTGGTGGGCGAAGTACAACGACATCCTGCCCGACTGGTTCGAGCCCTACCTGGGCCTGGAGATGGCCGCCTCGCTGATCCGCAACTTCGAGCTCCAGTTCGTGCATGGCCTGTTCCAGACCGAGGATTACGCGCGCGCGGTCACCTCTCTCAGTTTCGGCCCCCACTCGGCCGACGAGGTCGAGCGCCGGGTACGCCTGCGCATGCAGCGCCAGGACGTGCTGACCAACCCTGATCCGCCCCGGGTCTGGTTCGTCATCGACGAGGCGGCGCTGCGGCGGCCGATCGGCGGCCGGCAGGTGATGCGGGCCCAGATGAACCACCTGCTGGAAGTGGCCAGCCTGCCGCACGTCACGCTGCAGGTGGTGCCGTTCCGGCACGGCGGGCACGCCGGTGCCGGCGGGGCCTTCACCATCCTGCGCTTCGCGGCGCCCGACCTCCCTGACGTCGTCTACCTTGAGCAGCTCACCAGCGCCCAGTACCTGGATGAGCGTAAAGACGTGGACCACTACATGGAGGTCATGAACCGCCTCAGCGCCGAGGCCCATACCCCGGTCGCCACCACGCGATTCCTGAAAGAAATCATCCGGGAGATGTAGAACGCCCCCGCAAATGGCGGATGCGGAAGGCGCGATTCACATCCGGGTATGTACATAATTCCGCGGCTCGGGCCAGACAAGAAAGGCGCGTTTCAGCGACCGCGGATCCAGGGCCGGCCGGCCGGGCCGACGGGGAGCCGCCACCCTGTGGGGTGGGGTGGCCCGTAAGCCCGGGGCCTAGCTGGCCTGCAGCGTGTCCTCGGCCGGGACCGGCACGTCCCGCACCGGGCCGCCGAGCACCCGCAGCGCGTCCGGCGCGAGGAACACGTGCACCGGGGTGCCCTGGCTGAGCGTGACCTCGCCGCCATCGTTCTGGACCAGCGCCTGCAGGGGCGCGCCGGGCGCGAGCCGCAGCATCACCTGGGTGGCGCTGCCGAGGAACACCAGCCGCTCGATCATGCCGGGTACCCGGTTCGGCCCGTCCTGGCCGTACGCCTCGATCCGGACCCGCTCCGGCCTGATGACTGCGTGCGCCGGGCCCAGCCCGTCCACCTCGCCGCGCTCCACCGACAGCGTGGACTCCCCGATCCGGATCTGGCACGCCTGGCCCGGCCCCCGCTCCACCACGTCGACCTCCATGAGGTTCGACACCCCGAGGAAGTCGGCCACATAGGTGTCAGCGGGCTCCTCGTAGATCTCACGAGGCCGCCCGAGCTGGACGATGCGGCCGGCGTGCATCACCGCCAGCCGGTCGGACATGGTGAGCGCTTCTTCCTGGTCGTGGGTGACGTAGAGGAAGGTCACCCCGACCCGTTCCTGCAGCGCCTTCAGCTCGATCTTGAGCGACCGTCGGAGCTTGGCGTCGAGCGCGCCGAGTGGCTCGTCAAGCAGCAGCACCGAGGGGTTGAGCACGAGGGCCCGGGCCAGCGCCACCCGCTGCTGCTGGCCGCCGGACAACATGCCGGGCCGGCGCTTGGCGAACCCGGTCAGCTGCACCAGTTCCAGCGCCTCGCCCACCCGGCGGGCGATCTCCGGCTTGCTCAGGTGACGGTTGCGCAGGCCGAACGCGACGTTGTCGAACACCGACAGGAACGGGAACAGGGCATAGCTCTGGAACACGGTGTTGACGTTGCGGCGGTGCGGCGCGACGTTGGTCACGTCCTCCCCGTCCAGCAGCACGGTGCCCGACGTGGGCTGCTCGAACCCGGCGATCAGCCGCAGGGTGGTCGTCTTCCCGCAGCCCGACGGGCCAAGCAGCGAGAAGAACTCGCCGCTGTGCACGGTCAGGTCGATCCCGTCCACCGCCACGTCGGTGAAGCGCTTGGTCAGCGCGACCAGCTCAACCCGTCCTCCGGCCATCGCTACCTCCCGGCCCGGTGCTCTTTGCGATCGGCTGGTGTCCAGTCAAACCCCAGCTCTTTGGCGACAAAACGCATGCTGAGTTCGAATGCCCGGCCCGGGCTGACCACGGTGTCGCCCAGCGCGATCTGCACCGCGAGCCCGTCCAGCAGTGCGGACAGTACGACCGCGAAGTCGGCCGGGTCAACCGGGCCGAACTCGCCCGCCTCCTGCCCCTCAAGCACCAGCGAGGAGATCGTCTCCCGCCAGCGCTCGTCGAACTTCTGCCTGACCCCGGCCACCTCGGGGTGGCGCGCCGACTGGGCCCACAGATCCAGCCAGTGCACCCACGAGCTGGCGGGATCGGCATCGGCCTCGGGCAGGCAGCTCATGGCGACGAGTTCCTCCAGCCGCCCGGCCGCGGTCGCGATCCTGGCCAGCCGACTGGTCCCGGTCGCGTACCAGTTGTCCTCGGCAAACCGGATGGCCTCGGTCAGCAACTGGTCCTTGGTCTTGAAGTAGTAGATGACCAGCGCCGGGCTGGTGCCGGCCCGCTCGGCCACGTCAGCGATCCGGGTCTCCGGGTACCCGCGCTCGGCCATGACCTCAAGCGCGGCCCGGAGCATCTGCTCCCGGCGCTGATCGGCCGTCCCGGGAATATCCGCCTGCTGCCTCATGCGGCCATCCTTGCCGACGAGAACGCCACGGGCACCTAGCTCTGGAGGATCTGGCACCCGCCCTTGTCCCAACGCTACCAGGTTTCTAGACTGAACATTCAGTCAATCTTTGAGGGACCACCCCGGGAGGTCGGGTTCATGGCTGAAACATTCGACTGCATCGTCGTCGGCGGCGGGCACAACGGGCTGGTGGCAGCGGCCTACCTGGCCGGCTCGGGCGCCCGCACGCTGGTGCTGGAAGCCAGGGACCAGCCCGGTGGGGCGGCCACCACCGAGGCGCCATGGCCGGAGGCGCCGGAGTTCCGGGTCACCCGGCTCTCCTACGTGATGAGCCTGATGCCGCCCACCATCATCAACGACCTCGATCTGGCCCGGCACGGCTACAAGATCTTCCCGATGGGCCCGTACTACCAGGCGTTCCCGGAAGGCGGCTCCATCAAGCTGTACGCCGATGACGCCAAGCGGAACCACGAGGAGGTGTCCAAGTGGTCGAAGAAGGACGCCGACGCCATGCCCCGCTGGGATGCCTGGCTGGCCGGCCTGGCCGACGTGCTCGGCCCGCTGCTGCTCACCGTCCCGCCGAAGATCGGCTCCCGCCAGCCCGGTGACCTGGCCGACACCCTGCGGCTGGCCTGGCGGCACCGCGGCCTGTCGGTGCGGACCATCGCCGACGTGACCCGGCTGATGGCCATGAGCATCGCCGACCTGCTCGACGACTGGTTCGAGTCCCCGCAGGTGAAGGGGGCGCTAGCGGTCAACGGCGTGATCGGCACCTGGGCCGGTCCGTACGAGCCGGGCACCGCCTACGTGATGGCCCACCACTCCATCGGCGACGTGGGCGACGGGCACCTGGGCAACTGGGGCTTCCAGGAGGGCGGGATGGGCGCCGTGTCCGGCGCCATCGCCAGCGCGGCCCGGGAACGGGGCGTGGAGATCCGGACCGGGGCCAAGGTCGCCAGGGTCCTGGTCAGCGGCGGCCACGCGGCGGGCGTGGTGCTGGCGTCCGGGCAGGAGATCCGGGCCAGCCGGGTGGTCACCACCTTGCATCCGCGGACCGCGTTCCTCGGCCAGGTCGGCCGGGAGCACCTGCCCGCCGATTTCGTCAGCGACATCGAGCACTGGAAGACCCGCAGCGGCGTGGTGAAGATCAACCTGGCCCTGGCCGAACTGCCGGACTTCACCGCCGACCCCGGCACCGAACTGGCCGAGCACCACACCGGCTCGGTGGAGATGGCCCCGACCATGGAGTACATCGAGCGGGCGTTCCAGGAGGCCAGGGAGGGCAGGCCGGCCACCCGGCCGTTCAGCGACGGGGTCATCCCGACCGCGTTCGACAAGACGCTGACCCCCGAGGGCTACCACATCATGTCGCTGTTCACCCAGTGGGTGCCCGCCGACTGGAGCGAGCAGCCGCACGAGGCCGAGCTCCAGGCGTACGCCGACCGCATGATCGACTGCTACAACGAGCTGGCGCCCAACTTCAAGAGCTCCATCGTGCACACCGACATCGTCGGGCCGTACCAGATGGAGCACGACTACGGGCTGATCGGCGGCAACATCTTCCACGGCGAACTGTCGCTGGAGCAGCTGTTCCACATGCGCCCCGCGCCCGGTTACGCGGACTACCGCACCCCGGTGCCTGGCCTGTACTACGGCAGCTCGGCGACCCACGCGGGCGGCGGCGTGTGCGGTATCCCCGGCATGCAGGCGGCCAAGGCGGCCATCGCCGACCAGAAGGCCGGCCGCCGCCGGCGCCGCTGATGACCAGTGGCGTAACCACCGGGGCTGACCCGATCCCGGGCAGCTACCGGCCCGCGCTGCTGGCCATGCTGGAGGCCAGCAGCGTGGCGCTGGTCGGCGCCAGCGAGCGCCCCGGCAGCCTCGGCGCGCGGATGGTGGCCGAGGTCAGCCGGAGCCCGGCCCGGCCCCGGATCCACCTGGTCAACCCGCGCTACCAGCGGATAGCCGGGCACCCCTGCCATCGGTCACTCGCCGACCTGCCCGGACCCGTCGACCTGGTGCTGCTCGGCGTCCCCGACGCGGCCCTGGCCGACGTGCTCGGCCTGGCCGCCCAGCGGGGCGACCGGTCGGCGGTCATCTTCGGCGGCGCGTATGAGACCTCGCCCGCCACCACCGGGCTGCGCGCCCGGCTGGCGGCCACCGCCCAGGCGGCGGGCATGGCCCTGTGCGGGGCCGGCTGCATGGGCTTCGTGAACGTGAGCTACGGGTTGCGGGCCGTCGGGTACATCGAGCCTGACCCGCTGCCGGCCGGCCCGATCGCGCTGATCACCCACTCCGGGTCGGTGTTCTCCGCGCTGCTGCGCAGCCGCCGCGGGCTTGGCTTCACCCTGGCTGTGTCGTCCGGCCAGGAGCTGGTCACCCCGGCCGCGGCCTATGCCCGCTACGCGCTCAGCCTGCCGCAGACCAAGGTGCTCGGCCTGGTCCTGGAAGCCATCAAGGACCCGGGCCAGTTGCAGGGCGTGCTGGCGGCAGCCGCCGTTGCGGATATTCCGGTCGTGCTGCTGACCGCCGGGACCTCGGCGGCCGGGCGGGAGATGGTGACCGCCCATTCCGGGGCGCTGGCCGGCCAGGACGGTGGCTGGGAAGCGCTGGCCGGTGCCTACGGCGTCCACCGGGTGGCTGACCTCGCGGAGATGGCCGACACCCTGGAACTGTTCGCGATCGGGCGGCGGGTGACCCGGCCGGTGGGCCGGCCCCCGGCCGCGGCGGCCGGGCCGGGAACCGGCATCGCCACCGTGCACGACTCGGGGCTGGAGCGGGCCCACATCGCCGACCTCGCGGAGCAGGCCGGGGTGAGGTTCGCGGCGATCAGCGAGACGACCCGGCGGCGGCTGAGGCGAGTGCTGGAGCCCGGCCTGGTCGCGGCCAACCCGCTGGACATGTGGGGCGGCAGCCGCGACGCGGAGCAGCAGCTGGCCCAGTCGCTGGCCATCCTGGCCGGCGACCCGGCGGTGGCGGCGGTCGCGCTCGCGGTCGACCTGGTGCCCGAGCCGGACGGCGACCGCGGCTACCCGCTGGCGGCGATGGCCGCCGCCCGCAGCACCGGCAAGCCGCTGGTGGTGCTGGCCAACATCCCGGCCGCGATCGACCCGGCCGCGGCGGCGGAACTGCGCCGGGCCGGGATCGCGGTGCTGGAAGGGGCGCGCACCGGCCTGCGGGCCCTGCGCCACCTGCTCGATCACGCGAACCAGGTCACACCCGCGGTCCGGCCCGTACCGCCGCGGGTCGATGCCGCCCGGCGCGACCGCTGGCGGCGGGAGCTGACCGCCGGGGAGCTGATTGGCACCGCCCCGTTCCGCCTGCTGCGCGACTACGGCATCCCGGTCACCCGGGCCCGGGCGGCCAGCACCGCCGGGGACGTGCTCGCGGCCGCCGCGGCCATCGGCTACCCGGTGGTGCTCAAGACCGGCGAGCCCGGCATCGCGCACAAGTCCGACGCGGGCGGGGTGGTGCTCGGCCTGGCCGATCCGGCCGGGCTGGCCGCCGCCTACGCCGACCTGGCCGGGCGGCTCGGCCCGCGGGTGCTGGTCTGCGAGACCGCGGCCGCGGGCACCGAACTCGCGCTCGGCATCACCCGCGACCCCAGCCTGGGCCCGCTGGTGGTGGCCGGGGCGGGCGGCCTGCTGGCGGAGTTCCTGGCCGACCGGGCCGTGGCGCTGCCACCGGTGGACACGGCCCTGGCGGTGCGCATGATCGGGCGGTTGCGGGTGGCCGGGCTGCTGGCCGGCGTGCGCGGGCAGCCACCCGCCGACCTGGGCGCGGTGGCCGGAGCGGTTGTCAGCGTCTCGGCCATCGCCACCGAACTCGGGGATCAGCTGGCCGCGCTCGACATCAACCCGCTGATCTGCGGCCCGTCCGGGGTGATCGCGGTGGACGTGCTGGCGGTGCGCGCCACCGGCGGATGAGGCCGCCCTCCGCGCGCCGTCAGTGGTGGACGGCGGCCAGCAGGGCGGCGTAGGAGCGGACCAGGGCGGCCCGCTCGGCCCGGAGCAGCGGGCTGTCCAGCCGGCATCCCTCGTCGACCCACTGGTCGGAGATGTCCATCGCCCGGGCCCGGTGCTCGGCGGCTGGCCAGAGCGCCATCTCGTCGATGCCGTAGACGAAGGCGTAGAGCCGGGACAGCGCGTCCACCAGCGGCTGCGGGTCGCCGCTGTCGCCGCGCTGGTGCTCGCGGTGCACCGCCCACCACTCCACCTCGAGCTGGGCCGCGCGGGCCGGGTCGACCGGCTCGCCGTGCGCCAGCCGCAGCAGCGCGTAGAAGCGGCGCATGCACCGCCGGGCGCCCACCGGGTCGCCCTTGGGCTCGGGCGGGGCCCACAGCATGTTGGCCCGCAGCACCAGCCAGGCCCCGTAGACGGTGCGCACCCAGTCCATGCCGAACGCGCTGTGCACCAGCAGCACCGACAGCGCCAGGAAGCGGGCCCACTCGCGGCGGTAGTAGGTCACCCAGACCGCCGCCTCCAGCCGTCCCACCTGAAGCGGGCTGAAGGTCCGCAGCCGGTTGGGCCCGACGCTGGCCGGCTTGCGCCTCATGGCCCGCACCCCGTTGCCCACCGTGCTTCCGCCTGCCACCGCGCCTCCCCGTGCCACCGCCCGGATCGCGCCCGCCCTGTCATCGCGTCCGGCCATGTCAGAGCCTAGGGCATGTCTCCGGACACGCCCCGCGGTTTCCGGCTCCCGGTGGCCGGCTCAGAACAGCACGTACAGCTTGCGGATCGGCTCGTGGATCTGCCAGCTGCCCTGCCAGCCACGCGGGAAGACCGCGGTGTCACCGGGGCCGATGTCCTGCGGCTCGCCACCGTCCGGGGTGACCGTCATCCGGCCGGCCAGGATGTGCACGGCCTCGTTGGTCTCCAGGGTCCAGTAGGACGGCCCCGGGGTGCACTCCCAGACCCCGACCTCCTGCTCGCCGTCGGCCCACAGCGTCTTGCCGGTGGTGTGCATCGGCTCGTCGGTGGCCTCGGCCAGCGGGCCCCAGTCTTCCAGGTCGGCGGCGGTCGCGGCGGCGGCCAGGAACGGGGTGGCCGCGGTGGTGTCGGTCATCGGTGATGCACCGTCCTTTCGGTGGGAGGGCCGGGTGGCGGTCAGGAGATGGTCAGCCGCCCGGGTTCCTGCTGGGGCGCGACGTCCGGGAACGGCAGCGCGATCGGGTCGGCGGCCAGCCGGCTCCGGCCCGCCTCGTCGAACCGGTCCAGGCCGATCCCGGTCGCGTCCACCACGTCGGAGGTGCCGGTCAGGGCCAGGTCGGCGGCCACCCGGGCGACCGCCGGGCCCCACATCATGCCGGCCCCGCCCGCGCTGGCGACGGTGACTCCGGCCAGCGGGCCGTCCGGCCGCAGCGCCGGGCCGATGATCGGCAGGTGGTCGGGGGTGTAGTCGATGGTGGCCGCCCACATCCGGCGCAGCCCCAGCCGGGCCGTGACCGGCACCAGGTCGGCCAGGCGCCGCCGCATGAGCGCCAGGTAGTCCTCGTCCACCGGGCCGGCCTCGCCCGGCGGCTCGTCCGGGTTGCTCATCCCGAACAGCAGGCCGCCCTCCTCCGGCCGCCAATACAGGCCCGCCGTCAGGTCGAAGACCATCGGAACCCGGGACGGATGCAGGTCCGGATGGGGCTGGGTGACCGCGACCTGGTGACGGACCCCGCCCGCCGGGATCCGGATGCCCGCCCGCTCCCCCACCTCGGCCAGCTTGGGGCCGCCGGTGAGCACCACCAGCCCGGTGGCGATCCGGCCCGCGCCGGTGCCCACCCCGGTGACCGCGCCGCCCGCGGTGACCAGGCCGGTGAACCTGGTTTCCTCGGCGACCCGCACCCCACTGATGGCCAGCGCGACGGTGTAGGCGGTGACGTTGCGCGGCGGGCTGATGAAGCCGTCGTCGGGGCAGAAGGTGCCGCCCAGCGTCCGGCCCGGCGCCAGGGTGGGGTTGAGCTCGTCCACCCGGGCCGGCTCCAGCCAGCGGACCGGCACCCCGAGCCCGGCCTGCATGGCCATCCGCGCCCGGGCCGCGGCCACGTCGGCGGCGGTGAAGCAGGGCAGCAGGTAGCCCTGGCTGACGAACCCGGAGTCGGTGCCGAGTTCGGCCCGCTGGCCCAGGTAGAACTGGCGCGACCACTGGCCCAGCCGGACCGCGGTGGGGGTGCCGCCCTGCATGCGCACCACGCCCGCGGCCCGGCTGCTCGCCCCCTGCCCGAGCATGCCCTTCTCCAGCAGCACGACCCGGTCAAGCCCGGCCCGGCGCAGGAAGTAGGCACACCAGGCGCCGATGGTCCCGCCGCCCACGACGACAGCGTCGGCGGTGCCGGGGAGGGCGGGGGTGTCCATTGGCACGGGTCCGATGCTCACATAAACTGAACATTCAGTCAAGCAGTTGGCGGGGCGCCGGAACGAGCGGGACTTGGTCGATTAGGGCTGTGCGAGCAGCCCGAATCGTCCAGGTCCGCCGAGCTGATCGGTTAGTGAGGAGCGCGATGTATGGGCTGACGGAGGAGGACCTGGGTATTCAGGGACGGGCGCGGCAGTTCGCCGACGAGCTCATCCCGCACGAGGAAGCGGCCGAACTCGCGGGCGGCGAACTGCCCCCGGAGCTGACCGCGGCCCACGCCGCCCGGGCCCGCGAACTCGGCTTGTGTGCCACCAACATGCCCGCCGAACTCGGCGGCGGCGGCTGCACCACCCTCCAGCAGGTGCTCGTCCAGGAGCAGGTGGGCCGGGTGACCAACGCGCTGGCCTGGGCGGCGGCCACTCCCCCGTCCTGGCTGCCCGGGGTCGCCACCCCCGATCAGCTTGAGCGCTACGTCCGGCCCGCGATCCGGGGCGAGGCCGAGGAGTGTTACGCGATCACCGAGGAGAACGCCGGCTCGGACGTGGCCGCCATCGAGGCGACCGCCCGCCGGGACGGGGACGGCTACCTGCTGAACGGCGTCAAGTGGCACGTGACCTCGTTCAACACCGCCACCTTCGCGTTCTTCCAGGCCAAACTGGACGGCGGCCCGCACCACGGCGAGTACGCCATGTTCTTCGTGGACCTGCCCAGCCCCGGGGTGAGGGTGGTCCGCACCCCCGCCTACTCCCACACGATCAGCCACCACCACCCGATCATCGCCTTCACCGACGTCCGGGTGTCGGCCGCCAACCTGGTCGGCGCCGAGGGCGACGGCATGAGCTTCGCCTACGAGTGGTTCCGGTTCGAGCGGCTGATGGTGGCCGCCCGCTGCGTGGGCGCGGCCGAGCGGCTGACCGCCGAGATGGCCGCGTTCGCCGCCGCGCGCCAGGTCGGCGGCCACCCGATCAGCGAGTTCGGCCTGGTCGCCGGGATGCTCGCGGACAGCCTCACCGAACTGTTCGCGGCCCGCTCACTGACCTACGAAACGGCCCGCGCCATCGACCGCGGCGGCGATGTCAAGGTCGCGCATGCGCAATGCTCGATGGCCAAGCTGTACTGCTCGGAGATGGCCGGCCGGGTGGCCGACCGCGCGGTGCAGGTCTTCGGCGGCCGCGGCTACATGCGGGAGAACGTGGCCGAGCGCTTCTACCGCGAGCTGCGGGTGGAGCGGATCTGGGAGGGCACCAGCGAGGTCCAGCGCGCGATCATCTCCGGCCAGATGATCAAGCGGGGCCCGTCCGCACTGTGCTGAGACCGGGCGGCTGCGGCCACGCCTGGTCCAGCTTGCTGCATGGCCGCCTTGAGGCCACCGCTGATCTGGCCGTCATGGTCATGCTGCGCCGCAGCCCGGGGCACTCGCCGCGATGTGCGCCAGCGCGTCGCCGAGGCTCGCAAACACCGGGAGCCGGGCTTCCAGGCCGACGATCCGCAATACCCTTGCCACCGGCGGCTGGAGTCCGATCAGGCCATAACGGCACCCCGTCGCCTCGGCGCGGTTGGCGATCCGGGTGAACACACTGAGCCCGCGAGCGTCACAGAACGACGTGTCGGTCAGGTCAAGCAGCAGCAGCCGGGCGGAGCGGGCGAGGGCGGCATAGCCTTGCCCAACCACCTCGTCGGCGGTGGCGAGATCCAGTTCTGCTGGCAGACGCAAGATCTGAATCCGGTTACCGTGATCTGCCGTCGTTTGATCCCCGCCCTGTGCCTGAGCAGCGGAACTATCGCGCTGCCGCTTCGTTGCCGTGCAGGGCTTCCTGAAGCTCTTGCTCATCTTCCTTGGACAAGGAGGTCTTCAGGACGGTGCCGCCGTACTTGCTCATCGCCTCGACGGCCTTGTCGGGTGTCACCTTCTCGAGCATGAGGAACAGCGCAGAGGTGCCCGGCCTGAGCATGTCCCGGACCTGTTCCTGGAACTGCCTGTCGATGCTGCTCTTGGTCAGCTTGCCCATCAGGGCACCCATTCCGGCACCCATGGCCATGCCGAAGACCGGAATGAAAAAGAGCAGGCCGAACAGGAATCCCCAGAACATGCCCCAGGTCGCGCCGGCACCGACGGCGTGATGGTTGGTTCGAACGTGGTAGCTGCCGTCCGTGTCGCGGACGATAACCGCGATCGCGTCCGGTTGGATGATCAGGTCCCGTGCCAGCCGTCGTGCCTCATCGGCGGCCGCCTCCGCGGTCGCCTCATCCGGGTAACCGATGGCGATCAGATCAGCCATGGTGTCCCCTTTCTCTTAAGTCCTTCTGCCCGCTGCTGGGGCACATTGCTGATCCTGCGGTCGGCGCGCTACCGGTGCCTCACCCTCCCGGGGGTGAGTCCGCCCGACAGTCGTGTTCGGGTCGTGGAATGCGGGCAGAAGCGCATGAATCTGACGTCCGGGTTCCCGGTTTATCCAAAGGGCGGTGTTGACCTGATATGGCGCCAGCAGCTTGATGCACTGCGCCCAGAGTCAGAACGCGGGATCGCGTTGCAGCGGGCAGGTCATGGAGTGCGAGCCGCCCCGGCCGCGGCCGAGCTCGAACCCCTCGATCGTGATGACCTCGATACCGGCCTTGCGCAGCGCGGTGTTCGTGCCGATGTTGTGCTCGTAGGCGATGACGACACCGGGTTCCAGCGCGACGACGTTGTTACCGTCGTCCCACTGCTCCCGCTCGGCTTGGAAGGTGTCCCCGCCGGTCTCGATGACGCGCATCTTGTCCACCCCGAGCGCCTTGGCCATATGCTCGGGTAGCGATCCGGGCTGTTCCTCGATGACCAGGTCATCCGCTGAGGCCCCGGGGCGGATCGCCCAGGTGCGCGCCCCGTTGACCACCGGCGGGAACAGCGTCACCAGGTCGCGGTCACACATCGTGATGACCGTGTCCAGGGGCATGTAGCTTCGCGACTTCGGCAGATGCACCGCGAGCACCAGCTGCGCCGACCCCGCCCGGAACAAGGAGCTTGCGATCCACAGCACCGCCGGGGGGGTGGTGCGCTCCCCCATGCCGATCATCACCGCGCCGTTACCGATCGGCTGCACATCGCCGCCTTCGATGTGGGCACGACCCCAGTCCTGGTCGGCGCCACCCAGCCAGATCGGGAAATGTTTGCTGGTGAACAACGGGTGGAAGCGGTAAATGGTCTCCATGATCATGGTCTCCGGCTTGCGGGCCGGCTTGGTCATGGGGTTGAGCGTGACGCCGTCGTAGATCCAGCAGGACGGGTCGCGCTGGAACAAGAAGTTCGGCATTGGCGGCAGCAGCATGCTCGTCGGGTTGGCCGACTCCCAGACCAGCCCCAGGTCCCGGGCGATGTCGGCCTTGGTGATCCCGCCGATCAAGAATTCCGCCACCACCGCCGCGCCCGCCGTCTGGGCCCACTCACGGGCCCGCCCCCCAGCGGTGAAACCGACCTCGCGCTCGTTGAGGATGTGGCCGCTGACCCAGGCCCTGGCCCCGGGCTCGGCCAGTGCCTCGGCAAGCAACTGCTCAGCCAGGAAGACCTCGACCCCGCGCTCGCGCATCACCTCGCACAACGCGTCGTGCTCCTGCTTGGCCCGGCTGACCCACAAGACATCGTCGAAGCGCTGTTCCCCAGCGTTCGACGGGGTTAGCCGCGTGTGCTCCAGGCCGGGCCGATGCACCATAACCTGGCCCAGCCTGCCAACCTCCGAATGCACTCCGAGCGCCATTTGCGGCCTCCTCGCTGCTGGGCGACGAGCGTTCCATGGCTCTTGAGCGTGTGTGGCGGCTGAGTTTGCGTCGTCACCCTTCCGGGGGTGATCTTCCGGCTTTGCAGGCGTCTAGGGACTTTGGCACTTCCTGTGGGATTAGCGGGCGTGATTACCTGGGGAGATGTCCGCTGCAACGGGGTGCAGCACCGGACCAGCCGCGCGGTTCGCGCTGATGAAGTTCCGGCCGCCAGCGCTGCCCGCAATCTTGGTCGCACGGCCTGCGTTGCATGGACGGCTGACGGCGGGGGGCGGCAAGCACCTGACCGTTGTGGTGGGGACGGCTGGAGCGGGCAAGAGCGTGCTCTTAGCGGACTGGGCGGCGGCCAGACCACCGGGCACGACTTCCTGGCTCGCCTGCGACGGTGCCGATGCTCACCCGGTCCGGTTCTGGGCTGGTTTCGTCGAGGCTCTGCGGGTGATCGAACCCGAGGTTGGGGGGGACGCTGCCGACCTGCTCGCAATGGAGGAGGTCGTGTCGCCCGATGTCACCGCGTCGATCGCGAACGACGCCGCGTACTTGCCGAGAGGGTCGGCGATCATTGTGGACGACTTCCACTACGCGTCGGCCGCGGCGGCCAAGAGCATGATCGATCTTATTGAGCGCTGGCCTGCCGAGACTTCCCAGCTGGTGTTGTCCGGCCGCGCCGACCCTCCGCTGCGGCTGCACCGGCTGCGGATGTCGGGCGAGCTGTGCGAGCTTCGCGACCCTGACCTGTGTTTCTCGCTGGCCGAAAGCCGCGATCTGCTGGCGAACTTCGGCGTGGAGGTCACCGCTGCCGACCTGGAGGTGCTCCATCAGCGAAGCGAGGGGTGGGCGGCGGCCCTCCAGATGGTGGCGCTGTCGCTGCGCGGCACCGCCGATCCAGCCCGGGTAGCGCGGGCGATCAAGATCCGCAGCCACACGATCGCCGAGTACTTCATCGCTGAGGTTCTCGATCAGCAGCCCTCAGCAATTGCCCAGTTCATGCTCGACACGTCCATCCTCGGTGTGCTGACCGCAGACGCCTGTGCAGCGGTCACCGGCAGGCGGGATGCGGCGGCGCTGCTGCGCGGCATCGACAGCGCCGACCTGTTCGTGGTGGCGCTCGATGATGAACGGACAACCTTCCGGTACCACCGTCTGGTGCGGCAAGTGCTGCGCGCTGAGCTGCGGGCCAGGGACGAGGCCCGGGAGCAGATGCTTCAGTTGCGTGCCGCCGAATGGTTCGAGGCAGCCGGTGACAGCCGGCACGCGGCCCGCCACTTTCTGGCGGCACGACAGGTGGACCGGGCGCTGACCCCCTTGCAGGACCAGGTTGTTACCGACTTCCTGCACGATCCGGTGGTGCCGGTACGGCTGGATCTGAGCATGATCGACCGCTCGCGGCTGGCGGATACCCCTGAACAGCTGCTGGCCCTGGCGGCCGACCTGCTGCTCTGGGGTGACACGGCTCGCGGCGCCGAGTTTCTGGACCTGCTCAAGCAGACCCGGCCATCGATCCCGCCGAAGTCGAGGCTGGCCGCCCGGTTCGCGGCGATGCGCTCGTTCCGCTTCACCCTGGCCGGCCAGGCGAACAAAGCCGTGCGTGAGGCCTTGGCCGCGCGAGCCATCCAGGAGCAGACGCAGCTTAAGGACGAATGGGCCGCCATCGTGTCATTGATCCTCATGCGTGCCTATACCCTCCTGGAGGACCCTCAGGCGGTCGCGCGTGAGGCAGCCATGGCCCTGGCGATGCCCGAGATCACCGAGCCGGTCAAGCTGGTCATGGTGCCCGGCGCCCTGGCGCTGGCCTGGTTCCAGTCCGGCCAGCTGGCCAAGGCCGCTGAGGCCGCCAGGGCCGCTGAGGCCGATGCCCGCCGACTGGGGTTCGACCAGCATTTCTTCGCTATAGATCATCTGCGTACGCTCACCGGCCTGGCGCTGGAGCGCCGCGACCTTGATACCGCCGAACATCTCACTGAGCGGGCGCTATCGGTAACGGAACAGCACTGGCCGGCCTTTGAGTTCCTGGCGTTGCTCGACCGGGCCCGGATCTGCGCCGCCCGGGGGGACATCCGCGACGCGCTGGCTACCGTCGAGGCCGCGCGCCAGGTCCTGGCCGGGACCAGCTCGGTGCTGCTGGCCGGGGCCGATGAGCCTGAGGCGCTGCTGCGCCT
>DATDGI010000027.1:0-23428 GCA_036522155.1 Streptosporangiaceae bacterium
GTCCCCGCTGACCGATGGGACATCGACCAGATCAGCGGTGAGCGCCGCGGCGTCACGGGAGAGATCAAGGTCCACTCCCGCAGCCTAGCGACCCGCCTGCCCCAGCACCGGCCGCGGCCCCGGCCCGCCGGGCCGCCCCACCACCGGCCACCTGGCCGCCGGTCATGAGATAACTGACAGGCAGCATCCACACGAAACGGGGGTGCCATGTTCGGAGTGGCGTCAGAGGTCGGCCGCCTGCGGCAGGTGGTCCTGCACCGGCCCGGCCTGGAACTCAAGCGGCTGACCCCCGACAACGCCGCCGACCTGCTGTTCGACGATCTGCTCTGGGTGGCGCAGGCGCAAGCCGAGCACGACACCTTCGCCGGCGTGCTCCGCTCCCGCGGCGTGGTCGTCCACTACTACGGGGACCTGCTGGCGCAGACCCTGGCCATCCCCGAGGCGCGCGACTACATCCTGGGCCGGGTCTTCGACCCGCGCTGGCACGGGCCACTGGCCGCCGATACGCTGCGGGCCGCGATGGACGGGCTCCCGCCGGACCGGCTGGCCACGTTCCTGGCCGGCGGGATCACCAAACGCGAGATCGCCGAACTCGGCCCGGAGCCGAAGAGCATCGCTTTCCACTCGCTCGACCCGGACGGCTTCGTGCTCACGCCGCTGCCCAACCTGCTCTACCAGCGCGACACCTCGTCCTGGATCTACGGCGGGGTGACGATCAACGCGATGCGGCGGGCGGCCCGGATCCGGGAGACGGTCACCGACGAGGCCATCTACCGCTGGCACCCGATGTTCGCCGGCACCAGTTTCGAGGTCTGGTATCACGGCGAGGACGCCGCCCCGGCCACCATCGAGGGCGGCGACATCCTGGTGCTCGGCCACGAGGCGGTGCTGGTCGGGATGAGTGAGCGGACCACCCCGCAGGCGGTCGAGGTGCTCGCGCACCGGCTGTTCGCGGCCGGCGCCGCCCGCTGCCTGGTAGCCATCGACATGCCCAAGACCCGCGCGTTCATGCACCTGGACACGCTGCTGACCATGGCGGACTACGGCGTGTTCAGCAAGTACGCGGGGATGGGAATGCTGCCCTCGTACACGGTCGAGCCGGGCGCCAGCGCGCAGGAACTGAAGGTCACCGACCACCCGCCGGAGGACATGCACCGGGCGCTGGCGGCCGCGCTCGGGCTGCCCGCGATCACCGTCCTCACCGCCGTCCAGGACGTCCATTCCGCGCAGCGGGAGCAGTGGGACGACGGCTGCAACGTGCTCGCGGTCGAGCCGGGCGTGGTCATCGCGTACGAGCGGAACGTGACCACCAACAGCTACCTGCGGGACCACGGCATCGAGGTGATGACCGTCCCCGGCGGTGAGCTCGGCCGCGGCCGGGGCGGCCCGCGCTGCATGAGCTGCCCGATCGAGCGCGACGCCTGACCCGGCCGGCCAGCGGCCCGGGCGGGCGTTTGCGGCCCGCCGGGCCTGCCGGGCATGCTGGCCAGCATGGCCGTGACCGTGCCCATGTCGGCGACCCTGGCCGCGAACGAGCTGATGGCGCGCAAGCGGGCGGCGGGCGAACCCGTGCTTCCGCTGGGCTTCGGCGAGGCCGGGCTGCCGCCGCACCCGATGCTGCGGGCCGCGCTGGCCGATGCGGCCGGCCTCGGCGGCTACGGCCCGGTGGCCGGGCTGCCGATGCTGCGCGCGGCGGCCGCGGGCTACTGGGCCCGGCGCGGCCTGCCGACCACCGCTGGCCAGGTGGTCTGCGGGCCGGGCAGCAAGCCGCTGCTCTTCGGCCTGCTGCTGGCGGTCGGGGCGGACGTGGCCGTGCCTTGCCCGAGCTGGGTCAGTTACGCGGCGCAGGCCGCGCTGAGCGGCACCCGGCCGCACTTCATCGCGGCCCCGGCCGGCGAGGGCGGCATCTGCGACCCGGCCCGGCTGGCCGAAGCGGTCATCGAGGCCCGTGCGGCCGGCCGCCGGATCGGTGCGGTGATCGTGACCCTGCCCGACAACCCGACCGGGCGGCTGGCCAGCCCGGCCACGGTGCGCGCGCTGGCCGAGGTGGCGGCCGCGCACGACCTGGTGATCATCTCCGACGAGATCTACCGCGACCTGCTGTTCCGGCCCGCCCCGGCGGTGGCGGGCCCGGCCGATTTCGCCCCCGACCGGACCGTGGTCACCACCGGGCTGAGCAAGAACCTGGCTCTCGGGGGCTGGCGGGTGGGCGTGGCCAGGCTCCCGGACGGCCCGCTCGGCTGCGGGCTGCGGGACCGGCTGGTCGGCATCGGCAGCGAGATCTGGTCGGCCGCCGCCGGCCCGGTACAGGCGGCCGCCGCCCTCGCCTTCGGCGAACCCCCCGAGCTTGCCGAACGGATAGCTCACAGCCGGTCCCTGCACCAGGCGGTCTGCCGGGCCGTGGCGGGCCGGTTGGCCGCTGCCGGGCTGGCCGTGCCCGAGCCGCAGGCCGCGTTCTATCTGTATCCGGATTTCGCCCCGTGGGCTGACCACCTGGCCCGGCGCGGGGTGACCACCGGCGCCGGCCTGGCCAGCCATCTGCTGGCCGGGTACGCGATGGCCGTGCTGCCGGCCAGCGCGTTCGGCGAGGAGGCGGGCGCGCTGCGGACCCGGATCGCCACCGCTCTGCTCTACGGCGACACCGAGGACCAGCGCGAGCAGGCCCTCGCCTGCGCAGATCCGGTCAGCCTGCCGTGGATAGCGGCCTCGCTGGGCCGGCTCGACGAGATCCTGGCCGACCTGGCGCCCTAACGGTTACATCGGCAGCAATTCGGGGCGCTTCGGGTCGACCCCGTCGCCCGCCGAGACCCCACGCACCCGCCGCGCCACCCACGGCGCCGCGTGCACCCGCGCCCAGCGCATGTCCATCCGCCGGGCCGCGAGCCACGCGGTGGCCTGCGACGACGCGATCCCGCCGGCCGCCGGCCACGGTTCCCGCCAGTCCTCGGCGACCGGGACGCTGAGCACCTCGCACGCCCGCAGCGCCACCCGCCGGTGCGCGTCCGGGGTCAGGTGCAGCCGGTCGGCGCTCCAGGCGCGCGGATCCCGCAGCACGTCCATCGACCACAGGTCGACGACGTAGCAGTGGTGCCGGTCGGCGATCGCGCGCAGGTGCATGTTGAACGCGGCCACCTTGCCGCGGATCAGCCGCAGTACCGGGAACCGCGGGTCGAAACCGGTGAACATGAGCACCGGGCAGCCCGCCATCAGCAGGGTGCGGACCACCTCGTCGAAGGCTTCCGCGAGCGCGTCCGGGTCGGCCCGCGGCCGCAGCATGTCGTTGCCGCCCGCGGCCAGGCTGACCAGATCGGGACCCATGGCGATGGCCTGCGGCACCTGCTCCTGCGCCACTTCGGCCAGCTTCTTGCCCCGCACCGCGAGGTTGGCGTACCGCAGGTCCGGCCGCTGCCCGGCCAGCATCTCGGCGAACCGGTCCGCCCAGCCCCGGTATCCCCGCTGGTCGGCGCGTGGATCGTCCAGCCCCTCGGTGAAGCTGTCCCCCAGCGCGACAAAGGAGCCGACATCCCCTCCCACCTCGCCTGCCTCCATTTCCTCTCCGTTTTCCCCCGTGCTATGAGATGCCTCTTTCCCCACCCGGCACCCGGCTAAGCCCGCGGTGTGTGACCTGCGTAAATGGATGCTACGGCGGAGTCGACGCGCGGCCTGTCCCTGGCTGGCTGGGCCGCGCGTGGCCAGGCGGTCCGGCAGACTTGGCCCATGTGTCTCTCCCGGCCCGCCGTGGTACTGCTGGCCCTGGCGGCCACCGGCTGTGCCAGCAGCGGTGCGGCGGCCTCGTCCCCCGCTGCGTCTGTCACCCCAGCGGCCAGCACCGCCTCGCCCACCGGCAGCGCCCCGGCCACCACGCCGGCCGCCTGGAACTGGCCGAACTACCACCGCGACCCGGCCCACACCGGGTACGCCCCCGGTACCCCGCCGGCCGGGCTGCTGGCCATCGCCTGGAAACGGCGGCTCAACGGGGCGGTCTACGGCCAGCCGCTGGCCGTGGGCGGGCTGGTCATCGCGGCCACCGAGGGCGACTCGGTGTACGGGCTGGACCGGGCCACCGGCCAGGTGCGCTGGCACGTCCACGTCGGCACGCCGGTGCCGCTCTCGGCCCTGCCCTGCGGGGACATCAACCCGCTCGGGATCACCGGCACCCCGGTCTACGACCCGGCCAACGGGCTCGTCTACGCGGTCGCCGAAACGACCGGCTACCACCACGTGCTGGTGGCGGTGAACGCGATGTCGGGGCAGGTCGCGTTCCGCCGGGACATCCCCACCCCGGACGGCCAGCCCATGGCCGACCAGCAGCGGGGCGCGCTGGCCCTGGACGGCGGCCGGGTCTACATCGCGTTCGGCGGGTTGGCCGGGGACTGCGGGCCGTACCGCGGCTCGGTGGTCGGCGTGCCCGTCTCCGGCCACGGGCCGCTGATCTCGTACGTGGTGCCCACCGCGCGGGAGGGCGGGATCTGGACGCCCGGAGGGCCGGTCACCGGTCCCGGCGGCACCCTCTACGTCGGGGTCGGCAACGGGGCGGCGACCAGCGGTGCCTACGACGGCGGCGACTCGGTGACCGCCCTGTCGCTGACCCTGCAAGAGGCCGGGATCTTCGCCCCGGTCACCTGGCCGGAGGACAACGCCGGCGACCTGGACCTGGGGTCGCTGTCGCCAGTGCTGCTGCCCAGCGGCCTGGTGCTCTCGGTCGGCAAGCGGGGGACCGGGTTCCTGCTCAACGGCAAGCACCTGGGCGGGGTCGGCGGCCAGCTGGCCACGGCGCCCATCTGCCACGCCTACGGCGGGGGGGCCGTGAGCGGCACGATCGCCTACGTCCCCTGCTCGGACGGTGGCCTGGCCGCCGTGGACACGGCCGGCCAGCGGCTGCGTATCCGCTGGCGCGGGCCGGCCACGGCGGCCGGCTCACCGGTGCTCGGCGGCGGCGCGGTCTGGGTCGCCGACCTGGGCGCGGGCGTCCTGTATCAGCTCAGCCCGGCCACCGGCCAGGTCCGGCAGCAGATCAGCCTCGGTTTGCCGCTGCCCCACTTCGCCTCGCCGTCGCTGTCTGGCCCGCTGGTGCTGATCGGCACCATGCAGGGCGTGGTCGCGGTCCGCGGAGCGTAGGCGGCGGGCCCGGAGGTCAGGGGACGGCCGCCGGAGTCACCGCGGACGGGTACTTGCTCGCGAACGTCCCCAGCGAGCCCTGCCGGATGGCCGTCCACAGCTGCTGACTGGTGCCAGGGACGAGGAAGACCCGGCCGCCGGTCGTGTTGTACGGCGCGCCGACGAAGGTCGCCGCGCTGCCGCTCAGCCCGCCGAGCGCCTTCGCCAGCTCCGCCAGCTGGGAATTGGTGAAGTTGCTGTCCACGGTCAGCATGGCGGTGAGCGCGTTGAGCACGCCGAATACGGTGGTCGGGTTGGTCAGCAGGTGATTGTTCGCGATCTTGGCCAGGACCGCGCGGATGAGGTCCTGCTGGCGCAGGACCCGCCCTTCCTCGGTCAGGGCGGGGTTCCCGGCGTAGGCCAGAGCCCCGGCACCGTCGAGATGGATGGTGCCGCCGGAGGTCTGGACGTCCACCCCGCCGATAGTGTCGATCACGTTCGCGACGTGCGGGAAGTCAATCCTCGCGTAGTGCTGCAGTGGGACGCTGGTCAGCTGCTCGACCGTCTGGACGAGCAGCGACGGCCCCCCGAATACCAGCGCGTTCTGGAGCTCCGTCTGGCCATGGCCGGGTACACCCACCATGGCCAGCGGGTGGATCGAGACCACGCCACCGGCCTTCTGGCCCGCGTTGATGTGCAGAATCATGATCAGGCCGCTGGGTGTCCCGTTGCTGCCGGGCGCCCCTTCCTGGCCGGTGATCAGCACGTTCATGGGCGCTGATCCGCCGGCCGGGGCGGCGGCCGCGTCCAGCCGGGCCACGTGAATCCGCTTGACGTTGCTCGCCAGGTGGTTGACGGCCAGGAACCCGGCCGCGACCAGCACGCCGGCCAGGGCCAGCAGCGAGGCGAGCGAGAAAACGGCTACCCGCCGCCAGCGGTGCTTCCTGCCGCCTGCGCGGCTTTCACCAGGTCCGGCGTGTGCTCCGGGCTCGGCCGCCGCCACCAGTGCGTGCTGCTCCGGCATGTGTTCCCCCCTTGCCCAGCGCGTCAGCCGCACACCACGGTCGGCTCACCGTGCGCGAGCTTGCCGCCACAGGCACGGCGACGCTGCCCCCTAGGAACTCAGGCTACGGAGCGTATCTACCCAACTATTATCAGTAATCAACTTCCGGGGGCATATTTCCTGACTGGAGACCTCCCCAGCCGAGCCTGGCCAGCCGGGCGGTCAGCTGGCCGAGGTCAGCGGCCGCCGCCGCGTAGGCGGGCGGCGGCCCGCCCGTCGGGTCGGCCACGTCATCGGCAGCGGAGTCACCGAGCAGGGCCGACCGGCTCCGGCCCTGCTGGACTCGGGACAGCCAGTCCGCGACGGGCTCGGCGGCCGCGCGCGGCCCCACCAGCTCACCCCGGCGCACAAGTTCCTTGAGGGTGAAGCAGCGAGGCCAGGCCTCAGGCACCTCCGCCACCGCGAGCCGGACATGCTCCCGCGCCAGGCCGAGGACCAGGCCGGCCATGGCCAGGTCGGCCCCGCTCACCACCCGGCTCCGGTGCGCGGCCACGTCACATCCGCGGCCGGCCATCGCGGCTATGACCTCGGGCGGCGGCGGCTCACCGGAATGGAGGAATCCGGCTGAATTCACCACGGCCTGCGCCCTCAGTCCCGCCAGGCGCCGAGCCAGGAAGGCCGCGGCCATGACGGAGCGGCAGATATTAGCGGTACACAGCACCAGGATGGCTGTCATCGGTTCAGATGGCCTATATACCGCAGATACGGGCGAATCCCCAGGAGCCGCCAGAGAACCACCCGGATCATAAGAGAATGCCATATCCCGAATTCACCCGGGCTTTTGCCAGGAACTCGTCATAGATCCTCACCGTGAGCCGGACTGTGATTATCCCTGCTGGCCAGGGTAGACTTATATTTCGTGTGGAGCGTGCGGCACTTATGGCGCCCGGTGGGTACTCCCTGAACCTGCCCCCAGGTTACCCGGTTAGCGGCGGCGGCTTTTCAATGCCAGCCCACGCATTCTTGTCTGGGTCGGACCGGAAACACAGTCGATGGCGTTTAGTGACTGGAGATCCCGCATGTCTACCGAGCCCAGCGTGGGGCCCACCCTTCGCTCTTATCTGCTGATCCTGCGCCGGCGCAAATGGTGGGTAATTGTGCTCGCCCTGCTCGGCCTGGCGCTCAGCCTGGCCTGGTCCCTGACCGCGACCCCGCAGTACACGGCGACGGCACAGATGCTCATACAGCCCGCCAGCGACCCGTCGGCCGTCGGTGGCGCGCCCGCCCCGATCACCCAGACGGATGTGCTGACCGAGCTACAGCTCGTGACCAGCGCCCCGGTCGCGGCCGCGGTCCATCGCATGGTGGGCGGCGTGCCGGGCGTGACAGTGGCGGAGGTCGGGCAGACCAACGTGATCGGCATCTCCGCCACTGCCACCCACCCGATACGGGCCGCGGTGATCGCCAACGCCTACGCCCGGGCCTTCGTGCAGTACCGGCGGTCCATCGCCATCGGGAACCTGACGGCGACGGAGGAGCAACTGCGGAGCGAGATCTCCACCGTGACGAGGCAGCTGGCGAGGCTGCACGGCCGGGCCAAGCTGTCACCCAATGCGGCCGTGCTGCTGAACCAGGAAACAGTGCTGAAGGAGCAGCTCGCCCAGATCCAGGTCAATGGCGTCGATTCCAGCGGCGGCGTGGAGCTGGTCACCCCGGCCCAGGCGCCGACCGCGCCGAGTTCTCCCAAGCCCCGTCAGGATGCGCTGCTCGGCCTGGCCTGCGGGCTGGTCCTGGGGGTCGGCGCGGCCTTCCTGCGGGACACCGTGGACGAGGCGCTGACGTCCAAGGAAGCGGTCGAGCACTGGGGCGAAGCTCCGGTGCTGGCCATGGTGCCGACGGTCACGGCCTGGAAGCGGCGCAGTCAGACCTTCCTGGTGTCCCGGGCCAGCCCGACCTCACCAGCCGCGGAGGCCTACCGGTCGCTGCGCACGTCCATCCAGTTCGCCCGGCAGGAGCGGCAGCTGGGCGTCCTGCTGGTCAGCAGCCCGGCCGCGGCCGAGGGCAAGACATCGACGGTGAGCAACCTGGGGGTGGTCTTCGCCCAGGCCGGGGAGCGGGTGGTATTGGTCTCCTGCGATCTGCGGCGGCCGCGGATCGGCCGGTTTTTCGGCGTGGACGAGCGCGCTGGGCTGGCTGATGTCCTGCTCGGGCGGCTGCCGTTGCGGGATGTCCTGCGGCCCGCGGCCGGGCAGGACAACCTGTGGGTGCTGCCGGCCGGCCCGCTCCCACCGAACCCGGCCGAACTGCTCGGCAGTGTCCAGCTGCGCGCCACCTTCGCCGCCCTGCGCCACGAGTTCGACCTGGTGCTGATCGACAGCCCGCCGATCGTGCCGGTCACCGATGCGGTGGTGCTGTCCAAGGAGGCCGACGCCACCCTGCTCGTGGTGGCGGCGGGCCAGACCAGGCGTGGTGATCTGCGCCGGGCCGCCGAAAAGCTCGCCCAGGCCAGCGCGCCGGTGGTGGGAACGGTCCTGAACCAGGTGTCGAAGCAGGATGGCTACGGCTATGGCTATGGCTACGGGTACAAGCCGTATCTGTCGGAGCCGCCGCTCGGCGCGGTGGCCGCCCACGGGAACGGGAGCTGGCCGGCCGAGGCGCCCGACCCGGCCACCGGCGAGCATGAGCTGAGGTAGCGCGGGGCGGATCACAGCGGACCCACTGCGCCAGCACCACCACTGCGATGCCGGCCGTGACCGTGATGGCCAGCGAAGCCGTGGCTGGCAGCGTCCCCAGCGAGACCAGCAGCCCCACGGCACAGGACATCCCGGCGGCCGCCGTGAGCAGCGCCGCCGCCTGCGGCGTGGCCAGGCCGAGGGCAAGCAGCCGGTGGGCGGTGTGGTCGGTGCCGCCCTGCACCAGCGGGCGCCCGGCCCGGCGCCGGGCCACGACCACCGTGCCCGTGTCCACGGCCGCCACGAAGGTCAGCAGCAGCAGCGCGGCGGCCCCCACCGGCCAGTGGGCCGCCAGGGCGGATCCGGGAGCGCCGACCACCAGGACCGCCGACGCCGAGATCATGAACCCGATGAAGAGCGACCCGGCGTCACCCATGAAAATGCGGGCCGGTGGCCAGTTGTGGACCAGGAACCCGGCGCAGCCCCCGGACAGGGCCAGGAGCAGCAGCCCGATGCTGGCCAGGCCGGTCCCGAAGGCCAGCGCGGCCAGGGCGGCACTGGTCACCATGGCAATGCCCGCCGCCGCGCCATCGGTGTTGTCGAGCAGGTTGAACGAATTGGTCATCGCCACCATCCAGGCCAGCGTGACCGCGGCGCCCAGCCAGTGGCCGACCCCAGGCAGGTGACCCAGGATGCCCTCGCTGGCGCCGGAAGCGAGCACGGCCGCGGCCGCGATGCCTTCCGTGACCAGCCGGACCCATACCCCCAGCGGCCGGATGTCATCGATCAGGCCGAGGACCGCGATGGCCGTGCCCGTCACCATGAGCGTCAGGACCCGCGGGTCGCCCGGGGACGTCGCGGCCGCCCATGCCGCCAGCGTGCCGGCCGCAATCGCCACCCCGCCCAGATAGGGGGTGGGACGGCGGTGCGCCTTGCCCCGGCCCGGGCGGTCCAGCAGCCGGTGCCGGACCGCGATCCGGCGCACCACCTCGGTGAGCAGCGCGACCAGGACGAACGCCCCGGCGTCGGCCAGGACAAACGCCCCGGGCAGGCTCACGCGAAGGCCACCGGCGGGTTCTCAGCCAGCATCCGCGCGCTGGTGTCAGCGATCGTGTCACGCAGGATGTCGTCCAGCGAATAACGCGGCGACCATCCCACCAGCGACCGCAGCTTGGTGGTGTCAGGAACCCGGCGTTCCATGTCCTCGAACCCCGATGGATAAGCCTGCCCGTAGGGGACGAAGATGACCGGCGAGGAACTGCCGCAGCGGGCGACGATGAGCCGGGCCAGGTCGGCGATGCAGATCTCCTCTGACGACCCGACGTTGAAGGTCTGCCCAACCGCCGCCTGGTGGCCGACCAGCAGCAGCATGGCCGCCACCACGTCCGCGACATGGGTGAAGCAACGGCTCTGGCGGCCGTCGCCGAAGACCGTGAGCGGTTCGCCGGTCAGTGCCTGCCTGACCAGCCGGGGAATGACCATGCCGTAGGCTCCGGTCTGCCGCGGCCCGACGGTGTTGAACAGCCGGACCACGATCGCCGGCAGCCCTCGCTCCCGGTGATAGGCATTGGCCAGGACTTCGTCGATCCCCTTCGCCGCGCTGTACGCCCACCGCGCTACGGCCGTGCTGCCCAGGACCCGGTCCGACTCCTCGTGCAGCGGGCCAGCCGGGTTCTTGCCGTAGATCTCCGACGTGCTCGCCAGCAGGATTTTGCGCCGGTGCCGGTGAGCGGCTTCCAGCACGATTTCCGATCCGCGCAGGTTGGTCGTCAATGACCTCAGTGGCTGTTCGACGATCAGCTTGACCCCGACCGCCGCCGCCAGGTGGACCACGACGTCGCTCTGACTGGTCAGTTCGTCGACGAGCGGGGCGTCCAGCACGGTGCCGGCCACGAACCGCAGGCCGGGATGATGCCGGGACGGTCCGAGGTTGGCGGCGGGGCCGGTGGACAGGTCATCCAGGACCGTCACCTGGTCGCCGCGCGCCAGGCACGCTTGCACCAGATGGGAACCGATGAACCCGCTCCCGCCGGTGATGAGGTAAGACATGCCGGCCGCGAACCTGCCGTTCCCGCCCACCAGCGCTGAACCCAGTCACGAGTAATTACTGCCCGTGACCGATTGCTACTATGCGTCAAAGCTACGCGGCCGGGCTCGGCCGCACATCACGGGAGGAATCGCGTCAATGCCACAAGACGTGGCAGAAACCCAGCAACCGGCCCGCTTCGGCTTCGGCCAGAACTGGCTCTCCTTCGTCGAGATCGTCGATGAGGCCCGGGTCGCCTCCGCCCGCGACTCACTGCTCAAGGCCCTGCCGGTCGCGACGCTGGCCGGCCGCACTTTCCTCGATGCCGGATGCGGCAGTGGGCTGTTTTCGCTGGCGGCCTGCCAGCTCGGCGCCCGGGTCCACGCGTTTGACTACGACCCGCAATCGGTCCAGGCCGCGACAGAGCTGCGCCGCCGGTTCGCGGCGGACTCCGACTGGACCATCGAGCAGGGTTCCATCCTCGATCCGCGGTTCGTGGCCGGCCTCGGGCGGTTCGACATCGTCTACTCGTGGGGGGTGCTGCATCACACCGGCGAACTGTGGCGAGGCCTGGCGGCCAGCGCCGGGCTGGTCGCACCGGGCGGGCTGCTCTACGTGTCCATCTACAACGACCAAGGCCTGCCGAGCAAGGTCTGGCGGCGGGTGAAACGGCGCTACAACACCTCCGGGGCGGTGATGCGGGCCATCCTGATCGCTGGCTCGGCCGCCTACCTGCATCGGTACTGGCCACTGCTGGCCGTGCACCGGATGATGCGGCCCGCTGGCACCGCCGCACGCGGGCCGCGCGCCCGCGGCATGTCGCGCCAGCATGACCTGGTCGATTGGGTCGGCGGCTACCCGTTCGAGGTGGCCAGGCCGGACGAGGTCTTCGCCTTCGCCCATCGGCTGGGCTTTGAACTGCGTTATCTCACGACGGCCGGCGGCGGGCTCGGCTGCAACGAGTACGTCTTCCAGGCGCCACCTGCGGCCCGCCCGGCCAGCCGGAGGTCCCGATCTCCGGTATGACGTGGCTGCCTGGCCAGCCGCGCACGCCGGATCCGGGCGCGGGGAACGGCGCTGAGTTCGCCGCTCAGCCGCCCGCCTGCCTGCTGTGCGCCAGCCAGGCCAGTGCGCCGGTCTGGACGGTGACCGCCGAGGCGGTGCGCCGCCGGCTGGACCGCCAGTGGGGCGCGCACTTCCCCGGGGACGCGTTCACGCCGGGCGCGGGTGCCAGTTTCGTGCTGCACGAATGCGGCACCTGCGGGCTCCACTTCTTCGTGCCCGCCCTGACCGGCGACGCGGCCTTCTACCGGCGGCTGACGGCCACGGTCCCCTACGAGCCGTTCCGGTGGGAGTTCGCGCAGGTCGCCCGCGAGCTGACGGCCACGGATCGGGTGGCCGACTTCGGCTGCGGCGACGGTTCCTTCCTGCGCGCGGTGAAACCGCTCGTCCGCCGGGCGGTCGGTGTCGACCACAACCCGGATGCGATCGAGCGGCTTCGCCGGGCCGGAGTGGAGGGCGAGGCGGCGTCCTTCGGCGAGTTCGCGCGGCGCCATCCCAGGGACTTCGACGTCGCGTGCGCCTTCCACACGCTCGAGCACGTCGCCGGAATCAGCCAGTTTATGACGGCGATCACCGGCTGCGTCCGTCCCGGTGGCTTCATCTTCCTGTCGGTGCCCAACCGGCGGCGGCTGGCCCGGGAGGATGCCGAGCCGCTTGACTGCCCGCCCCACCACGTGAGCCGGTGGGACCCGGCCCAGTGGCCGGTGCTGGCCGACCGGTTCGGTCTCGAACTGGTGACCGTGCGGTTCGAGGAGCCCGACCTGTCCCACGTCTATCTGCTGCACCGGCAGTACCTGGAACGGCAGTTCGGCCGGCTGCTCGGCAGGCCGCCGCCCTCGCCCGTGTGGCGGGCCCACCTCAAGCTGATGGCCGGCCCGGCCCGGTACGCGCGGCGGGTGCGCCGCGGCCGGTACTCGCGCCGGGGCATCTACGGTCACACGATGCTGGCCCAGTTCCGGCTGCCGCCCGCCGGAGGCTCCCGGTCCGCTTCCTTATCCGGGTCCGGACGTTTCCTGGAGCACGGCCGCGTCCGCGGCGAGCGCCGCCGCCGCGCTCGCCTCGGGCAGCGTCTGCCCGGCCAGCAGCCCCTGGTACAGCCCGAGCGAATGCGCCACCATCCGGTCGGCCCCGAACCGGTCCCGCACCAGCCCCCGCCCCTCCGCGGCCAGCCGCGCCGCCAGCGCGGGGTCGGCCAGCAGGGTGCACATGGCGGAGGCGAGCGCGCCCGCGTCTGCGGGCGGGACCAGCAAGCCACCGCCCCCGGCCAGTATCTCCGGCACTCCGCCCACCGCCGACGCGACCACCGCACGGCCATGGGCCAGGCTCTCAAGCACGGCGTTCGGCATCCCTTCGGACAGCGAGGGCAGCACCGTGAAGCAGCACCCGGCCAGCAGCGCCGGGACGTCGGCCACCGAGCCGAGAAACTCGACGTCCCCGTCGATCCCAAGCTCCCTGGCCTGGGCACGGAGCCGATGCTCCTCCGGCCCGGCGCCAGCCAGCTGCAGCCGGGCCCCCACCTCCGGCAGCCGGGCGCGGACCCGCGCGAAGGCGGCCAGCGCCACGGCGTGCCCCTTGTAGGGGATGAGGTTGGCGACGATGACGATCCGCGGTGGTCCTCCGCCCGGGGGCGCGGCTACGGCCGGCAGTGGCACTCCGTTCCTGATCACGACCGCCTTCCGCCGCGGCAGGCGGGTGCACCGGACCGCGTCCGCCAGCACGGCGCCGGAGTTGCAGACGACCGCGTCGGCGAGCCGGTCGCAGACCCGCTCCCATGGCCGAAGCAGCCGTGGCCGCCGGACGGGCGCGGTCAGGCTCCGCCGGGAGCTGATCACCAGCGGCACTCCCACGCTCCGTGCGATCGGCACGCCGAGCACGCAGGCCCAGTACAGGAAGCAATGCACCACATCGGGCGAGACCTGCCGGACAGCCCGGCGGAAGCGGCGGATCTCGCGGACCGGATGGAGCAGCACCGCGCGCTGCAGGCCAGCGAAGCCGAATTCGACGACGCCCATCCCCGCCGCCCGGGCGGCGGCACCCTGCTCGCCCGCGCGGTCGAGACAGATCACCGTCACCTGGTGGCCGCGCGCGACCAGCGCCGAGCCCAGCAGCAGGACCTGCCGCTCGGTGCCGCCCCGGTTCAGGGTCCCGACCATGAGAGCCACCCGGAGCGGGCCGGTGGCCTGGCCGGCCCCACCGGCCCCACCGGCCCGGCGGGCCCGGCGTCCCGGCCCCAGCAGGTGCAGGTCCGAGACCCGCGGCAGCATGTCCCGCCAGCCGGCTACCCCCCGCCGCCGGGAGATGGCCACATACGACAGCGCCAGCGCCGCATAGCAGGCTGAGGACGCGAGACTGGCACCGCGGATGCCCAGCCTCGGCAGCAGGATCAGGTTGAGCGCTACGTTCAGGCCGAGCGCGGCCAGGCTCAGCAGGCTGGTGGCCACCGCCCGCCCCTCCTTGACCAGCACCGTCCCCAGCGGCCTGGCGGCGGCCATGGCCACCACCCCGGGCAGCAGCAGCTGCAGCGCCGGCACGGCGCCCGCGAACCCCCGGCCGTAGACGGCCGGGATCACGAGCGGCGCCAGCAGCCAGCCGGCGGCCGCCGCGGCCACCGAGATCCACAGGCTCAGCCGCCCCATCGCGAAGCTGAGCCGCCGGTCCTCCCCCATCCGTGCGCGCACCGCATGCGGGACCAGCGCCGCGGCCAGCGGGTCGGTCAGCAGCCACAGCAGTTCCGCGACCGTAGTGGCGAGCGCGTACAAGCCGAGCTGGCGGTATCCGGCGTACCCGCGCACCAGCACCTGGTCCACCCGCAGCAGCAGGTAGAAAAAGACCTGCGAGACATAGGCCTGCGCCCCGAAGGCCACGGACCGGCGGAGCAGGACCGGATCGAGCCGCCAGTCCACCAGGCCGGCCCGGTAGCAGGCGACCAGCAGCAGCAGCCACGCGGACCCGTTCACCAGCCACAGCAGCAGCAGCAGCCGGAACGGCGTCAGCTCATGCAGCGAGTACAGGACGGCGACGGCCACCGTTTGCAGGGCGACGCCGAACCAGGATGCCCAGGTCGCCGCCAGCAGACGGCCGTCGAGCTGGAGCAGGCTGGCCCAGTACAGGCTCATCAGCAGCAGCGGCACCAGCCCCATCGGGACGGCGATCCAGGACAGCGGCAGGCCGCCAGCCAGCCGCGGGTCGATCGCCAGCAGGCCGCCGAAGCCGATCCAGCAGAGCCCGCCAGCGACCACGCTGACCGCGGTCGCGTTCGCCCACATGCGCCGCGGGTTCCACCCCTGACCCACCAGGTAGACCTGCGCGAACTCCAGCCCGACGTGCGCGAATGCGATCACGATCCCGAGCAGGGCGACCGGGTAGGCGTAGAGTCCGCGGCCGCCGGGACCCAGCGCCCGGGCGATCAGGACGCTCGCGACGAAGCCGACCGCATACCCCGAGATCCGGAGCCCCATCGCGCGCAAGCCGGTGGACGTGGCCCGGGCCAGCGCAACGGACGGCCCGGTTTCTTCAGCCACCACGCCCACGGCCGGCCCCGGACCGACCCGCTGGCTGTGAAAGCCCCGGCCGGCTCCGGGGGGTGCGGCGCAGGTCGGCCAGCGGTCTGCGGTCGGCCAGCCACAGCCCGGCCACCACCAGTGCCACCAGCGCCAGGCCGGCCGGCGGAAGCACGCCCGCCTGCACCAGGGCCGCCGGAGCGACCACACAGACGCCGGCCGCCGTCCAGGCCACGGCCAGCTGCGGGCGCCGCTGGAAGGCATACAGGGCGACCACCAGCAGCAGAATCTCGACCGCGTACCGCTGCCGGTAGAAGCCCTCGCTCTGGAACACCGACCCGTACAGGTACAGATAGCCGAGCGCGGAGACGACCACCCCCCGGGCGGCCCACGATCCATGGCGGAGCAGCAGCCAGCACCCGGCAGCTACGGCCGGCAGCATCACGATCCACACCACCATGCCGGGATACAGCGCGCGGTACACCGTGTCGGTGCCCGGGCCGAACGACCACGGGAAGGGACCGAGCAGGGCGCGGAGAACGTCGACGGGAGACGGGCTGGCGCTGATCGCCACCGGCCCGCTCCCCAGCGACAGTCCCGCATCGCCGGCCAGGCTGGCCCTCAGAGCCGGAAGGTACCTGGCCGCCAGGACCACCGACACGACCACCAGAACGGGCAGCCCGGCAAGCAAGACGAGCAGGCGCGACCGTGGCTGGACCCGGTGCCCGCGGCCAGCCGCGCGCCCCCGGACGAGGGCGATGACCGGCACGGCCAGCATGGCCAGGCCGACCACGCCCATCACCGGGCGGGCCAGGAAGGCTACCGCGATGATCGCCACGGCGCCGGCGAGGCGCCGCATGGTCAGTGGCCGCAGTGCGATCGCCGCCATCACCAGCAGCAGCGTGGTGAGGGGAGCGTCCTTCAGGCCGGTCGCTCCCCAGAAGACGGCATTGGGATACAGGGCGGCGAGCCAGGCCGCGGCCACGGCCAGGCGCCGCCCGCCCAGGCCGTCGCCGAAGGCGGCGGCGGCCGGCACCGAGAGCGCCGACAGCAGCGCGGCCACCACCTTCACCACCAGCCAGTGGTGGCCGGCCAGGAAGTACACCACGGCCACGAACACGTAGTAGAGGTAGGAGGCCGTGCCGGCGTACTCGACCGAGGCTGGCGAGGGGAAGGTATGCATGTGCCACGCCTCCGCCAGCGACCACCCGACCGAGTCGTATCCCTGGTCGTCGAGGAAGAGAAAGTTCCCGTGCAGAACCTGGACGTAACCGACCACCAGGAGGCGCAGGCCCACGCCGAGCGCCAGCGGGACCGCGCAGAGCGGCCAGATGCCCGCCCGGGTGGCGGCCCCGTCCGGTGCGGATGACGGCCTGGCGCCCACGGTCAGCTCCGGTCCTGGGTGGCGGATCCGGCCATCCGCGGGTGAGCTCATACCGGCAGCACGCCGGGGCGGCGGCCGCCGGCTGAGGCGGGTTGGACAGCCGGGGGGTCGACATGGGCCCGGTGCCAGAGCTCGAACTGGATCAGCGCCCACAGCCGTGAGGCGTGGTCATCACCCTGGTCGTGCTCTGCGAGCAGGCGGGCGACCGCTTCGGGCCGGAACAAGCCGCGGGACCGGGCCGTGTCATCGGTGAGCACATCCCGGGCCAGTTCGCGGAAGTCTCCCCGCAGCCAGGCCGCCAGCGGCACGCCAAAACCCTGCTTGCCGCGGCTGATCAGCTCCGGTGGCAGCCACGGGGCCATCGCCTGCTTGAGCAGGAACTTGGTCGTCCCGCGCCGGATCTTGAGCCGGGCCGGCAGGCGGGCGGCCCACTCCATCAGCTGATGGTCGAGAAAGGGGCACCGCGCTTCCAGCGAGCACGCCATGGTGGTGATGTCCAGCTTGGTGAGAAGGTCCCCCGGCAGGTAGGTATGGATATCGACGTCCATGATCTTGCTGACCCGGGAGCGGGCCGCCGAGGCCGCGAAAGCATGGTCGAGCAGCAGGTCGCTGTCCACGGCACGGAGCTGCTCCCGCAGCTCATCGGTGTAGAGCTGGTGCTTCTGCGCGGCAGTGAAATATGAGACGAGCCGGCTGTACCGGCGTGGCGGCGACGGCTCGCCCAGCGCGGCCAGGGCCCGTTCCAGCCGCCGCAGCGGCGGCCACTGCCCGCCAGCGGCCCGCAGGCCCTGCCGGGCACGGCGCAGCCCCGGCTGGACCAGGGCGGGCAGGTAAAGCCCGCCCAGGACGGTCATCGCCAGGTAACGCTGGTAGCCGCCGAAGGACTCGTCGCCGCCATCACCGGTCAGCACCACCGTCACCTGCTGGCTGCTCATCTGGGCGACGCAGAATGTCGGGATGGCGGAGGAGTCCGCGAACGGCTCATCGAAGTGCCAGGCCAGGGAGGGCAGCACGTCCAGGGCCGATGACGTCACCACCAGTTCCTGGTGATCGGTGCCGTAGTGGGCCGCCAGCATGCGGGCGAACGGCCGTTCGTCATACGGGGCATCGTCGAAGCCGATGGAGAAGGTCTTGACCGGCTGCGAGGTGCTGCGTGCCATCGCGGCGACCACGGCCGATGAGTCGACGCCGCCGGACAGGAAGGCCCCAAGCGGGCGTTCGCTGAACATCCTGATCCTGGTGGCCTCCAGCAGCAGGCCGCGGAGCCGTTCAGCCGCCTCTGGCACCGATGTGACCCGCACCGGGGAGCAATCCAGGCGCCAGTACCTGCGCACCTCGACGTCGCCGTCCTGCCAGCTGAGGATGTGCCCCGGCGCGAGCTTTTCTGTGCCCTCATAGATGGACCACGGGGCCGGCACGTACTGATAGGTCAGGTAATGGTGCAGGGCCACCAGATCGAGCCGGCGCCCGGGCTCCGGCGCCACCGCCAGCGCTTTGAGTTCGGAGCCGAAGAGTAGCGATCCACCGTCACGGCGCCAGTACAGCGGCTTCTTGCCCACCCGGTCCCTGGCCAGCAGGAGCCGCCGCTGTCTGGTGTCCCAGAGGGCGAACGCGAACATGCCCCGCAGGTGGTCGACCAGGCGGTCCCCGTATTCCTCGTACAAGTGCACGAGGCACTCGGTGTCGCTGCCGGTGGTGAACCGGTGGCCGCGCCGGCGCAGCCCGGTCCTGAGTTCGCGGTAGTTGTAGATCTCGCCGTTGAAGACGGCAACGACCGTCCGGTCCTCGTTGTACACGGGCTGCTGGCCCCCGGCCACGTCGATGATCGCCAGCCTGCGCATGCCCAGCACCGCGTGGGCACTGTCGAAGTAGCCGCCGCCATCGGGCCCGCGGTGGGTCAGCACCGAGCACATCCGGCGGACCAGGGCCGCGTCCGGGTGGTCCACCGAGACGATTCCGGCTATGCCGCACATCGGCGCTCCAGCAGCCGCGAGTAGACCTCGACGTGCCGGTCCACCATCGCGTCGGCCTTGAGGTGGGCGTGGCTCCAGTTCCTGGCGGCCGCCGCCAGCCGCCCGGCCAGCCCCCCATCGGCCAGCACCTGCCCGATCGCATCGGCCAGCGCGGCCGGGTCGGCCGGTGGCACGAGCAGGCCACGCCCGCTGAGCAGCTCGGGCGTCCCGCCGACGCTGGTGGCGACGATGGCCCGCCCGGCCGCCATCGCTTCCATGACGGCATTGCTCATGCCTTCTTCGAGCGAGGGGTGGGCGACCACGTCGGCCCGGGCGAGCAGGGGCCTGACGTCGTCACACTCGCCCAGGAACCGGGCGTCGATGGCCAGCGAAACCGCCTGGCGCGCCAGCGCCTGGCGCTCCCGGCCCTCACCGGCGAGCAGGAGCGTGCACGGGCGGCCCCTCTGCTGGAGGAGGCTCACCGCCTCGAGCAGGTAACGGTGGCCCTTATAGGGCAGCAGATTGGCGACGCAGAGCACCACCGGGTGCGCGGTCTCGACAACGGCCGGGGCAACATCCGCGAATGCCTGCTCGGGCAGGCCATTGTAGATGACCTCGATTTTGCCCGCGCTTACCCGTTCGCGCCGTTTGGTATCGTCGGCGACGGCGGCGGCATTCGCGATGAGCAGATCCGTGGCGCTGGTGGCAAGCCGCTCTATCGCCCGGGCTATCTTGTGGCCCTCCTTGAAATTCCCGAGGCTGCGGCGCCCGGCCACCAGCACCGGGATCCCCGCCAGCCGGGCAGCTGGTACAGCGATGACATAAGCACTGAAAAGGAACGCATGAACAATATCCGGGCGTTCCCGGCGCAGCCGCAGGACCAGGCCGGCAAAGCCGGCCGCGTTGCGCAGCACGGATAGTGCCGCCCGGGATCTGCGCAGCTCCACCCGCACGACCGGGATTCCCGCCTGCCGGAGTGCGTCTTCGTTCCGGCCGCCATCGAACAGCACCCAGACAGTGGTATCAATGCCACGATCGCGCAGGCCGCGCGCGAGGAGAACCGTCTGCTTTTCGGTGCCGCCAGTACCGAGCTGCCCGATCATCAACGCGACTTTGCCGGGCAACTGCGAAGTGGGCTGGCGGTCAGTTCCATGGGTTTTAAGAATCCTGTCCCCCGCCATCACCTAAACCTTACGCAGCGTGCGCGTAGGATAACTGTACCCCGGAGGATCGGAGGCACGAATTGGGGGGGGAACCGGGCCAGCCGGGGCGGCTTCGGGTAATGCGTATTATCTCCCGCACCAACGTCGGCGGCCCCGCGCTGCAAGCCGTCACGCTTATGCGGGGGCTGCCGTCGGAGCGATTCGAGCAGCGCCTGTATGCGGGCTCGCTGGCCGCCGGAGAAGCCGACTTCCTCGCGCTCCGCGCACCCGAAGTTGAAGTATATCTGGTGCCGTCACTCACCCGCCGGGTACGTCTGGCCGACGACGTTCACGCCATCGGATTCCTGGTGTCAGAAATGCGGAAATTCCAGCCGCATATCGTGCATACACATACCGCGAAGGCGGGGTTGGCCGGCCGCCTGGCGTCGCTCATGGCCCGCACACCGGCCCGTGTGCACACCTTCCACGGGCATCTGCTTCACGGCTACTTCTCCCGCCCGGTGACCCGGGGGGTGGTCATGGCGGAAAGCGCGCTGGCCCGCCATACCGACCGGCTGATCGCGGTCGGCGCCCAGGTCCGGGACGACCTGCTGGCCGCCGGCATCGGCCGCCGCAGCCAGTACGCGGTGGTGCCGCCCGGGACGTCGCTGGCCAAGCTGCCCGGCCGCCGCCAGGCCCGCCAGGCGCTGGGCTTGCCGGAGGACGCCCCGGTGGTCGCCTACGTCGGGAGGCTGACCCGGATCAAGCGCCCGGACCGGCTGCTCGCGGTTGCCCAGGGCATCATCCGGGCGGTTCCCGGCGCCCGGGTCATTGTCTGCGGCCACGGGGACCTCACCGCCGGCCTTGAGCGGGCCGCCGCAGGCCCGGGCGGCCCGGTCACGCTGCTCGGCTGGCGCCCCGACGTGGAGACGGTCTACGCCGCCGCCGACGTGGTCCTGCTGACGTCGGACAACGAGGGGATGCCAGTCTCGCTCATCGAGGCCGCCCTGGCCGGGGTACCGGTGGTCGCCACCGACGTCGGCAGTGTGGCCGAGGTCGTCAGGCACGACGTCACCGGCCTTCTGGCCGGCACCGATCCGGCGGCCATCACCCAGGCGGTGTGCCGGTTGCTGGCCAGCGCCCCCCTGCGCCAGCGGATGGGCGCCAGCGCCCGCTCCTGGGCCGGGGCACAGTTCGGCCGGGAGCGCCTGGTGTCTGACATGGACCGCGTCTACGAATCGATCGCCGTTACCCGGGGCTGGTGGCCGGCCGCCAGCCAGCCGGAAGCGGCCGGGGAGGGTGTGCGGTGAGAATACTTGTCACCGGGGCGGCCGGCTTCATCGGCGCCAACTTGTGCCGGGAACTGGCCAGCCGTCCCGAGGTCGGGCACCTGATCGCACTCGATGATCTGAGCACCGGCTTCGCGGAGAATCTCAGCGGAGTGAGCGCCGAGGTGGTGGAGGGAAGCATCCTCGACCGGCGCCTGCTCGACGGCACCGTCGACGGCGTGGATGCGGTGATCCACCTGGCCGCGCTCCCGTCGGTGCCCCGCTCGCTGGCTCACCCCCTGCGGACCTTCGAGGTCAACGCGACCGGAACGGTCCAGCTGCTTGAGGCCTGCCGCCGCCAGTTGGTGCCGGTCGTGGCCGCGTCCTCATCCTCTGTCTACGGGTCGGTCGGGGTGTCACCCAAGCATGAAGATCTGCCCACCCGCCCGCTCAGCCCCTACGCCGCGAGCAAGCTGGCGGCCGAGGCCAGCGTTCTGGCCTACGGCACCGCCTTCGGGCTGCCTGCCCTCGTGTTCCGCCTGTTCAACGTGTACGGCCCGCTGCAGTCGGCGGGTCATCCCTACGCGGCCGTCATCCCCGTGTTCATCGACGCTGCGCTGCGCGGCGAGCCGCTGCTGATTCACGGGAGTGGCCGCCAGGTGCGGGACTTCACCTTCGTCGGCACCGTGGTCAAGGTCCTCGCCGACGCCGCGATCGGCCGGGTGGCCAGTCCGGTCCCAGTCAACCTGGCGTTCGGCACCCGGGTGACGATTACGGATCTGGCCGAACGGGTGGCGGCCGCGGCCGGGGTGCGCCCCGACGTCCGTACCGGCCCGGGGCGGGCCGGCGACGTGCCGGACTCCCAGGCCGACAGCGGCCGCCTGCGGCGGCTGTTCCCGCACGTGCAGCCGGTCCCCCTGGACGAGGGCCTGGCCAGGACGGTGGCCTGGTTCCGGCAGTCTCAGCTGCCCGCCGCCGGCCCGGCCCAGGCTGGCGGCTGACCCGAGGCTGCCCGATCTGATCACCGCGGTGAAACCTGGCCCCGGTGACCGCAGACTTGTCCCATGACGATTCCCGCCCGCTACCCCGAGCCACCCGCGCCCTCGTTCCTGTTCGACCTCGACGGGACGCTCATCGACAGCGTGTACCAGCACGTCATCGCCTGGCGGGCGGCGCTGGCCCGGCTGGACATCGATCTGTCGGTGTGGCGGATCCACCGCCGGATCGGGATGAGCGGCGGCCTGTTCGTGTCCGCGCTGCTCCGGGAGACCGGCCGGACCCTGTCCACCGCCGACATCGAGATGCTGCAGCGGGCGCACGCGGAGGAGTACCTGGCCCAGGCGGACTCGGTCCGCCCGCTCCCGGGTGCGGCCGAGCTGCTGGCCGGGCTGACCGAGCGGCGGGTGCCGTGGGCTATCGCGACCAGCGGCTACCGGGCCACCGCCCAGCACGCCCTGGCCATGCTGGGCCTGCCGGAAGACGCGCCGATGGTCACCCGCGACCTGGTCCAGCACGCCAAGCCCGACCCGGACCTGTTCCTGGCCGCGGCGGCGCTGCTCGGGGTGGAGCCGCAGCATGCCTTCGTGGTCGGGGACAGCGTCTGGGATCTGCTCGCCGCCCGCCGGGCGGCGGCGATCGGGATCGGGGTCATGTCCGGCGGGTACGGGCGGGAGGAACTGGAGCGGGCCGGCGCCTACCGGGTCTACGCCGACCCGGCTGACCTGCTGGCCCGGGCCGACGAGGTCGGCGTACGCGGCCTGGGCCTGCCACGCTGACCGCGGGCTGGCCCGCTGACCGCTGGCTGGCCCGCTGGCCGCCCGCCGTGCTATGACGAATACATGCGGGTCCCGCAGTGGTTCAGCCGGGACGGCCTGGCGGTGGCCGCCGGGCTGCTGGCCCCTCTGGCCCTGGCCGCCATCCTGGTCCCGTTCCGGGCCGACTTCCCCAACACCGATGCCGCGCTGGCGCTGATCCTGGTGGTGGTGGCCGTCGCCGCGAACGGGTACCGGCCGGCCGGTTACCTGGCGGCCCTGTCCGCCGCGGCCTGGTTCGACTTCTTCCTGACCCGGCCGTATGAGGAGTTCACGATCACCCGGCGGGCCGATATCGAGACGACCATCCTGCTGCTGGTGATCGGGATCGCGGTGACCGAAATCGCGGTCTGGGGGCGCCGGCAGCACACGGCCGCCAGCAGGCGTGCGGGCTATCTCGATGGCATCAACGCCGCCGCGCAGGCGGTCGCCGCCGGGGACTCGCCGGCCGCGCTGGCCGACCAGGTGTCCGGCAGGCTGACCGAATTGCTGGCCCTGCGCTCATGCAGCT
>DATDGI010000028.1:0-2034 GCA_036522155.1 Streptosporangiaceae bacterium
CAGCACCGTGGCCGCCGCCAGGCCCCGTTCCGGGACCAGCCAGATCCGGTACTCCACCAGCAGCCCTTCCACAAGAGCACGCGACGGCTTCGCGGCTGGGGTGACGCCGGCGTCCCTCAGGTAGCTCAAAAGCGGCATCATTGCACGCGGACCCAGGGCCCTCCGGTGGCCAGCCGCCTGCCAGGCCACGAGAAACGCCGCCATCGCATCCTCATCGAGCTGCGCCGTCACCAGCCCCGCACGCGACATCCACCGGCCGACCCGGCCCAGGTCAGCCAGCATGTTCCTGACCGTCTGAGGCGTGTAACCCCGATGCGCCAGCCACGCCCGGTAGCCCTCCACCTGCGGGCCCAGCTGACCGGGCTTCCTCCGCGTCCCCGCCATCGCACTCGCGGGGTTCCCCTCGAACCGTGGAGACTTTGTAATACGGATCTTGTTTGTGCTCCCGGTTCTCCCGTAGCTCTATAAGAGCGCCGGAGCGCAGGTCTTGTCCAGGTGGAGCCCCCGCAGGGCCGTCAGGCCCGCGGAGGAACGACCTGGACGAGGCCGAGCGCCGGCCTATCGTCGGGGGCGGGAGAAGCGTGGGCATGTCAGGCTGCCTCCCGGGCTGCCAGCATTTGCTCATAGCGTGCTGGGGGCATCATCTGGCAGGCCGAGTGCCGCCGCCGGGTGTTGTAGTCCTCGATCCAGGCCGCCACCCTGGCCCTGGCGGCTGCCCGGGTGGCGAAGTGCTCGATCCTGCGCAGTTCGAACTCCAGGGTGGAGTGCCAGGATTCGATGACGGCGTTGTCCAGGGCGGATCCTGGCCTGCCCATGGACTGGGCGATGCTAAGCCGCTGGCAGGCAGCCTGGAAGGCCCGTGCGGTGTATTCGCTGCCCTGGTCGGTGTGCATGATCACGCCGGGCACCTGGCCGCCGCGCGCGGTGATGGCCATGGCCAGCGCGCCGTAGGCCGCGGCGGCGTCGTGGTGCTCTGAGAGGGTGAACCCGAGGATCCTGCGCGAGGCCGCGTCCATCACCGAGGCCAGGTAGAGCTTGCCCTCCCCGGTGGGGATCTCGGTCCCATCGCCATACCACTTCTGGTTCAGCCTGGTGGCGGGGAACTGCCGCTTGACCAGGTCAGGGGCGCGCCAGCGGCCCCGGCCCGGGCGGGTGGTGGCCCGCCGCCGGCGCTTGGGCCTGGCCGCCAGGTCCTGCTCGCGCATCAGCGCAGCCACGGTGTTCTCACTCACCCGCCACCCCGCATCCCGCAGGTCGGCGGTGATCACCGGGGAGCCACGCTTGCCCCTCATACACCTCAAACAGCCGCTTGACTTCGGCTGCCAGCCGCGCCCGCCGCTGAGCCCGCGGCGGTAACGTCCCGGCCCTGGCATGGCTGGCCCACTTGTAGAACCAGGACTGGGAGACCCTCAGCGCCCGGCAGCTGACGGCGTGCGGGATACGGTGATCATCCCTCTGGGCGGCGATGAAGGCAGCCACCGCTACCTGCCCATCGCGTCTTTCACCCAGAGGGCCACGCTGCGCTTGAGGACATCACGCTCCATCGCCAGCTCGGCGTTCTCCCGCCGCAGCCGGGCCAGCTCTGCCCGCTCATTCTCACTCAGCCCGCCGTTGCCCTCACCGCGGCGGCGCTTGTCAGCGTTCACCCAGTTCCCGAGCGTGCCTTCGTTGATGCCCAGATCCCGGGCCACCTGCGCGATCGGCTTGCCAGTCTCCCGCACCAGCCGCACCGCGCCCTCACGGAAGTCCGCATCGAACTTCCTGCGTGTCTCACCCATCGCCGTCCTCCTTTAGGCGATGTCTCCACGCTACGAGGGGAAACCCAGGTCACCCACTTAGTGCCGCTTCAGGCAACGTTTGCCCGGGCGACGATGCGGCGGAGCCGTTGGTCGTAGGCGTGGTTGTTGCGCCAGATGATGTACCGGCGGATCATGCTGGCCTGCTCCTGGTGGCTGGCGTGGCCGGTCCCGTCGAGCGCGAAGTGGGCCGCCCCGCGTTTTCCGGACAGCGGAATTGGAGCTATTTCATGCAGCA
>DATDGI010000029.1:0-27524 GCA_036522155.1 Streptosporangiaceae bacterium
GGCAGATGTTCGGGCTGGATGCGCCGCGGCCGAATCTGCATATGTGTTTCACCGGGGCGCCGGGCACGGGCAAGACGACGGTGGCGCTGCGGATGGCGGATCTGCTGCACCGGCTGGGGTATCTGGAGCAGGGGCAGCTGGTGCATGCGATGCGCGATGACCTGGTGGGCCAGTACATCGGTCATACCGCGCCGCGGACCCGCAAGCTGCTGGAGCGGGCGATGGGCGGGGTGCTGTTCATCGATGAGGCGTATTACCTGTACCGGGCGGCGGATCCGCAGGACTTCGGGCAGGAGGCGATCGAGATTTTGCTGCAGGTGATGGAGAACGAGCGGGACAAGCTGGTGGTCATCCTGGCGGGCTATAAGGACCGGATGGATGAGTTCTTCAGCTCCAACCCCGGGATGAGTTCCCGGGTCGCGCATCACATTGATTTCGCCGCGTACGAGATGGATGAGCTGGTCGCGATCAGCCGGGTGATGCTGGACGAGACGCGGTACTACCTGTCCGGGGACGCCGAAGTGGCCTTCCGCGACTACCTCACCCGCCGGATGCAGCAGCCCCGCTTCGCCAACGCCCGCAGCGTCCGCAACGCCATGGAACGCGCCCGGCTGCGCCACGCGCACCGGCTGGCCACCGATCTGGAGCGCGGCTGGACCCGGGATGATCTCATGCGCATCGAGCCCGCGGACATCTTCGCCGACCCGGTCTTCTCCACCGCCGTCAGCGAATCGGTGGGGCGCCACAGCCGCCCGTAACGGCGGCCAGCCCCGCATCAACCCTCGGGCGGCGTCAGCCCGCCACGTGGAAGCCGGCGGCGCCGAACGACACGTGGTCACCAGGCCGGACCACGAAGCCGCCGCCCACCCGCCAGCCATTCACCCGGGTCCCGTTGGTCGAGCCGAGGTCGGTGAGCACCCATTCACCGGCCGTGCACCTCAGCTCGGCGTGCCGCCAGGACACCGTCATATCCGGCACCGCCAGGTCACTCTCCGGGGACCGGCCGATCACGAACACCCGGTCCCCCCGCGGCAGGGTGAGCGTGGGCAGCCGCGGCACCCGCCAGGCGCGCTGCGCCCGCAGCCAAAGCGATGAGCACTGGCGGACGGAACGGGTAAGCCAGCCTGCCCGGTCGGGGACCGGGGGCAGATCGCTGAGCAGGCCGCGCAGTTCGGCCACCCCGCGCGTGCGCAGGGCAGCGTCCATCCGGCGGAGAAACGTCTCATGGGAGAGCCGGCCCTCGGCCGAGCCGCGCTGGAGCGCCTCGATGACCTTGTCGCGGTCTTCATCGGAGGCGCGCAGCACCTGCGGTCCGGAGTCCGAACTCACCACGAACTCACGATAAGCCGGCCGGCGGCCCCGCTCCAGGGCTATATCCAGCCGCGGTCCCCGACCGCGCTGTTGAGCCTCTCTTGGCGTGCTCTTAACCCGGGTCGCGTTGTCATGGGTGGTATGCGCGGCTGGTTCCATGGGCCCGGCTCGGTCCAGGCACAGTCAGAACGTGAGTTCTGTGATTACCTGCGCCGCTCGCTGCATGAGGTGGCTGAGTCGGTTGAGCCGGCCGCGGATGGCCTTGACCGGATCGTTGCCCGGATTCAGCGGACGGGGAAAAGTCCTGCACGGGCGCGTGCGTGTGCTCCGGTCCTGGCCCCGCGGGCAGCGGCGCAATAGCCACGCCGCTGCCCGCCAGGGGACCCAGCCAGGCCCGTCAGCCCCCGGCCCGCCCGGTACACACCGGCTCCCGGTGCACCGGGCCGCCATCAAACCGCCGGTATCATGCGAAAAGACGCTGGCTGCGGCGCCGCCGCCGGGAAGGCAGCTCAGATAAGAGGATCCTTAATCGGCGCTCGCCCCCTCCGGCCCCGGCAGTTACAGTCAGTCTCAGGACAGCGCTGCCGGCCGGAAGGTGCCTGACATGAATCGCGAGCCGGAGGAGACCCTCGACGTGCTCCGCGGGGTGTGGACCGCGCGCGGGCAGACCGCCGCCGACCTTGACGAAGCCCTGGGCACCGGGAAGTCCTGCAAGCGGATGGCCGACGTCGGCTTCGGGGACATGGCCGACGACGATGACGTGCGCGCGGCCTGGCGGGCCCGGCTGCAGCGGGAAGGCAAGCTGAACCCCGAGGGCGGCATCGCCGATCTCGTGCTGGGGCCGGCGGAGTCCCGCAGCTAACCACAGATGCCGCCACCAACCGAGCGCCTGGCCGGACTCCCGGAAAACGTCGGCCAGCTAACTGAACTGCTCCGCCAGGGCGGCTACCTGGCCGACCGTGGCCTGGCCACCGCGCTGTTCGTGGCCATGTCGCTGCCCCGCCCGATCCTGCTGGAGGGCGAGGTCGGGGTGGGCAAGACCGAGGTCGCCAAGGTGCTCGCCACCGTCTTCGGGCGCAAGCTCATCCGGCTCCAGTGCTACGAGGGCATCGACACCAACCAGGCCCTGTACGAGTGGGACTACGCCCGGCAGATGCTGCAGATCCGGGCGCTGTCGCAGCAGCAGGCGGTGTCCGAGGACGCGGTGGACAAGCTGTTCGGCCCCAAGTTCCTGCTGGAACGGCCGCTGCTGGAGGCGGTACGGGCCGGTGACCAGGCGGTGCTGCTGATTGACGAGGTGGACCGGGCCGACGACGAGTTCGAGGCGTTCCTGCTGGAGGTGCTGTCCGACTTCCAGATCAGCATCCCCGAGATCGGCACGATCACGGCCGCCAGTCCCCCGCTGGTGGTCCTCACCTCGAACCGGACCCGGGAACTGCACGACGCCCTGAAACGGCGCTGTGTCTATCACTGGATCGGCTACCCGCCCGCCGAACGCGAGGTGGAGATCGTGCTCATCCGCGAGCCGGGTGTGCCGGAGGCGCTGGCCCGCAAGGTGGTGTCGGCCGTGAACCGGCTGCGCGAACTGGATCTGGCCAAGCCGCCCGGCGTCGCCGAGACCATCGACTGGGCGCGCACCGTGGATCTGCTCGGCGGCACCAGCCTGGACGCCCAGATGGCCCGCGACACCCTGGGTGCGGTCGTGAAGGAACGCGACGACCTCGAACTGGTCCAGGGCAACCTGGAAGAGATCACGTCCGGTGCCTGAGCGCGCGCCCATGGTCGGGGTGCTGGTCGATTTTGCCCACGCCCTGCGCGCCGCCGGGCTGCCGGTCGGCACGGGCGAGGTGCAGACCTACTGCGCGGCCATGACCACGCTGGATCCGTCCGACCTGCTCGACCTGTACTGGGCGGGCCGCAGCACCCTGGTCGCTCAGCGCGATCAGATCGCCACCTATGACCGCGTCTTCCGGGATTTTTTTCTTAACGATTCGAACCCGGCACCCGAAGTTCTCATGCTCCGGGCCCAGCCCGCGACGGAAAGCCAGGCCGTGCTGGACATCCCCGCTGCCGAGCCGGGTGAGGAGCGGCCGGACGAGCAGGCCGTGCTCGGCCTGATGGCCTCCAACGCCGAGACGCTCCGGCACAGGTCCTTCGCCACGTGCACCCCGGAGGAGCTGGCCGCGCTGCGGCGGATCATGACCCGGATCCGGCTGACCCCGCCCCGGCGGCGGAGCAGGCGCACCGTGGCCGGCCCGGCCGGCCGCGCGCCCGACCTGCGCCGGACCCTCCGGGCGTCGCTGCGGATCGGCGGCGAGCCGGCCGAACTGTTCTGGCGGCAGCGCAAGATGCGGTTGCGCCCGCTCATCCTCATCCTCGACATCTCCGGCTCGATGGCCGACTACTCCCGCAACCTGCTGCAGTTCGCGCACACCGCCAAGCGCGCGGCCGCCCGGGTCGAGGTGTTCTGCTTCGGTACCCGGCTCACCCGCATCACCCGCGAACTGGCCACCCGCAGCCCGGACCAGGCGCTGGCCGAGGCCGCGAAGACCGTGTGCGACTGGGAGGGCGGGACCAGGATCGGCGCCTCACTGGACACTTTTGTCCGGGGCTGGGGCCGCCGTAGCCTATGCCGCGGCGGGGTCGTCGTGATCTGCTCCGACGGCCTGGACCGGGGTGACCCGGCGGTGCTGGCCACCGCGATGGAGCGGCTGTCCCGGCTGTGCCACCGGCTGGTGTGGCTGAACCCGCACAAGGGCAGCAACCGGGACTTCCGGCCGAGCACACTGGGCATGATGATCGCGGCAGAGCATATCGACCTGGTGCTGTCCGGCCACGACCTGAGCAGCCTGGAAGAACTCGCCGCCCTGCTGCCGACGCTGAACTAGGAGTGCGCGCGTGAGATGGAGCGTGGGGATCGAGGCGCAGGGTGCGCACGTGCTGTCCCGGGAGGAGGTGGTGGAACTGGCGGACGCGGTCGCGGCCAGTTCCGGCATCGCCACCGGGATCGGCACCGACCGCTACGGCGCGCAGCTGCTGGTGCAGGCGGAAACCCGGGATGAGGCCATCGAGCGGGCCACCCGGGAGTTCGCCGCGGCCGTCGCCAGGGCGGGCCTGCCGGCCGGGCCGATCGTCCGGGTCGAGGCCGTCAGCGAGGACGAAGACGCCGACCAGGTCGCCGGCCGATGATCCGGCTGGGCTCGCTGGCCGGCTACCCGTTTGAGGGGCCGCGGCTGCTGGCCGGCTGGACGCCGCCGGCCCGGGCGGCCGTGTACGCGATCCTCTACCAGCCCGAGCCGGACACCCGGCAGAGCCAGTACGCGGTCATCTACGTCGGCCACTCCGGCGACCTGACCACCGAGCGGTTCCCGTTCCAGCACCCGAGGGCCGCCTGCTGGGTGCGCCGGGCGGGCTCCAAGTGGAAGGTCCACATCTGCACCTACGAGGTGCCTGGCGGCGGCCCGGGGCACCGGGAGCAGATCACCCGCGAGCTGACCGCGATCTACCACCCGAGCTGCAACACCGAGCAGTACGGCCAGTCCTGGGAGGATCGCTGGATCGGCGAGTACTCTGCCCCGACCACGGGCCCGCTGGCCAAGCGCGGCCCGGAACCGCCCGCCCCCGGCGGCACCGGACCCTGAGGCGGCTCCCCCCCCCCTTCTCGCCCGCCGGGCGGGGGTGTCTCCTACTGCGGCGGGGCGAAGCCGACCGCTTCGTGCAGGCGGGAGCGGCGGCGGCCGGATGCCGGGCGGACCGGCTCGGGCACCTCCGGGGGCTCCGGCGCCGGGGTGACGTCGGCCACGATCTCCTCCGCCATTCCGTACAGCAGCGGCAGCGCGCCGGCCACCACCCCGCCGGTGGCGTTGATGTGCTCCACCCCCGGCTCGATGACCTTGGCATGGCCGACGATCGTGCGGACCGTCTCGGCGCAGTCCTCCAGGTTCCCCGCGATCCTGGTGAGCAGGCTCCCCACCCAGAACAGGTAGAACGCCAGCCCGGCGACCAGCAGCAGGATGTCGACCAGGGTGAGCACAACCAGCAGGGTCATGACTTAACCTTTCCGAGCACGCGGCCGAGGAAGAGGTGGTGCTGCAGGCCCTCGGCCAGCACCGCGTCCACGCCGTCGGCGACCGGTGCGATGAGCGAGGTGTGCTCGGTGTTCGCGGCGGCGGCGTGCAGGGTGTCGCGGATCTCGGTGACCCGCCGGTCGATCGTCCTGACCAGCACGATCAGCAGGCTCAGCAGCGCGGCGACGGCCAGCACGACGACGAAGCCGACGATGATCACCGACCACCAGACCGCCTTGGTGCCCGCGGCGAGCGCCAGCACATGCATGTCTAACCTCCTAGCCTGGCGCGGCCACGGGCCAGCCCGGCCACGATGGTCTGCGCGTACGTGATGGTCGTGCTCAGCGCGGCCAGCGGCGCGGTGTTGTCCCTGGCCTTCACCAGTTCGGCGTTGATCAGCGGCGCCGCCTGCCCGATCTTGCGGGCCAGCAGCAGGATCGGGACCACCAGCGCCACCACCACCAGGACGATGACGACGCCGATCACGTAGCCGACGATCCACCAGGTGTGGTTGATCGAGCCAGAGGCGGCGAGAACCGCGTGCGCGCTCACACCGACTCGCAGAAGTCAGAGACCGGCTTGAGGTGCTCGTTGACCGAGACCAGCCGGGCCGGGACGGTGCTCGTCTGGTCCGCGATGACGGCGACCCCGCCCAGGACCTTGCCGAGCGTGGCGTAGGTGGCCCGCAGGTGGAAGATGACCCGCAGCAATGCCACCGCGGTAAATGCGATGATCAGGCCCGCGATGACGAGCGTCGCGATGGCGGCTCCTGGCATCGGCCTCTCCTTTCCGCTCAGCCCAGCAGGCGGGCGACCGAGCCCGCGTACCGGACGGCACCGACCGTCACTGCCGTGATGGTGCTGTCTGTCTCCGCCAGCGCCGCGGGCACGCTGTCGAGTTCGCCGATCAGCGCCACGCCACCGGACAGGATGTCCTCGGATGCGCGGCGGATCCGCTCCAGGGCGGCGAGCACCCGGTTGAGCAGCCAGATCACCACCGGCAGGATGACCACGAGCAGGACCGCGTCGCCGATCCACCACAAGACCATCGTTGACCTCCCTCAGCTCGGGTTGGACTGGTACGGGGCGAAGAACCGGCGGAACACCCGGCTCAGCGCCATCAATGCGGCCCGCAGGCCGAGCGAGAAGCCGCCGGCCGGGGTGGCACTGGCGGCCTGCGCGGCCGACTCGCCCCGCTCGGCCGCGCCGATCCGGGCCGCCATGTTGGCCGCGAAGTCGCGCATGAGCACGGCCGTGACGTCGGAGATCATGCCCCGGCCGTACTGGGCGGCCGCGCCGGACACCTGCAGATCCTGGGTGACGCGGACCTTGGTGCCAGGGCCGCTCCGCTCCAGCGTGGCCGTCACGGTCATGCTGGCCTGGCCGCGGCCGCGCGCCTCGGCGCCGCTGGCGTGGATGACCTCCCGCTTGGCGGCCTCGTCCCGCTCGGTGATCTCGGCGGTGCCGGCGAAGTTCAGCTTGACCGGGCCCATCCGGACCGCGACCTGGCCCTGGTATTTGTTGTCTCCCAGCTCCTCGGTCAGCTCGGTGCCGGGCAGGCAGGCGGCCACCTGGGGGATGTCGTCGAAGAACTGCCACACCTTGTCGACGGGCGCGGCCACGTCGAAGTCACTTGTGATCAGCATGGGACTCTCTCCTGGAGTAGGCCGCCGGGTTCTTGGCGAACTCCTGGCGGCAGCCGGCCCGGCAGAAGTAGTAGGTGACCCCGTCGTGCTCGAACGGGTAGCTGCCCGGGCCGGCGGTCACGGTCATCCCGCAGACCGGGTCGGTGGCCGTCTCCCGCGTCGTGGCCTGCCCCGGGGCGCCCGCGCCGAGCCCGCCGGAGGCCCGTAGCTGGACCAGCTCGGCCAGGATCGCGACCGCGATCTCCTTGTGCGAGGTGCGCCCCAGATCCAGCCCGGCCGGCGCCTTGACCCGGTCCAGCCGGTCCCGCGGCACCCCCCGGTCGGCCAGGTAGCCGAGCACCGCCGCGCCCCGCCGCTCCGAGGCCACCAGGCCGAGGTAGGCGGGCCCGGCCGCCACCGCCTGCTCGACCGCCTCCTCGTCGCCGTGGCCCTGGGTGGCGACCACGACCAGCGTCGCGGAGTCCACGGCCGCGGTGGCAAAGTCGGCACCATCCACCAGCGTGGCCCGCCAGCCCAGGTCGCGGGCTAGGGTGGCCAGGGTCTGCGCCATCGGCGAGCGCCCGACCACCACCAGCCGCGGCGACGGGTGCACCGGCTCGATGAAGACCTCCAGCGCGCCGTCGCTCTGGCAGGCGATGGGGACCACCGTCATCCCCTCCGGCACCGCCTCGCCGAACTGCTCCCTGGTGCCCAGCAGCAGCAGCCGCGACTCGCCGTCGGCGATCACCTGCTGGGCCTCGCGGATGACCACCGGCTCGGCGCAGGCGCCGCCGATCCAGCCGTGCACCTGCCCGTCCGCGGTGATGATCGCCCGGCCGCCGAGCTGGCCCGAGGACGGGCCCTGCCGCCAGACGACGGTGGCCAGCGCGAACTGCTGCCCCTGGCGGGCCAGCTCGCTGGCCCGCTCCAGGACATCCCAGCCGTCCATGCCGCGTCCCATCAGTCGCTGCGGACCGGCGGCGCGCCGGAAACGTCGTGGCGCTTGGTGAGGGCCTCCCACACCCGGTCGGGCAGCAGTGGCATGTCGATGTTGCGCACCCCGGTGTCGTCGATCGCGTCCATCACCGCGTTGACGAACGCCGCCGGGCCGCCGACCGCGGCGCACTCACCGATGCCCTTGGCGCCGATCGGGTGGTGCGGGCTCGGGGTGACCACCTCGCTGTGCAGCTCGTAGCCGGGGGTCTCCCAGGCGGTCGGCAGCAGGTAGTCCATGTAGTTCGAGCCGACACAGTTGCCATCGGCGTCGAACGTGATGAACTGCATGCTGGACATCGCGTAGGCCTCGGTCAGCCCGCCCATGATCTGCCCTTCGACGATCATCGGGTTGATCCGGACCCCGCAGTCGTCCACCGCGACCATATTCAGCACGTCCCAGACCCCGGTCTCCGGGTCCACCTCGACGGTGACGATGTAGACGGCGAACGGCCAGGTCAGGTTGGGCGGGTCGTAGTAGGCGGTGTTCTCCAGGCCCGGCTCCATGCCGTCCGGCATGTTGCTGTAGGCGGCCATGGCGCATTCCTGGATGGTCACCCCGCGGTCCGGCGCGCTGCGCACGTAGAACCGGCCCAGCTCCCACTCGACGTCCTCCTCGGACACCTCCAGCAGGTGGGCGGCCAGCTTGCGGGCCTTGGCCCGGATCTTGCGCGACACCATCGCGACCGCGGCGCCGGCCACCGGCGTGCTCCGCGAGGCGTAGGTGCCCATCCCGAACGGGGCGGTGTCGGTGTCGCCCTCCTCCACGGTGATGTCCTCGGCCGGGATGCCAAGCTCGTGCGCGACGATCTGCGCCCAGGTGGTCTCGTGCCCCTGGCCCTGGGTCCGCGCCCCGGTCCGCACGATCGCCTTGCCGGTCATGTGCACCTTGAGATCGGCCGAGTCGAACATCTTGATGCCGAGGATGTCGTACTCGCGGCTGTTCCCGGCGCCGAGCGGCTCGGTCATGGTGGAGATGCCGATGCCCAGCCGCCGGCCCCTGGCCCGGGCCTCCGCCCTCTGCTTGAGGAAGTCGGTGTAGCCGACCGCATTCAGGCCGATGTCCAGGCACTTGGCGTACTGGCCGGAGTCGGTGAGGAAGCCGAACGGCGTCCGGTACGGGAACTGGTCGTCGCGGACGAAGTTGATCCGGCGGAACTCGGCCTGGTCCATGCCCAGGTCGTGCGCGGCCGCCTGGATCATCCGCTCCTGGAAGAACATCGCCTCGGTGACCCGGAACGAGCATCGGTAGGCGACCCCGCCGGGTGCCTTGTTGGAGTAGGTGCCGCGGGCGGTGATGTGCCCGACCGGGATGTCGTAGGACGCGAACGCCGAGTGCAGCAGGCCGATCTTGAACTTGCTGGGCTGGGCATCGGAGAAGAACGCGCCGTGGTCGGCGTCGCAGTGCATCCGGACGGCCAGGATCTTGCCGTCCTTGCGCATCGCCACCTCGCCGTCCAGGTAGATGTCGCGCGCGAACCCGGTGGAGATCAGGTTGCCGCTCTTGTCCTCGATCCACTTCACCGGGCGTTCCAGCAGGATCGAGGCCAGGATCGAGCACACGTAGCCCGGGTAGACGGGGACCTTGTTGCCGAAGCCGCCGCCGATGTCCGGCGAGACGATCCGGATCATGTGCTCGGGCAGTTCGGCCACCAGCGCCACCGCGGCCCGGATGATGTGCGGCGCCTGCGTGGTCATGTACACGGTGAGCTTCGACGTGGCCCGGTTGAAGTCCGCGATCGACCCGCAGCACTCGATCGGCGACGGGTGCGAGCGGGGGTAGTGCAGTTTGAGCCGGGAGACCTTGTCCGCCTGCGCGAACGCGCGCTCGGTGCCGCCGGCGTCGCCCACTTCCCAGTGGTAGATGACGTTGTCGGCCTGGTTCTCCTTGTCATCGCGGATGACCGGCGCGCCCTCGGCGACCGCCTGCTCCGGGTTGACGATCGCCGGCAGCGGCTCGTACTCGACATCGATCGCCTCGCACGCGTCCTTGGCGATGTACGGGTCGTCCGCGATGACGCAGGCGACCTCCTGGCCCTGGAAGCGGACCTTGTCGGTGGCCAGCACGGCCTGGGTGTCATACGACAGGGTCGGCATCCAGGCCAGGTTGCGGGTCGCCATCATCTCGCCGGTCAGCACCAGGTGCACGCCGGGGATCTGCCAGGCCTTGCTGGTATCGATGGAGACGATCCGCGCGTGGGCCAGCGGGCTGCGCAGGATCTCCATGTGCAGCATCCCCGGCAGCACGATGTCGTCGGTGTAGTTGCCCTTGCCGCGGATGAAGCGGTTGTCCTCGACCCGCTTCCGGCTGGCGCCAAGCCCACCGATCTTGATCTCGTCCAGTGCGGTCACGTCACGCCTCCGGTTCCGGTGCGGGCTCGTCAGCGAGCGCGGCCTCGCCGGCCGGCGCCTGGGCACGCAGCTTGGCCGCCGCCCACAGCACTGACTTCACGATGTTCTGGTAGCCGGTGCAGCGGCAGAGATTGCCGGACAGCGCCCAGCGCACGTCTTCCTCGGTCGGGTCGGGATTGGCATCCAGCAGCGCCTTGGCTGACAGCATCATCCCCGGGGTGCAGAACCCGCACTGGAGACCGTGCTCCTCCTTGAAGCCCTCCTGCAGCGGGTGCAGTTCGCTGGCCGAGGCCATGCCCTCCACCGTGGTGATCTCGTGCCCGTCGGCCTGGACCGCGAGCATGGTGCACGACTTCACCGCCCGGCCGTCGACCAGCACGGTGCACGCGCCGCAGTTGGTGGTGTCGCAGCCCATGTGGGTGCCGGTCAGACTGAGGCCCTGGCGGATCAGGTGGGCCAGCAGCAGCCGGGGCTCGACCTCGGCCACCTTCTTGTCACCGTTGATGGTGAACTTGATCCGGCGCATTGGCACACCGGTGGCCTCCTGGCCGTCCCGGTCGTCGTAAACGGTGGAGGTCATGTCAGGCCGCCCTTTCCGCGGGCTCGCTGCCTCGGCTCAGCAGCCGCGTCACGAAGGTGTGTACCATGTGCCGCTTGTACTCCGCGCTGCCACGGTGGTCGGTCCGCGGCTGGGCCGCCTGGGCGGCCAGTTCGGCGGCCTCCGCGATGCTCTCCGCGGTCAGCGGCTTGCCAGTCAGCGCGGCGGCCGCCGCCGTGGCCGCGATGGTCGTCCCGCCGACCCCGGTGAGCGCGATCCCGGCCCGGGCCACGTTGCCGCCGGAGGTCTCCAGGGCCACCGCCACCCCGACCGTCGCGAAGTCACCGACCCGGCGCTCCAGCTTGAGGTACCCGCCGGAGCGGGTGCCCTGAGCGGCCGGGATGACGGCCTCGACCGCGATCTCGTCCGGCTGCAGCGTGTTCTCGAACGGGCCGGTGACGAAATCAGTCACCGCGATGGCCCGCCTGCCCGACGGCCCCTGCGCGATCACCGTGCCGCCCAGCGCCGTCACCACCGAGGCCCAGTCACCCTGCGGGTCGGCGTGGCACAGCGAGCCGACCAGGGTGCCCCGGTTACGGACGATCGGGTCGGCGATCAGCGGCGCGGCCCCGGCCATGGTCGGCTGGCTGCTCCTGAGCAGGTGGGACCGCTCCAGGTCGACGTGCCGGCAGAGCGCACCGATCCGCAGCGTGCCGTCGGCGTCCGCCCGGTGGTAGGCCAGGCCGCCGATGTTGTTGATGTCCACGATCAGTTCCGGCGATGCGAAGCGCAGCTTCATCAGCGGGACCAGGCTCTGGCCGCCGGCCAGTACCTTCGCGTCGTCTCCGGCCTCGTGCAGGAGGCCGATCGCTTCGTCGAGTGATTGCGGAGCCTCGTAGCGGAACCGAGACGGATACATACGATCCTCCGAAGTCCTGAACCCGGGCATGACAGCCCGGGCCCGTGCGGCCGGGAAAGCGGGTCAGGACGGCTCGCGCGGCGGCCGCGCCGCGGGGTCGGGCACCGCCACCGGAAGGGACTCGTAATCCGGGTCGGGGCGCGGCTCCTGGTGCGGCGGCCATGGTCCAGGGACCGGCTGGCCGGCGATCTTGAGGTAGTCGATGAGCTCGGGCCAGGCCCACACGGTCGGGCTCTTCCCGGTCTTCGGCGCGTGCTCGATCAGCTCATACAGCCGCGGGTTGCCCTGGCTGTGGCCGTCGGATTCGATCCGCATGGGCGCCGCTCCTGGTATCAGACGGCTCAAGGGCGCCGTCATGTGCCGTTTCCCACATGATCGCCGCGCCGCGCCAGCTCCGCAACCGCCGAATAAGCTGTTGCTTAAGTCGCGTTCGACCAGGGCTTTTACCGATGCGGGACGGGCTCTCAGCTCCAGATCGTCACGTACACCGGCGGCCGGAACCTGGACGGCGGCACCCCGGCCGCTGGCGACCGCATCAGGTGCATGGCCTCCGGCGTCCCCAGGAACCGCCGCAGCGCACTGGCGGCGGCACTGCGGTGCTGGCGCTCAAGCAGGCTGACGTGCCAGCAGGCGTCCATGGGCGCACCCGGCACATCCACCAGCGCCAGCTCACCGCGCCGCAGTTGCTGGGTGACCAGATGCTCCACCGCCGGGGCCACCCCAGTGCCATCGGCCGCCGCCGCCCAGGCCGCCGTCTGGTTCGGGAACACCCGAATCTGGTTCTCCGGTATCGCCAGCAGGCTGAGCAGCTGGCCGATGGCCATGCCCGGGTCGGTGCCGGACGGGTCCACCAGCCAGCGCCAGCTCCGCGGGTCGCCCGCCAGGCGGGCATGCCCGGCGCCCACCACCACCAGCCGGTAGCGGAAGATCGGCTCGGTCACCACGGCCAGCGCCGGATCCACGGTCACGCTGGGCCCGATGGCCACGTCAGCCAGCCGGTTGGCGACCAGCACCCCCATCTCCTTGGTCACCGCCACCCCGACCGAGACCTCCACCGAACTGGGGTAGCGCCGGGTGAACGCCTCGGTCAGCGGGCTGACCACGAACTCGGCGATCTCCGAGGTGGCGACCACCCGCAGCTGCTCGGGCGCCCCCTGCGCGGCCCGCACCGCGGCGTGCGCCTCCGCGCCCAGCACCACGATCTGCGAGGCGGAGGTGAGCAGGCGGGAGCCGCCGGCGGTCAGGGTCATCCCGGCCGGCCCCCGGGTTACCAGCTGGTCACCCAGGTGCAGCCGCAGGGCCGACAGGGCCTGGGATACGGCGGACTCACTGACACCCAGCGCATTGGCGGCGGCTGTCACCGAGCCCAGGCGGGCAACCAGCACAAACGCGTTGAGCTGGGTGAGGGTCATGGCAGTCTCATTATCGCCCAGGCACACGCCCGGCGGCGGGTGTGCGTCCGGCGCTCCCGGCCGGTTGTGGCTACGGCGGCTGGGCCGGCAGGCTCGTTAGGTATCAATAGACTCGTGACCAGCGGCTGCGGGAGGGACGCGCATGCAGGTGCCGGCGCACGTGGGTTACGAGAGAGCCGCCAGCGTGGACGACGCGCTCGCCCTGCTCGACCGGTACGGCCCAGGGGCGCGCATCCTGGCTGGCGGGCACAGTCTCATCCCGATGATGAAACTGCGGCTGGCGCAGCCAGAGATCCTGATCGACATCAACGGGCTGGCCGAGCTGGGCTATGTCACCGTGGCCGGCGGCGAACTGCGGATCGGGGCGCTGGCCCGGCACGCGCAGCTGCTCGATTCCGCCGTCGCGGGCGCGCATTTCGCGATCCTGCACGACGCCGAGAAGGTGATCGCCGACCCGGTCGTGCGCAGCTGGGGCACGGTCGGCGGCTCGCTGTGCCAGGCCGATCCGTCCGAGGACCTGTCGGCGGCGTTCGCCGCACTCAAGGCGGACATGGTGATCAGGCACCCGGGCGGCAGCCGGACGGTGTCCGCCAGGGAGTTCCACACCGGCCCGTACGAGACGGTGGTAGCGGCCGGCGAGATGCTCACCGAGATCCGGATCCCGATCCGGCCGGGTGGTGGCAGCGCGTACCAGAAGGTGGGCCGCCGGGTGGGGGACTGGCCGGTCGGCGCGGCCGGGGCGGCCGTGTGGCTGGATGGGGACACCATCGCCGGCGCCGGGATCGGGCTGACCGCGGTCGGCGCGCGGCAGTTCGCGGCGGCCGAGGCGGAGGAGTTCCTGCGCGGTGCGCCGGCCACCGAGGACAGCTTCGCCCGGGCCGGCCAGATCGCCGCCGAGCACTGCCGGCCGGTCAGCGACCAGCGCGGCCCGGCCGTCTACAAGCGGCACCTGGCCTGCGAACTCACCGTGCGGGCGCTGCGCCGGGCGGCGCGCCGGGCCCGCGGCGAGGGCGACTGACATGCAGATCACCATGATGGTCAACGGGGCGATCGTCACCCGTGATGTCGAGCCCCGGCTGCTGCTGATCCACTTCCTGCGCGACGACCTGGGGCTCACCGGATCGCACTGGGGCTGCGACACCTCCAACTGCGGTGCCTGCGTGGTCTGGCTGGACGAGACCCCGGTCAAGTCGTGCACGGTGCTCACGCCGATGGCGGACGGCCGGCGGGTGCTGACGGTCGAGGGGCTGGCCCGGAACGGCCAGCTCGATCCGGTGCAGGAGGGGTTCGCCGAGTGCCACGGGCTGCAGTGCGGGTTCTGCACCCCGGGCATGATGATGACCGCCAGGTGGCTGCTCGATCACAACCCCGACCCGTCGGCGGCCGAGATCCGGGAGGCGATCTCCGGCCAGGCGTGCCGGTGCACCGGCTACGAGAACATCGTCCGGTCCATCCGCTGGGCGGCCGAGCAGGAGGCGGCCGGGCGGGCGGATGGCGCGCCTCCGGGCGCGGGCGGGTCGCCGCCGGGGGCGGGCGGGGCCGCACCGGGGGCGGCCGGATGAGCGGCGCGGCCGATCCGCGGCGGGATGGGTTCGGCTCTATCCGGCGCAAGGAAGACGCCCGGTTCATCCGCGGCAAGGGCACCTACGTGGACGACGTCCAGCTGCCCGGGATGCTGCACGGGGCCATCCTGCGCAGCCCGCTCGCGCACGCCCGGATCGTGTCGGTGGACACCGCCGCGGCCGAGGCCCACCCCAAGGTGGAGGCGGTGATCACCGGGCAGTCGCTGGCCGGGGCCGGGCTGGCCTGGATGCCGACGCTGTCCCAGGACGCGCAGGCGGTGCTGGCCACGGATAAGGTCCGGTTCCAGGGCCAGGAGGTCGCCTTCGTGGTGGCGCAGGACCGGTATTCGGCCCGGGACGCGCTGGAACTGATCCATGTCGAGTACGAGCCGCTGCCGTGCGTCATCGACGCCGGGCGGGCACTCGAACCCGGCGTCCCGGTGATCAGGGACGACCTGCCCGGCAAGACCGACAACCACATCTTTGACTGGGAGGCCGGCGACAAGGCGGCCACCGACGCGGTGTTCGCCAGCGCGGACGTCGTGGTCAGCCAGGACATGCTGTATCCCCGGTCGCACCCGGCCCCGCTGGAGACCTGCGGCATGGTGGCGGACATGGACTCAGTCACCGGGCGGCTGACGGTCTGGTCCACGTCCCAGGCGCCGCACGCCCACCGCACCCTGTTCGCGCTGGTCGCGGGGCTGCCGGAGCACAAGATCCGGGTCGTCTCGCCGGACCTCGGCGGCGGGTTCGGCAACAAGGTGCCGATCTACCCCGGCTACATCTGCGCGATCGTCGGCTCCATGCGGACCGGGCGGCCGGTGAAATGGGTGGAGGACAGGTCGGAGAACCTGATGTCCACCTCGTTCGCCCGCGACTACCACATGCACGGCGAGATCGCGGCCACCGCCGACGGCCGGGTGCTTGGCGTGCGGGCCCGGGTGCTGGCCGACCACGGCTCGTTCAACGCGACCGCCCAGCCGACCAGATACCCGGCCGGGTTCTTCCACATCTTCACCGGCTCCTACGACCTGCGGGCCGCGCACTGCCAGGTGACCGCCGTGTACACGAACAAGGCCCCCGGCGGGGTGGCGTACTCCTGCTCGTTCCGCATCACCGAGGCGGTGTACCTGGTGGAGCGGATGATGGACCTGCTCGCTCGCGAGCTGGGCATGGATCCGGCCGAGTTGCGGATGAAGAACCTGTTGCGGCCCGAGCAGTTCCCCTACACCGGCCCGACCGGCTGGCAGTACGACTCCGGTGACTATCCGCGGGCGCTGGCGCTGGCGATGGACATCGCCGGCTATCCCGGGCTGCGGCGGGAGCAGGCGGAGAAGCGGGCCCGCGGTGAGTACATGGGGATCGGCATCAGCTTCTTCACCGAGGGGGTGGGCGCGGGGCCACGGTCTCACATGGACATCCTCGGACTGGGCATGGCCGACGGGGCCACCCTGCGGGTCCACCCGACCGGCACGGCGGTGCTCGGAGTGTCCTGCCAGACCCAGGGCCAGGGGCACGAGACCACGTTCGCGCAGATCGTCGCGCACGAACTGGGCATGTCGCCGGACGACGTCGAGGTCGTGCACGGGGACACCGACCGGACCCCGTTCGGGCTGGGCACCTACGGGTCGCGGTCCACGCCGGTGTCCGGCGCGGCGGCGGTGATGGCCGCACGCAAGGTGCGGGAACGGGCCCGGATCGTGGCCGGGGCCATGCTGGAGGTGTCCCCGGACGACCTGGAGTGGGCGGACGGGCGGTGGCAGGTCCGCGGCGACCCCGGCCAGGGTGCGGGCATTGCCGAGATCGCGATGGCCGCGCACTCCAGCTTGGAACTGCCACCGGGAGTGGAAGGGCACCTGGACGCCGAGGCGGTCTACAACCCGCCGAACCTGACGTTCCCGTTTGGCGCCTACATCTGTGTCACCGATGTCGACCCGGTCACCGGGCAGGTCAGCGTCCGCCGGTTCATCGCCGTGGACGACTGCGGGGTGCGGATCAACCCGATGATCGTCGAGGGCCAGGTGCACGGCGGGCTGGCGGACGGGATCGGCATGGCGCTGATGCAGGTCATCGCGTTCGACCTGGACGGGAACTGCCTCGGCGGGTCGTTCATGGACTACCTGCTGCCGACCTCGGTGGAGTGCCCGTCGTGGGAGCTCGGCCAGACCGTCACCCCGTCGCCGCACCACCCGATCGGGGCCAAGGGCATCGGGGAGTCGGCCACCGTCGGCTCCCCGCCGGCCATCGTCAATTCGGTCCTCGACGCGCTGGCGCCGTTCGGGGTCCGGCACGCGGACATGCCACTGACCCCGGCGAACGTGTGGTCCGCCGTGCAGGGCAGGCCGCTGCGGACCGACCTGGCCATCCCGTGAGCCGGATCCCCTGGTGCGCAGGCACCCCGGCGGCTGCCGCATGATAGGCGCATGTGGTGTTTCCCCTGTCCTGTGGAGGTGTGGGCGCTGATACCAGCCAGTCAGATGGGGTGCCGGGCATGAGTGACCTCGCGCTGGCCGAGCGCGTACCTGACGTGGCGGCGCTGCTGCGGGCGCTGGACGCGACCGGATATCTGTCCGACGAGCCGCTGGGAACCGCGCTGTTCCTGGCGGCCCGGATGGGGCAGCCCATCCTGCTCGAAGGCGAGCCGGGAGTGGGCAAGACCGAGGCGGGCAAGGCCCTGGCCACCGCGCTCGACACGCCACTGCTGCGGCTGCAGTGCTACGAGGGGCTGACCTCGTCCGAGGCGCTGTACGAGTGGAATTACCCGCGCCAGTTGCTGGCGATCCGGCTGGCCGAGGCGCGCGGGGAGACGCTACGGGACGCGGATCTGTTCAGCGAGGAGTACCTGCTCGCCCGGCCACTGCTGGCCGCGCTCACCCACCCTGGCCCGCGGCCAGCGGTGCTGCTCATCGACGAGGTGGACCGGGGCGACGACGAGTTCGAGGCGTTCTTGTTCGAGATGCTGGCCGAGGCGTCGGTGACCATCCCGGAACTTGGCACCCGGCGGGCCCAGTTCCCCCCGGTCGTGGTGCTCACCTCCAACCGGACCCGGGACCTGCATGATGCGCTGAAGCGGCGCTGCCTGTACCACTGGATCGAATACCCGGACGATCAGCGGGTGGCGGCGATCATCCGGCGGCGGGTACCGGCCACCGGTGCGGTGCTGGCCGGGCAGGTGGCCCGCAGCGTGGCCCGGCTGCGGGACCTGGACCTGGCCAAACCGCCCGGGGTAGCCGAGGCCATCAGCTGGGCGGGGGCACTGCAAGTGCTGGGCGCCGACGGCCTGGACGCGGCCGTGGCGGAACGGACCGCCGGTGCGGTGCTCAAGTACTCCGAGGATCTGCAGGCCGTCCGCACCGCCGGGTTCGGCGTGCTGGCCGATGCGGATGACTGAACGTGTCCCGCGTAACTCCGGTCAGGACAGGTGTGCCGGGCGGCGCTGATGGCTGACGATCTGGCCCTGGTGGTGGCCCGGTTCGGCGCCGCCCTGCGCGATGCCGGGGTGCCGGCCGATCCGGGCCGCTGCGAGCGGTTCGCACGGGCGCTGACCATCGCCCGCCCCGCCACCAGCGAGGCCATGTACCTGTGCGCGCTGGCCACGCTGATCTCCAGCGAGGCGCAAATCCCGGTGCTGCAGCGGGTGTTCGCAGCCATGTTCGGCGGGCTGGGTGAGCTTGACCGGCCGCCGGAACCGGCCGGCCTGCCGCCCCGGGTGCCGCCGGGGGCGGGCACCTCGCCCCCGTCCCCGCTGGATGACCTCCTGGCCCGGGCCGCCCGGGCTGCCCGCGAGCACGCCCCACCGGATCGCCCGCCGGACGATGCGCAGACCGTGGACGGGGCGGACGGCAGTGAACCGGGCCGGGCGTGGCTGGCCACCGGTGCGGCGGATGAGCCGGGCGGGGCGGGAGAGGACGACGACGGCACGCCCGCGGTCCGGGCCGCCCTGGCCAGCGCCACCGAGCGGCTGGCGGGCACCGATTTCGCCGAGCTGTCACCGGCGGAACTGCTCATGCTGACCGGGCTCATGCGCAAGCTCACCCTCGCGGTCCCGATGCGGCGCTCCCGCCGGCCCCGGCCCTCCCCCCACCGTGGCCGCACCGACCTGCGGGCCACCCTGCGTCACGCCCGCCGCACCGGTGGCCAGCCGGTCCGGCTGGCCCGGCGGGAGCCGCCGATGGAGCCGCGGCGGCTGGTGGTGCTGTGTGACATCTCGGGGTCGATGGAGCCCTACGCCCGGGCCATGCTCCAGTTGCTGTACTGCGCGGCCGGCGGCGCCGAGGCCGAGGTCTTCACGTTCGCCACCCGGCTCACCCGGCTGACCGGGACGCTGGCCCACGCCCGCCCCGCGCTCGCCCTGCAGCAGGCGGGCCGCGCCGCACCGGACTGGCTGGGCGGGACCAGGATCGGGGAGTCGATCGCCGAGTTCAACAACAACTACGGCCGCCGCGGCATGGCCCGGGGTGCGGTCGTGGTCATCATCTCCGACGGCTGGGACACCGGGGACCCGGAGATCCTGCGCCGGGAGATGGAGCGGCTGTCGCTGGTGGCGCACCGGATCATCTGGGTCAACCCGCGCACCCAGAATCCGGAGTACCGCCCGCTGGCCGGCGGCATGGCCGCCGCCTGGCCCTACTGCGATGCGATCGTGAGCGCGCACACCCTGCATGCCCTGGACGATCTGACCGCCGCCCTGGCCCGCCCGGCCTCCCGCCGTACCGCTCCCCGCCCCTTCCCGGCCTAGCGGCTTCCCCACCTCACAGCCGGGACGTGCGTTCATAGCAGCGGGGAAATGTGTTGCCTGATCCAGGGGGAAGCAAGTTAGGGTCTGCGGGGCAGCGGCCAGCGGGGAGGATCACGGTGGGGCACGTTGAGGTGGCGCATCTGAGCCACACCCTGCCGGATGGCCGGGTGCTGCTTGACGATGCCTCATTCCGGATCGGCGAGGGAACCATGGCCGCCCTGGTGGGACCGAACGGGGCGGGTAAGACGACGCTGATCCGGCTCATCGCCGGCGACCTCACCCCGCAGTCGGGCACCGTCTCCGTCAGCGGCGGCCTCGGCGTGATGAGGCAATTTATCGGGGGGATCCGGGGAGACGGTGCGGGCGGGGGTGCTGCGGCGGGCGGGGGTGCTGCGGCGGCCGAGGGCACCGCCGCGGGCAGGCAGCTTGACACCGGGCGCGTTCGCGGCGACTCGCCGGTCCGGGACCTGCTGATCTCGGTGGCGCCACCCCGGCTGCAGGCGGCGGCGGCCCGCCTCGACGCCGCCGAACTGGCGATGATGGACCGCGACGACGAGCCCACCCAGATGCGGTACGCGGCGGCTCTGGCCGAGTGGGGCGACGCGGGCGGCTACGACGCCGAAGTCAGCTGGGACGCCTGCTGCCTGGCCGCGCTCGGGATTGGCTACGAGCGCTGCCGGTGGCGCGAGGTGGGGACGCTGTCCGGGGGTGAGCAGAAGCGGCTCGTGCTGGAAAGCCTGCTGCGCGGGCAGGCGGAGGTGCTGCTGCTGGACGAGCCGGACAACTACCTCGACGTCCCGGCCAAACGCTGGCTGGAGGAACAGCTCGCGGCCACGGCCAAGACCGTGCTCCTGGTCAGCCACGACCGTGAGCTGCTGGCGAACTGTGCCGCGCGGATCGTTACCGTTGAGGATGGAAATACCTGGGTGCACGGCGGCGGGTTCGCAACCTACGCCCAGGCGCGGCGGGACCGGATCGAGCGGCTCGACGAGCTGCGGCGGCGGTGGGACGAGGAGCACGAGAAGCTCAAGCAACTGGTGCGGATGTACCGGCAGAAGGCGTCGTACAACTCGGACATGGCTTCCCGGCTGCAGGCGGCGGTGACCCGGCTGCGCCGGTTCGAGGAGGCCGGGCCGCCCGAACTGCCGCCGCGGGACCAGAACGTGCGGATGCGGCTACGCGGGGGCCGGACCGGCAAGCGGGCCGTGATCTGCGAAAATCTCGAGCTCACCGGGCTCATGCGGGCGTTCGCCGCCGAGATCTGGTACGGCGAGCGGGTGGCCGTGCTCGGCTCGAACGGGTCGGGCAAGTCGTTCTTCCTGCGCCTGCTGGCCGGCGAGGACGTGGCGCACCAGGGCACCGCCCGGCTCGGCGCGCGGGTCGTGCCTGGTCTGTTCGCGCAGACCCACGCCCGGCCCGATCTGGCCGGCAGGTGGCCGGAAGAGATCCTGATGACCGAGCACGCGCTGCTGCGCAACGAGGCGATGGCCGCACTCGCCCGGTACGAGCTGCAGTTCTGCGCCCGCCAGCCATTCGCCTCGCTGTCCGGTGGCCAGCAGGCGCGGCTCCAGATCCTGCTGCTCGAACTGGCCGGCTGCACCTTGCTGCTGCTCGACGAGCCGACCGACAACCTGGACCTGGCCAGCGCGGAAGCGCTGCAGGAAGGGCTGGAGTCCTACCAGGGGACAGTTCTGTCGGTAACCCACGACCGCTGGTTTGCGCGGTCATTCGACCGATTCCTGGTGTTTGGCGCAGACGGGAACGTCTACGAGTCCGACGGCCCGGTGTGGGACGAGACTCGCGTAGCCCGGCCACGCTGAGCAGCCCCTTGCTAGGCTGCACAGAGCGCACAGGGCCCGCATTCCTCCGGGGCAGGGCTCACGCGGCGAGGTGAAGGGGTTCCGCACCGTGAAGAAGCTGTTGCTGGTCGCCTTGCTCGGCCTCGGCGTTTTCGCCATCTGGCGGAAGGTTCAGGCCGACCGTGCCGAGCTCGATTTGTGGACGGAAGCCACGACGAGCGACGACTGATGGGGTAGCCCGACTGATGGGGTAGCCATAGCGCCTGATGGCCTGACGGGGGTGATCCGGTGAGCAGCACGCTGCCGGTAACACTGGCCTGCTGCGGCTTGATCGGGACCGTGGCCGACGACCGCGGCATGCTGGAACGGGCGTTCGCTGAGGCATGCGCGACCCAGGGAATCGTGCCGGGCACCGCCGCGTACGCCCATTGCATGGTCGGCGTGCACCAGGCGCGGGGGCAGAGCGCGGTAGACGTGTTCCGCAGCCTGTTCCCCGGCGTGGAAGGCCGGGCCGAGGCGGCGGCGCTCTCCTTCGAGCGGTCCTTCCGGGCTGCGGTCGACCGGACCGGGATGTCCCCGGTGCCGGGCGCCGAACAGGCCCTCGGCCAGCTGCGCGACGCGGGGATCAGGGTGTGCCTGGTCACCGGCCTGTCCCGGCGGCTGCTCAGCCAGGTGCTTGACGCCCTTGGCTGGGAATCGATGGCCGATCTCACCCTCTGCCCCGAGGACGCGCCGCGCGGTTTCCCGTGGCCGGATCTGGCGTTCACCGCGATGCTCAGGCTCGGCGTCGAGGACGTCCAGGCGGCCGCGTTCGCGGCCAGCACCGCGAGCGGGATCGAGTGCGGCCGGCGGGCTGGGACCGGGCTGGTCGCTGGTGTGCTGACCGGGGATCACACCCGCGACAGGTTGCGCGCGGCCGGCGCCACGCATCTGATCGAGGGAATCGCCCAGTTGCCCGCGCTATTGCTTGGCAGCGGCGCGCGTGAGGGGAGAGGGCCTGCCCCGGATGCCCCTGCTGTATCCGCGCCGGGGTCCCCTACGGTGTCGGCACCGGGCAGCCCTGCAGCCCGGATCGCGGCGTCCGGGGAGTCGGCGCCGCCGGCCAGGGTCCCCTCGCCGCAGGTACCCTTAGAGCGCCGTAACTCGGGGCTATAGCTCAGCTGGAAGAGCACCTGCTTTGCAAGCATTAGGCGGCTACCGATGTAGCTCGATCCTATCTGACCTGCTAGAACGCATCTGCTCGTCACCGTCAGAAGAAGGAAAAGACAGGAGGTCTAATACAGGCCTTCCCGGTTGCGGGTGCTGATGGTGATCTCCCGCCCGGCGGGCACGGGGGATATCCGGTACCGGATGGTCACCCGGCCGCTGCTGCGGCGTCTGGACGGGGTGCGCGGCGAGGTGGACCTGGTGGTGCTGCGGCCACCGACGTTGGACGCGCTGGGGGAGACTCTCGCGGAGGCGGTGGCGGCGGGAGGCGTTTCAGGTGGTGCATGTCGACGGTCACGGCGCGCTGCCCGGCCGGTCGGCCGGTGGCGGGAGTGTGGATGGTCGTCCGGTGATGATGGACGGCCCCGCGCCGGAAGGTGTGCTGGTCTTCGAGAGACCGGGTGGTGGCAGCGATCGCAGCCGCGCTCAGTGGTACTTCATGTTGGTCGTCTGCGAGTTGTTGCCCAGGTTCGGGTCGACGGTCCTGGCCGCCGAAACCGCGGCGACGTCATTGACGCTCACCGCCGGCGCGCCCTTCAGCGTCGCGGTGACGACCCACTGGGTCCCCTTCGCGAGTCTCGACAGCGTGCACACCAGGCCGGCGGTGTAACCCGAGGGCGGGGCCGCCATGGTATGGCACGTGGCGCCGCTGATAGACGAGTGCGACCTGAGCGAGGTCAGCGCCGTGGTCTGGAACAGCAGGTCGAGCGTGACCGGACCGGCGGTGGCGTTGCCCGTGACGGTTGCTTTATCGGTCGCCTGACCGGCCACGGTCGTCGTCTGACTTGCCTGGGTGACCTGCATGTCCGCCCGCGTGCCGGCCGGCGTCGTGCCGCCCTTCACCGTGAGGCTGGTGTCCTGCACGTTGTTGCTGGTATTGGGATCGATGGAGCCCGCCGCCGTCACCATGGCCACGGCGCCGACCATCTTGTTGGTGGCGGTCATCGACAGGCTGACCACCCACGGCGTGGCGTCCGACATCGACGGGGCCGTGCACACGACCTCGCCGCTGTAGGCGGCCGGCGGCGACGCCGTCTGGCACGAGGCGCCGGCGAGCGACGACGTGGCGGTCAGACCCGACATCGAGGACGCCTGCAGCAGGACCGTAAGGGTGACCTGCCCAGAGGCGGTGGCGCTGTTGCTCGTGACCGTCACCTTGTCGGCCGCCTGCCCTGTTACGGTCGTCGTCCCATTGGCCTGCTGGACCTGAAAATCGATCTGTGCCTGGTTCGACTCGGGGAACGCCGCGCCCGCCGCCGCGCCCGCCGCCGACGCCGTCACCGAGTAGGCGCCGACGGTGTTGTTGGCCGTGAACGCCGGCGACGTGGCCACGCCCGAGGCGTTGGTCGTCGCCGTGGCCGTGGCGACGCCGGAGAAGGCGCCGCTTGCGCCGGTCGTCGGCGCGCTGAACGTAACGACCACGTTTGGCACAGGGTTGCCGAAGGCGTCCGTGACCGTGGCCGCGAGCGGCAGAGCGAACGCCGCGTCGGTCATCGCCGCCTGGTTGGCCCCGCTGGTGGCGGTCACCGTCTTGGCGGCGGCGGCCGTCACCGTGAGTGACACGGTCTTGGTCGCCGAACCGTCCGTCACCGTCACCGTGTGGGAACCGCTAGCCGCGTCGGCGGCGGTCGCCGTGCAGACAGCGCCGTCGCATGAGCCGTTGGGCCCGATGACGAACGAGCTCGAGGCGGTCACGTTGCCCACGTCGTCACCGGAGGAGTCGAACCCCTCGACGGTGTATGTCTGCGACTGCCCGGCGGCGATCGTGGCCGTTGCCGGCGTCACCACCAAGCTCGCCACCGTGGTGGGGTGCACGTTCAAGGTGAAAGACCACGACCCGGTGGCGCCGGTCCCGTCGTTGTCGGACCCCGACGCGGTGTACGTGCCGGCCTGCAGGGTCGACAGGGCGGAGACCGCTCCGGTCGACGAGACGGTGATCGACGGGGTCCCGTTGGTCTGGGTGAAGGTCACCGGGTTGGGGTCGTTGGTCGCCAGCTGGCCGACGTAGGCCGTGCCGGCCAGCGTGACCGCCGAGGTCGGAGCCGACTGCGTGATCGCCCCGGTCGGCACGACCAAGACGATCGACTGCGTGGCTGGGGTCGTGCCCGGCAGGCTCGCGGCCGTGAGCGTGATGCTATAGCTCTGCGCGCTCCCGGTCGTGTTCGGTGGCAGAGTCACCGTGGCGGTGCCCGTCGAATCGGGGCAGGGCGCGTTCGGCGACGGCGCCGGGTCCTGCGTGAACGTGGTGTACGGCATCGACAGCCCTACGCCCGCCGACGGCGACGCGCTGAGCGAGCACTGCGTGGCGTTGGCGATGCCGAAGTTCACTTGCAGCGGGCCCCCGGTCACCGGGATCGGCCCGGTGGGCGGCGTGAAGGACGTGATCGTCGGGTTCGGCGGCAGCGCGGCCGGGCCCCGGTACATGCTCTGCGACGGCGTCACCTGGTTGTACGACGCCGACCCGTTGGCCCCCACGATGTAGTAGCCGGGCCCGTAGTGCTCGTACTTGAACTTCTCGGCGGTCGGGAGCGTCTGGTTGTAGGTGAGCGTCAACGTGGTAGCGCCGGCGCTGGGCGGACAGCTGATCGCTGTCGGCCACACGAGGTTGACCGCCTGCGTCGTCCACCACGGCGACTCGTAATCGAACTGCGAGGAGGTGTGGGACGACGCCGGGTTCTGGCAGGTGACCGGCATGTTGTAGGTGAAAGTGGCGGTCGGACCCGACACGGTCACGCCTGTGACCTGCGGAGGCAACACGGTGGCGCTGACGTAGAGCGAGCCCGGGAGGGTCTCCGTGGCCGCGACCGCCTCGTACGAAGCCAGCATTGGCGTCGGGATGTAGTCGAGGGTGTTCGACGTGGTGTTGCCGACCGCGCTCTCACCGGGGAGCCAGGTGCCGCACGGGTCGGCGCCGAGCTGGGCGCCGGTGACCGCGTCGTACACGGTGTCGCTCGAGCCCGCCTGGCAGTTGGTGATGACCTCCGGCGCAGTGTCCTCGGGGGGCCCCATGAGGTCGTAGGTCGGCACCGGAATGACGTCGAAGATCTCCGGCGGCGTGGGCCCGGCGGCGCCGAACCCGATCGAGCAGTTGGTGCCGCCGAAGAACCGGGTCGCCGCGATGGCCGCGCACGACGCCGAGCCGGTCACGTTGGCCATGTCGATCTGGCCGCTCGCGATCAGGTTCCAGGCCCCGGACGCTGATGACACACCGGTGGCGCTGAGGATCTCGAGGTTGCTGAGCGACAGCGCGGTCCCGACGCTCATGACCGGGACGGCGGTGAGCGTGAAGGTAGCGGTCGAACCGTTGACGGTAGCGGTAGCGCCAGAGGACGACACCATCCCCTTGTTCGCGCCGTCCGTGAGCGTGAGCGAGAAGGGCGCGGTCACGGACGGCGCCTGGTTGAACGTCACCGCCAGCGCCATGCCCGTCGCCAAGGACGAACCGGTGCACCCATTGGTCGCCGGGCACTCGGCGGTGTCGGTGGAGACGAGCTGCGCGGGCGTGGCAGACGCCGTCGGCACGAACGCGGAAAATGTCGGCACGAACGCGGACAGTATTGTCACAGCCAGCAACAACGCTCCCGGGACCAGCCCGAAGTGCAGCCCGAGCGTGGCGATGCGACCGCGTTCCGTCGGAGCTTGGTGCGTCACAAGTGGACCTTCCCCCGCGTCGGTCGCCCCCGATACGGATTTACAAGCCTGTAGCTCGTCAGTCGTGACTTGTGTTGTGTGAGGTTTGGTCTCATGCTCGTGCGGTCGAGGATACCGCCGCTGCAGGGAGGCCGAGGTGCACAAGCGACACATCGTGGTCCTATCGGAGGAGGAGCGTGCCCGGCTGCACACCATGATCGGGCGGGGCGTCGCCCCGGCCAGTGCGCTGACCCATGCCCGCATCCTGCTCAAGGCCAACCAGGGCGAGGCCGGCCCCGGGCTGGACTGGCGCCGCCATCGGCGCCGCCTGGAGGTCAACCCGGCCACCGTGGCCCGGGTCCGCATGAAGTACGTTGCGGCGGGGCTGGACGCTGCGGTGTACCGCAAACCGCCGGCGCGCGAGTACCGCCGCAGACTGGACGGGGAGCAGGAGGCCCACTTGGTCGCGCTGGCGTGCAGCGCACCGCCGCAAGGGCGCAAGCGCTGGGCGTTGCGGCTGCTGGCCGATCGGCTGGCCGAGCTGGAGGTGATCGAGTCGGTGTCGTATGAGACAGTGCGGAAGGCCTTAAAGCAAACCGGCTCAAGCCGTGGCTGACCCAGCGCTGGTGCATCCCGCCCGAGCACGACGCCGAGTTCGTCTGGCGCATGGAGGACGTGCTGGCGGTCTACACCCGGCCGTATGACCCGCGCCGCCCGCAGGTCTGCCTGGACGAGACCAGTCGGCAACTGCTGGCGGAGGTCACCCCGCCTCGGCCGGTCGCGCCTGGGCGGCCGGCGCGGGAGGACTATGAGTACCAGCGGCAGGGGGTGTGCAACGTCTTCCGGGTGTGTGAGCCGTTGCGCGGCTGGCGGCACGTGACGGTCAGCGCGGCGCACCCGGATCGACTGGGCGCACTGCATCAAGGACCTGGTCGATGTGTGCTACCCCGACACTGAGCAGGTCGTGCTGGTCCAGGACAACCTCAACACCCACACGCCCGCGTCGTTGTATGAGGCGTTCGAGCCGGCCGAGTCGATGCCCTCGGTGTCGGTCGGCAGGCCATGATGTGCGAGGTAGGCGGTGATCTGGGTGCCGGTGCGCCCGCACACTTCCAGGTGCCGCGGGCTCAGGTCGCGCTCGGATAGGCTGAGTTCCCATGAGGCCAGAAGTGCGGCGAGGGGTGCTCCTGCCGGTACTGTCGCTGCCATCCGGTCTCCAATAGCAGACAGAGAGATGGCAAAGCCGCAGGCCAGGCCGTAGATAACTCGGGGCTATAGCTCAGATGGAAGAGCACCTGCTTTGCACGCAGGGGGTCAGGGGTTCGAGTCCCCTTAGCTCCACAGGTCAGAGGCCACTTGCGATCTTGAAGGCC
>DATDGI010000030.1:0-18751 GCA_036522155.1 Streptosporangiaceae bacterium
GAGTGGCCCAAGTGGGAAACCGTGATGTCGGCCGACCCGGTCGCCGGGGAGACGCTGGCCAGCCAGGCGCGCAACGCCCCGCTCACCCGTCCCCGGCCCGGCCACGCCGACCTGGCGGGCATGCAGAAGTACGGGCATGACGACGCGCGGCCAGTGCTCGAGCGCGCCAGCGCCAGGGAGACCGCCGCCCGGGTGGCGCTCGGCGAGGTCGCCCGGTCGTACCTGCGCCAGGCGTTGGGCATCGAGGTGGTGAGCCATGTGGTCGCGATCGGGCCGGTGTGCGCGCCGGTCAGCGTCCGGCCCGGGCCCGCCGACGGTGGCCAGGTGGACGCGGACCCGGTGCGCTGCCTGGACCCGGCGGCCAGCGAGGCGATGCGGGCCGAGATCGACGCCGCCCGCGGGGACGCGGATACCCTCGGCGGCGTGGTCGAAGTGATCGCCTACGGGCTGCCGCCGGGCCTGGGCAGCCATGTGCACTGGGACCGGCGGCTGGACGCGCGGCTGGCCGGGGCGCTGATGAGCATCCAGGCGATGAAGGGCGTGGAGATCGGCGACGGGTTCGCCACCGCCGGCCGCCGTGGGTCGGCCGCGCACGACGAGATCGAGACGGCCGGGCCGGACGGCGGCGTGCGCCGGCGCACCAACCGGGCCGGCGGGGTGGAGGGCGGCATGAGCACCGGCGAGCCGCTGCGAGTTCGGGTGGCCATGAAGCCGATCTCCACCGTGCCCCGGGCGCTGGACACCGTGGACGTGAGCACCGGCGAGCCGGCCAAGGCGATCAACCAGCGCAGCGACGTGACCGCGGTGCCCGCCGCCGGGGTCGTCGCCGAGGCCATGGTCGCGCTGGTGCTGGCCGACGCGGCCAGCGAGAAGTTCGGCGGCGACTCGGTCGCCGAGGTGCGCCGCAACGTGGCCGGCTACCTGGCCTCGCTGGTGATCGCGTGAGCCGGCCGGCCGCGGTCCTGATCGGCCCGCCCGGGGCGGGCAAGACCACCGTGGGCCGGCTCGTCGCCGCGCTGCTGGGCGCCGAGTTCCTGGACACCGACGACGTCGTCGAGCAGATGGCGGGCAAGCCGGTCAGCGACGTCTTCATCAGCGACGGCGAGCCCGCCTTCCGGGAGCTGGAACGGGCGGCGGTGGCCGCCAGCCTGGCCAGCCACCCGGGGGTCCTGGCCCTCGGCGGCGGGGCGGTGATGGACCCGGCCGCCCGCGAGCTGCTGGCCGGCCACCGGGTGGTGTACCTGGAGACCGGTTTCGCGGCCGCCGCGCACCGGACCGGGCTGGACACCCCGCGCCCGCTGCTCATCGGCAATCCGCGCACCAGGCTGCGGGAGCTGCTGGCCGAGCGGCTGCCGGTGTACCAGGGGCTGGCCTGGGTCACCGTGCCCACCGACGACCGGGATCCGCAGGACATCGCCGACGAGGTGGCCCAGATCGTCAGCGCCGAGATCGCGGCGGAAGCCGGTGAGGGCGCGGGCACCCCGCCGGAAGAGGGCGACGCGGCGCTGCGGGAGCCGCCGTGACGCTGACCCGGATCGAGGTGGGCGGCGAGCAGCCGTATCAGGTCGTGGTCGGCACCGGCGTGCTCGGCGAGCTGCCGCGGCTGGTCGGCCCGGCCGCGCGCACGGTCGCCGTCATCCACCCGGCGGGCCTGGGCCAGGTGGCGCGGCCGGTCTGCGGCGTGCTCACCGAGGCCGGGTACCAGGTGCACAGCGAGGAGGTGCCGCCGGGCGAGGCGGCCAAGACCGTCGCGGTCGCGGACGGCCTGTGGTCCCGGCTGGCCGCGCACCGGCTGACCCGCAGCGACGTCATCGTCGGTGTCGGCGGCGGGGCCACCACCGACCTGGCCGGCTTCGTGGCCGCCACCTGGCTGCGCGGGGTGCGGGTGGTGCTGGTCCCGACGACGCTGCTGGCCGCGGTGGACGCGGCCATCGGCGGCAAGACCGCGGTCAACATCGGCGCGGGCAAGAACCTGGTCGGCGCCTTCCACGTGCCGGCCGGTGTGCTCACCGACCTGACGGTGCTCGAGTCGCTGCCGGCCCCGGAATACGTCAGCGGCCTGGCCGAGGTGATCAAGGCCGGGTTCATCGCCGATCCAGCCATCCTTGACCTGGTCGAGGCCGATCCGGCGGGCGCCGTGGTCCCGCACGGCCAGCATGCCCGCGAACTGGTCGAGCGGGCGGTCCGGATGAAGGCCGAGGTGGTCGCGGCCGACCTGCGGGAATCCGGGCGCCGGGAGATCCTCAACTACGGGCACACGCTGGGCCACGCCATCGAGCTGTTCAAGAGGTACGAGATCCGTCACGGCGAGGCGGTCGCGATCGGCATGGTCTACGCCGCGGAGCTGGCCCGGCTGTCCGGCCGGCTCGACGCCGCGGCCTTTCACCGTCACCGCCGCGTCCTCACGGCGGTCGGCCTGCCGACAACCTTCCTGCACCCGGCCTGGCCCGCGCTGCGGGAGGCGATGGAGGTCGACAAGAAGTGGCGCGGCGCCCGGATGCGCTTTGTCGTGCTGGACGGGCTGGGCCAGCCGGCGATCTTCGAAGACCCACCTGAGGAGCTGCTCGTGCAGGCCTACGAGGAGGTGGCGCCGCGATGAGGCAGGTGCTGGTGCTGAACGGCCCGAACCTGGGCCGCCTGGGCTCGCGGGAGCCGGACGTGTACGGCAGCGCCAGCTTCGACGAGCTGGCGCAGGAGTGCCGCGAGGCCGGCCGGGAGCTTGACCTGCACGTGGAGGTCAGGCAGACCGACGATGAGGCCGAACTGATCGGCTGGGTGCACCAGGCGATCGACGCCAGGACGCCGATGGTGCTGAACCCGGCCGCCTTCACCCACTACTCCTACGCGCTGCGGGACGCCCTGGCCATGCGGACCGCGCCGCTGGTCGAGGTGCACCTGTCCAACCCGGCCGCGCGGGAGGAGTTCCGGCACACCTCGGTCGTCGCGGCGGTGGCGGACGGCACGATCGCCGGGTTCGGCCTGCTGTCCTACCGGCTGGCGCTGCAGGCGGTCGCCGCCCTGGCGGCTGATTACCCTCACAAGCAGCGGCATGCCTAACGACTGGCGGCCGCGCACCCACTGCCGGGAGGCCGGTCAAATGCGCATCGGGATGTCCCTGAACTACGCGGGCGGGTTCGCAGAAACCGTGGCCGAGCTGGCCGACTACGAGAAGGCCGGCCTGGACATCGTGTTCGTGCCCGAGGCGTACAGCTTCGACGCGGTCAGCCAGCTCGGCTACATCGCCGCGAAGACACAGCGGCTGGGCATCGCCTCCGGCATCCTCCAGCTGTACACGCGGACGCCCACGCTGACCGCGATGACCGCGGCGGGCCTGGACTACGTGTCGGGCGGCCGGTTCACGCTGGGCCTCGGCGCGTCCGGCCCGCAGGTGATCGAGGGCTGGCACGGGGTGCCCTACGACGCGCCGGTCGGGCGCACCAGGGAGATCATCGGCATCTGCCGGCAGGTGTGGCGGCGGGAGCGGCTGGAGCACGCCGGCCCGCACTACCAGATCCCGCTGCCGCCCGGCCGCGGGACCGGGCTGGGCAAGGCGCTCAAGCTGATCAACCACCCGGTCCGGGAGCGGATCCCGATCGTGGTGGCGGCGCTGGGGCCGAAGAACGTCGAGCTGGCCGCCGAGCTGGCCGAGGGCTGGGAGCCGATCTTCTACTTCCCGGAGAAGGCCGCGGCCGCGTGGGGGGAACCGCTGGCGGCCGGGCGGGCCAAGCGCGATCCGTCGCTGCCGCCGCTGGACGTGGTGGCGCAGGCGCCGCTGGCCATCGGCGACGACGTGGCCGGATACGCCGAACTGGGCCGGCCGCTGCTGGCCCTGTACGTCGGGGGCATGGGGCCGCACCGGGACCGGGGCCGCAACTTCTACTACGAGCTGGCGGTCCGGTTCGGGTTCGAGGCGGCGGCGAACGCGTGCCAGGACGCGTACCTGGCCGGCCGCAGGGACGAGGCGGCGGCGCTGGTGCCGGCCGAGCTGCTGGCCGGGACGTCGCTGATCGGGACCGCGGGGCTGGTGGCGGAGCGGGTCGCGGCGATGAAGGAGTCGGGGGTCACCACGCTGAACGTGACCCCGCTGGCGCCGACCCACGCCGACCGCGTCCGCCTGATCGAGAAGATCCGCGACCTGGCCCCCGCCTGACAGCGTCGGCCACACGAGCACGGACTCCTGTCGGTCACCATCACTGACAGGAGTCCGTGCTCATGGAAAGGCGCGTTGCTAGACCGACTTCTGGTAGGCGCGGAAGGTGAGGACGGACAGGGCGGTGACGGCGATGGCCAGCACGGCCAGGCCGCCGCCCTGGGTCAGCACCTTGGCCCAGTCCGGGCTGGCGCTCATGGCCGACCGGCCCGCCACCAGCGCCCAGTTGACCGGGTTGCCGTCGGCCACCACCCCCATCCAGTGCGGCATCAGCGCGGTGGCCATGAACGCGGTGGACAGGAACGTCAGCGGCAGCAGCAGGAACGTGTTGATGCCGATGATCGTCTCCCGCTGCCGGGCCAGCATCCCGACCGTGTTCGAGAACGCGCTGAACACGATGGCGATGAGCACCGAGCCGGCGATCAGCACCAGCACGCCGGGCACGCCACCAGGGTAGTGCGCGCCCGCCGCCCAGCCCAGGGCGACGATGATGACCGACTGCACGGTGGTCATCAGCGACTGCATGACCACCGACGCGTTGATGATGGCCGACCGGTGCAGTGGCAGGACCAGGAACCGGTCCATGATGCCGCGGTCGATCTCCTCCAGCACGGTCATGCCGCTCCACATGCTGGTGGACAGCGCGCTCATGATCACCACGCCGGGCACCAGGTAGTCGAGGTAGGAGCTGGCGCCGAAACCAGGCAGCTCGACCACCTTGCGGAAGAGCGACCCGAACAGGAACAGCCAGATCACCGGCTGGATGAGGCTGATCACCAGGTAGGCGGGCTGGCGGGCGAACGCCCGCAGCTGCCGTCCGGTCATCAGCGAGGTGTGGGTGGCGATGGCGGTCATCGTGATCCTCCGGTCTGGCTGGGGGTGCCGGCGGCCTGGTCGGCGTCGGCGAACCGGCGGCCGGCGTGCCGCAGGTAGACGTCGTCCAGCGAGGGCCGGGCCACGGTCGCGGCCCGGACGGCCAGGCCCGCGCCATCCAGCGCGGCCAGGACGGCCGGCAGCGCCGTGGCGCCGTCGTCGGCGCGGGCGCTGAGCTGGCTGCCGTCCACGCGGACCTCACGGATGACCGGCACCGGGCCCAGCGCGGCCAGCACGTGCTCGCGGCCGGGCTCCCCGGCCAGCTCGATGTGCACCGAGTCGCCGTGCAGCTGCCCCTTCAGCTCGTCCGGGGAGCCCTCGGTGACCACCCGGCCCCGGTCCACGATGGCCAGCCGGCCCGCCAGCCGGTCGGCTTCCTCCAGGTAGTGGGTGGTCAGCAGGATGGTGAGCCCGTCACCGGCTGAGAGCCGGCCGATCTCGTCCCACATGGCCGAGCGTGATTCCGGGTCCAGGCCGGCGGTCGGCTCGTCCAGGAACAGCACCTCCGGCTGGTTGATCAGGCCCATGGCCACATCCAGCCGCCGCCGCATGCCGCCCGAGTAGGTGCGGACGAGGCGGCCGGCCGCTTCGGCCAGGCCGAACCGGCCGAGCAGGTCGGCGGTCCTGGCGGCCAGGCTCTGGCCGCGCATGCCCTGGATCCGGCCGGACAGGAGCAGGTTCTCCCGCCCGGTCGCCATCGGGTCGGCGCCGCTGCGCTGGCCAACCACGCCGATGGCGTTTCGCACCTGCGCGGGCCGGGCCCGCACGTCCAGGCCGGCCACGGTGGCGGTGCCGGAGTCGGCCTGGGCCAGCGTGGTGAGGATCTTGACGGTGGTGGACTTGCCCGCCCCGTTCGGGCCGAGCAGGGCGAAGACCGTGCCCGCCGGAACCGCGAAGCTCAGCCCGTCGAGGGCCCGCACGCCCTTGGGGTAGGTCTTGACGAGGCGGTCGACCTCGATCGGGAACGTGGTGGCGGCGCGGCCAGGCGCCGCCTGGGTGGCTGTGGTCATGCTGTTCCTCCCTGGTGGGTGGTGGATACCGGTCCAGAGCGGAGCAGCCACGTATTCTTGAGGTGCTCACTCGGGCTGGTCTCGCGCCGCGGGACCGGTTCGGTGGTCACGGCCCTCGGTCAGGTGTTGCCGCACCTTGCCGGGGGCCGTCCGTCAGTTGCTGCCGCCGTCCTCCCTTCCCGTGCCGGTCCCGGGCGGGGGATAGCCAATGGGATCGCCGGGCTCGCGGCCTTCTGGGCCCGGGCCGAACTGCGGTGGCCACTCGTGCCGGTCATGCACGTACTGCCAGCCGTCCAGGTCCGGGAACGTCCGGTCCTCGAACTCGGCCACCAGCCCGCGGACCCAGCCGAGCTCGGCCTCCCGCATGGCGATGTGATATTCGGCCTCCAGCAGGAACAGCCGGGGAACGCCGGTCAGGCCGGCCAGTTCGGCGCGGCTGTCGGCGATCGCCTGCTCCAGCGCGGCGACCCGGTCCTTGAGCAGTTCCAGCGCGCGGCCGGGGCTGAGCACGGGCAGTTCCGACAGGGCCGCCTCGAACTGCGGGTACTCCTTGACCGGGACCGCGATCAGCTCGGCCATCCACTCCTCGAGCTCGGCCCGGCCCGCGTCGGTGATCTCGTACACGGTGCGTTCCGGCCGCCGGCCCTCCCGGCTGGCCGCCGCCGCCGCGATCAGCCCGTGCTTGGCCAGGTTGCCCACCACGGTGTAGAGCGAGCCGTAGTTCAGCTTGATGCTGCGCTCCTTGCCGTAGCTGCGCATGGTGGTGGCCATCTCGTAGGGATGCATCGGCCGCTCGGACAGGGTGACGAGGACCGCCAGCGCCAGCGGATTGGCGACCGCGCGCCGACCTGGCATCTCAGCCTCCTCCAGCAATCCGGTGGCGTATATCCGGCTACGAGTATACGGCTGCGTGTATTCGCACGCAAGTATCTGAGGAAAGGGGAGGCGGCGGCCGTGGGTGGCCCGGAGCTGGGCGGGTGGCCGCGGGCGGTGGGCTGGCTGCGGCCGGGCGGCCCGGAGTTGACAGCGCGGGGAGGATGGGCTGGTGACCACACCCGACGACGAGCTGCTGATCCGGGTCGCGCGCGCCACCGACGAGGACGGGCTGACCCGCCTGGACGCGGCCGCCTGGACACCCGCATCGGGATTCCCGTCGGTGATCGAGCGGGTCAACGACCCGTTCTTCACCTTCTTCACCGAGGACAGCCCGCCCGGGGCCCATCTGGTGGCCGAGGCCGGTGGCCGGCTGCTCGGCTACATCCGGGTGCGGCCGGTGACCACGTTGCGCGAGAACGCGCACGTGCTGGGGATCATGGGGCTGGCCATCGCCCCAGACGCCCGCCGCCGCGGCGTGGCCGCCGCCCTGCTGGCCGCGGCCGAGCAGTACACCCGGGAGCGCGGCGGGAACAAGCTGAGCCTGCGGGTGCTGAGCACCAACGAGCCCGCGCTGCGCCTGTACGAGCGGTCCGGGTTCCGGCGGGAGGGCACCCTGCGCGGGGAGTTCTGCATCCACGGCCGGTACGTGGACGACATCATCATGGCCAAGCACCTGACCTGACGGTCATCACCGGGCGCCGGCCGCGGGCCCGGCGCGTGGACGGGCCGCCCCGGACGGCCCGGGCATGCGCAACCGGGTGCGCGGCACCGCCGTTGCGTACAGTCGGGGCGTGCCGGAAATCCAGCAGGGCCGCCGCGATCGGCTGCGGGCGGAACTGGCCGCGCTCGACGCCGACGCGGCGCTGATCACCAGCGGGGTCAACGTCCGCTACCTGACCGGGCTGGCCAGCTCCAACGCCGCGCTGCTGGTGCCGGCCGAGGGCGGCGCGGTGCTGGCCACCGACTCCCGGTATGCGCTGATCGCCGAGCGGGAGGCGCCCGACACCGAGCTGGTCGTCACCCGCGAGGTGGAGGGCGACCTCGCGGCGCTGGCCGCCCAGCGCGGGCTGGCCCGGCTGGCGTTCGAGGCGCACGAGATGACGGTCGAGCGGCGTGACGCGCTCGCGGCCACCGGCGGCGTCGAACTGCGGCCGCTGGGCCATCTGGTGGAGGATCTGCGGATCGTGAAGGACCCGGCCGAACTGGCCCTGCTCGGCCGGGCCTGCGCGCTCACCGGCCAGGCGTTCGACGAGGTCGCGCCGAAGATCACCGCCGGCATGACCGAACGCCAGCTGGCCGTGCTGATCGAGCGGGCGATGATCGAGGCCGGGGCGGAGAAGCCCGCCTTCGACACCATCGTCGCCAGCGGGCCGAACGGGGCCATCCCGCACCACGAGCCGGGCGACCGGGCCTTCGTGGCCGGTGACCTGATCACCATCGACTGCGGGGCCCGGTTCGGCGGCTACCACGCCGACATGACCCGCACGGTGGCGCTCGGCCGCGTGGCCAGCTGGCAGCGCGAGGTGTACGACCTGGTGGCCACGGCCCAGCAGGCCGGGATCGCGGTGGCCGAGCCGGGTGCGGCGGCGGCCGACGTGGATGCGGCGGCCAGGGAGGTCATCGAGCAGTCCGGCTACGGCGACTTCTTCACCCACGGCGTCGGGCACGGCGTCGGGCTGGAGATCCACGAGGCGCCGGCGCTGGGGCCGGGACGGCCCGGTAGACTTGCTGACCGGGTTCCCATCACCGTCGAACCGGGCATCTACCTGCCCGGCCGGGGTGGCGTCAGGATCGAGGACACCCTGGTGGTGCGCTCTGGGACGCCACCGGCAGCCCGTCATCTGCTCACCACGACGACAACCGCGACCGGCAGGGAGCTGCTCGTCCTCTAGGGCACACCGGCCCTGGCGGGCCGGCTCCCGTATCCAGGAAGACACAAAGACGTGGCCACCACGAACGACCTCAAGAACGGCCTCACCCTCAACATCGACGGGCAGCTCTGGACCGTCGTGGAGTTCCAGCACGTCAAGCCGGGTAAGGGCGGCGCTTTCGTACGGACCAAGCTGAAGAACGTGATGTCCGGCAAGGTCATCGACCGGACCTTCAACGCCGGGGTCAAGGTCGAGACCGCCAACGTGGACAAGCGCGATATGCAGTACCTGTACCGCGAGGGCGACGACTTCGTGTTCATGGACACCCAGGACTACGACCAGCCCCGGATCCCGGCCGCGACGGTCGGCGACGCCGCCAGCTACCTGGTGGAGGAGCAGACCGCGGTGGTGGCCTTCAACGACGGCGTGCCGCTGTACGTGGAACTGCCGGCCGCGGTGGAGCTGACCATCCGCCAGACCGACCCCGGCGTGCAGGGCGACCGCTCCACCGGCGGCACCAAGCCGGCCACGCTGGAGACCGGGGCGCAGATCAACGTGCCGCTGTTCATCACGACCGGTGAGAAGGTCAAGGTGGACACCCGCACCGGCGAGTATCTCGGCCGGGCCTGACCCCCCGCCGTGGCCGCCCGCAGCAAAGCCCGCAAGCGGGCGCTCGACGTCCTGTTTGAAGCGGAGATGCGCCGCCAGCCAGTGCTGGACGTGCTGGCCGAGCGCACCGCCGACAAGATCCCTCCGGTCCCGGCCTACACGGCCGACCTGGTCCGTGGGGTGCACGCGCACCAGGAGCGGATCGACGAACTGCTGGCCGCCTACGCCGAAGGCTGGACCCTCGACCGGATGCCGGCGGTGGACCGCAACCTGCTGCGCATCGGCGCGTTCGAGCTGCTGTGGGCCGATGACATCCCGGACGCCGTGGCCATCAGCGAGGCCGTCCGGCTGGCCAGGGAACTGTCCACCGAAGGGTCACCGGCGTTTGTGAACGGGCTGCTGGCCCGCCTGCTTGACCTCAAGCCGACGCTCGCGCTCTGACCCGGGCCGGGGCCCTTGGCGGGTCAGGCGGCCCGTGCGATCAGGCGGGGGCGAAGCGGAGGGCGAGGCCGAAGCGCCGCAGCACGGACCGGAACCACAGCGCCGACACACCGGTCCCGGCGAGGGTCAGCGCGATGGTCAGGGCGGTCGACAGCATCACGAACAGCCCGGTCGGCTCGGTCACCATCAGCACCGCCAGGCCGGCCGTGAGCAGCAGGAAGATCCCGGCCCAGAGCCAGGTGGCGCCCTGGAAGAAGCGGTGCAGGCCGGCGTGGTGGAGGGAGGGCTGGCGGAGCGCGACCACCTCGGCGGCCAGCCGGGCGACCAGCGGGCTCGGCCCCCGTGCGGTCCGCGCGAACAGCACGCACATCACGAGGTTGGCGGCCGGGAACTGGAGCAGGTAGAGCCAGAGCTGGCCGGTCACCAGCACCATCGCGGTCTGCAGGGTGAGCACGACCGCCGAGATCGTGAGCAGGCTCGGCACGCTGCCGGTGGCCAGCTTGCGCCCGGCCGCGAGCAGCCAGGTCGCGGCCAGGCCGGCGATCAGGCCGGCGTTGCGGCCGTCCAGCCAGGCGGCGACGGCGATGGCGGCTACCGGCAGGCCGGCCGATTCGATGAGGCTCCAGAGGACGGTACGCAGCAGCCGCAGAGGCCGCGGGAGCTCTAGGTGCTCTCGCATGCGGGAGAGCCTAGGGGGTGGCGGCGGGCATCGGCGCCCGAACCGGGAGTGTCACGGCCATGAATCCCCCATCCGCGCAGATCCAGAGCTGGCCAACCGCAAGGCTGCCGGTGGTACGAACTACCTCAGACCGCCATATTCAGTGAAACCCGGCGATGGCCTGGTGACAAGCCATGGACGGGGGCGGCGCGGCCCACGGCGTCGGTAGCCGGCACTAGATTTGGCCCGGGCCCACATGACCGGGGATGGCCAGGTCAGCGGGCGCGATGGTGGCACAGGGAGGCTGGCTGTGACAGGCGACCGCCGCACCGGGGACGCGCCCGGGAACCTGGCTGCCCGCGGGACCGCCGGCCGCTCCTGGAGCCGGTACGGCGATGCGCGCACCGCCGTGGTGCGCGACGTGCTGCGGGCGGTCACCGCCGCGATGGCGGCGGAGGCGGGCCGGCCCCAGCTCGACATCATCGACGCTGGCGGCGGCACCGGCGGATTCGCCGTGCCCCTGGCTGGCCTGGGCCATCACGTGACCGTGATCGACCCCAGCGCGGACTCGCTGGCCGGCGCCGAGCGCCGGGCCGCGGAGATGAACGTGCCCCTCACCATGGTCCAGGGGGATGCCGCCGACCTCATGGCCGTGGCCGGGGAGCAGAGCACGGACCTGGTGCTCTGCCACAGCGTGCTGGAGTATGTGGATTCCCCGGCGGACGCGATGGCGGCGATCGCCGGGGTGCTCCGGCCCGGCGGCGCGGTCAGCGTGCTGGCCGCCAGCGCGGTCGCGGCCGTGATCCACCGGGCGCTGGCCGGAAGGTTCGACGATGCCCGGCAGTTGCTGGCCGGCATCAGCACCGGGTCCAGCCAGCCGGCCGGGAGCGGCGCCGGCCCGGGGGCGCGGATCCGGCGGTTCACCATGGCCGGCGTGGTGGCCCTGATCGAGGGGGCGGGCCTGCGGGCGGGCAGCGCGCACGGGGTCAGGGTCTTCGCCGACCTAGTGCCCGGCATGTTCGCCGACGCCGACCCGGGCGCGGCGGACGCGCTGCTGGCGCTGGAGCAGGCCGCCTCGGCCCATCCCGCGTTCGGCGACATCGCGACCCAGTTCCATATCGTCGGGTACCGGTAGCGGCATGGCTGGCGACGACACTGGCTGCCACATCCTCCATGCGGACATGGATGCCTTCTACGCCAGTGTCGAGATCCGCGAACGGCCGGAACTGGCCGGGCGGCCGGTGATCGTGGGAGCCACCGGCAGCCGCGGGGTGGTGCTGTCCGCGTCCTACGAGGCCCGGGAGCACGGCGTCCGGTCGGCCATGCCGGTGACGCGAGCCCGCCGGCTGTGCCCGCAGGCGACCTTCGTCGCGCCCCGGCATGGCCTGTACGCCGCGGTCTCCGCCGAGGTGATGGCGGTCTTCCGCGCCATCACCCCGGAGGTGGAGCCGCTGTCGCTGGACGAGGCGTTCCTCGACGTCTCCGGGGCGGTCCGGCGGCTGGGCCGGCCGGCCGGGATCGCCCGGCTCATCCGGGCCAGCATCCGCGAGCAGCAGGCCATCACCTGCTCGGTCGGGGTGGCCAGCACCAAGTTCGTGGCCAAGCTGGCGTCGGCCCTGTGCAAGCCGGACGGGCTGCTGGTGGTGCCCGCGGCGGGCGTGCTCAGCTTCCTCCACCCGCTGCCTGTGTCGGCCCTGTGGGGGGTGGGGGAGCAGACCGGCCAGGCGCTGTCCCGGCTCGGCCTGCGGACCGTGGGTGACATCGCCGGCACCCCGGTGACCACGCTCCAGCGGGAACTCGGCCAGGCGGTCGGCACCCACCTGCACGCGCTCGCCTGGGGGCGGGACGACCGCCAGGTCATCCCGGATGCGATGGACAAGAGCGTCGGCTCGGAGGAGACCTTCGCCACCGACATCGACGACCCGGAACTGATCCGCCGTGAGCTGCTCCGGCTGTCCGGGCGCACCGCCCGCAGCCTGCGGGCGGGCGGCTGGGTGGCCAGGACGGTGGTGGTGAAGCTCCGGCTGGCCAACTTCACCACGATCACCCGGTCCCGGACCCTGCCCGAGCCCACCGACGTGGCCCGCAAGATCTATGCCACCGCCTGCGACCTGTACGCGGCGGCCGGTTTTGACTCCCGGGCCAGGTTGCGGCTGGTCGGCGTCCGCGCCACCGGCCTCAGGCCCGCGGCCAGATCCGCAACCCAGCTGGCATTCGGTGAGCGGCCGGTATCATGGCGTGACGCTGAACGGACGGTGGACAAGATCGCTGGCCGGTTCGGCCCGGATTCCGTCCGTCCCGCCGCCCTCGTCCGGCGGGATACAGAAATCCCGGGCCGCCCTGACCGGCCACCCAGGTGATGATCATGAAGAACTGCCGGTAGACTGAAACCGAACTGTTGTTTGAGAAGTGATCTACGGCGCAATACGTGGACGGCGCGGGTGAGTCGGGTGGCAGAGGGCGGGCGCCGTGGGTGCGGACGGCAACATCGCCGGCCAAGCCCCGCCTTGCCTCTCCCACGGCTCCTTCCCACTGCGCGGCAGCACTCGTATTGTGGAGAGAACTAGGACCGGGAGATGAACGTCATCGCACCTGTCCCCGCGCGTGAGGTTCATGGGAGGCGCTGTGCCGCTTTCTGAGCACGAGCAGCGCCAGCTCGAGCAGATCGAGCAGGCGCTCTACGCGGACTACCCCAAGCTCGCACAGGCCGTGCGCGCGAAGGACCCCCGGATCCACTACAAGCGGCGGGTGGTCTACGCCGCGATCGGGTTCCTGATCGGCGTCGGCCTGCTGCTGGCCGGAGTCGTCGCCAAAGACACTTTCATCGGCGTCGGCGGGTTCGTAGTCATGCTCGCCTGCGCGATGTGGGCGCTTACCAGCTGGCGGCACATGGGCGGAGGCCCGGCCGCCACCCATGCCGCTGCCCCTGGCCGCGGCCAGGTCCGCGGCCCCGCCCCGGGCCCCGGCCGGGAGCGGAGCCAGCGCCGGGCCAAGGCACCGCCCAAGAGCAAGAAGTCGCGGGCCGCCAAGAGCAGCTTCATGGAGCGGCTGGAGGAGCGCTGGCGCCGCCGCCAGGAGGGCGGCCGGTAGCCCGGCCGCCGGCCCGCAATGGCCGCTGACCTTGCCTGGTGTCGGCCGGGCCGCTCGGTAACAGCCGCTGACCTAACCCGGTGTCGTCCGGGCGCTCGGTAACCCCCACCACCGGCCCGGAACGGCCGCTACACCTAGCCCGGTGTCGTCCGGGCCGCCCCGTGCTGGCGGCGGGCGGTGATCAGTTCCAGCCAGCCGAACACGTCGAGCACGTTGTGCAGCACGGCCCTGGCCGGCCTGAGCTGGGAGGCCGGCAGCACCCGGGCCGCCCACCGCCCGGTCAGGCCCGCGGACCGGCCGATGGCCCGCCTGACCGCCTCCGCGTCCGCCCGGAGCTGACCGGACGGGACCGGGCTGCGGGCGTACTGGGCCCGCTCCTCGGCCAGCGCGATACGGTCCAGCGCGGCCTGGTCATCCGGGGCAAAGCCCAGCACCCGGCCCAGCCGCCGGGACAGTGCGCGGGGGGATTCACTCGCCGGGGCGGGGATCCGGTGGTCGGCCAGATCATCGCGCAGTTCCAGCCACGCGGCATGAGCGCGGCCGGCATCGTCGGCGGCGGTCCGCCACCGGCGCCAGCGGGTGACCGACCTGGCGGCCCACGGGACCACCGCGGCCACGGCCAGCACGGCCACGATGATCAGGGTCACCGTTAGCGGGGCGGGCGAGGCAGGGCCGCGGGCGGTGGCACCCGGCCCGGCCCCGGCCCCGGGGTGCCGCAGCCGTGCGCCCGCGGCGCCCTGGTGACCGGTCCGGGGCCGGACCGGGGCGTGGGTGGGCGGCAGCGTGGGCACGATGACCGGGGCCGTGCTGCCCGGCGGCGGGGTGGAGTAGGTCGGCACGGACGCCGTGGCCTGCCCGCCGGAAGCGGACGGGGTCGGCTCGAACCGCAGCCAGCCCGCACCCGGGAAGTACATCTCCGGCCAGGCGTGGGCATCGCCGGTGGTGACCAGCCAGGTGCCGTTCTGCTGGAGCGTGCCCTGGGTGTAGCCGACGACCACCCGGGAGGGGATGCCAAGCAGCCGGGCCAGGACCCCCATCCCGAACGCGAACTGCTGACAGTAGCCGCGCCGGGTCCTGGTCAGGAAGGTGACCAGGGCGGCGGCGCCGGTCGACCGCGGCGCGTTCAGCGAATAGGTGAAGTTCGCCGGGTCACGGAACCACTGCTGCAGGGCCACCACTCGGGCGTAGGGGCTGGTCTTGCCGGCCACGATCTGCCTGGCCAGCGAGGTCAGCCGCAGGTAGGCCGGGGGCACGGCGAGGTCTTCGGCCACCGCCGCCGGGTACCGGGACGCCTGCCCGAGTTCCCGCCCGGTCGGGTCGATGTCTTTGCTGACCACCGAGTAGCGCAGGCCGCTTAGCTGGGCGCTGGCGCTCAGGATGGCCAGCGTGGCCGGATCCACCCGCCAGTCACCGGGCACGGCCAGTGACCGGGGGGCATAGGGCGCCGGCAGGTAGGTCAGGGTGCCGCCGGTGCTGTGCAGTGCCGGGCTCAGGCTGATGGTCTCGCGAAGGGTGGTGCCGGGCGTGCCGGCGGTGACCCCGGGCATGGCGGGCAGCGGGCCGGTGCCGACCGCGCTGGTTCCGGCCGGCCGGGCCAGGCCCCAGTCGCTGGCGCTCAGCAGGCTGAGCACGTACACCTGGAGGTAGGGGGGCCGGACGCCGGCCGGGGCGTCGTAGGTCAGCAGCGTCTGCGGGTGCTGCTCGTGCAGTTGCTGGTTCATCTGGACGAGCGGATCCGGCAGCGACAGCGAAGGGGCGTACCCGGGCCCTCCGGTGCCGGTGCTGCCCTGGAACAGCCGGTGCGGCCGGAGCCCGGGTATGAGCAGCGGCAGGCACAAGGCGAGCAGGACGGCCGTGAAGCCCAGCCGGCGGCCGGCCGCCGCCAGCTGGCGGGTATCCGGGCCCCTGCCGTCGGGGAAGCTCTGCCAGGTGCGGACCAGCCGCCCCCACAGGCGCACCCGTTCCCGCCCCTCGGCCGACAGCAGGGCGAGATAGCCGGAGATGCCCAGGCAGAACACCAGCGCATCGCTGACCGGTCCGGGGTTGGCGGCGGTCGTCAGCGGCACGCAGAACAGCACCAGCAGGGCCAGGCCGGCGATCGCGGGCCGGCGGAGCCGCACCGCGACCAGATCGGTGGCGACGGCGACGATGCCGATCCCGGCCGCGGCCATCAGTTCGACCCCGTGATAGGCCGGCACCCGCGGGCCGTATATCCCCATCTCGGCGTTGGCCTGCCCGATCAGCCACACCAGATGGTGGACCGAGGCCCGGGTCGGCAGCACCCCGTATCCCGACAGCCGGTAGGCGAACACGAGGTTGAGGTACAGGAACAGGCCTGCCAGTTCGGCCAGGAGGCAGACGAGCACCGGGAGCGTACGCAGCCGGGTCAGCGTGCCTATCCCGGCGGCGACCACGGTGGCCCCCAGCCCGGCCCAGAACCAGCCGGTCTTGTCGATCAGCGAGTACAGGGCGATCGAGGCCAGCACGGTCGCCGCGGCCGCGGTCACGGTGAGCCGGTGATTCATCAGCCTGCCCCCGCCGCTGTGCTCAGGCCCAGCGGGCGCTGGCCGGTTGGCTGGTTGAGCATCTCCCAGGCCGCGCTGAGCGGCAGGTCGGCGGTGGCGGTGGTGACCCGCCAGCCGGCCGCGGCCAGGACGCTGCTGGCCGCCTCGGTCTCACCGGCCACCCGGCCGCCGCCCGCGTCGGTGTTCCAGGTGGAGACGGCCAGCAGGACCGCCAGCGAGGCACCGCCCGCGTTGCGGGCCGCGGCCAGCCGCCGGGCCTCGTCCTCGGTCAGCCGCCCCATCACGGCGATCAGCAGGCCGCCGCTGCCCCGCGGCCGGTCCGCCAGGATCTGGCCGAGTTCGACCGTCCGGGACGGCCGGATCACGGCCAGCGAGTCGAGCAGCATGTCCTCGAACCGGCCGTCGCCGGTCACCCGCCCGGCATCGGTGTAGAACTCGCCGTCGATGCCCTCCCGGGCCAGGTGCACGCCGATGGAGGCGGCCGCGCTGACGGCGTACTCGAACGACGAGGACGGCCCGCGGCCGCTGTGCGCGCGGGAGCGGGTATCCAGGAACAGCACCGCCCGGTTCCGCCAGCGCTGTTCTTCCCGACGCACCATCAGCTCGCCATAACGGGCCGTGGAGCGCCAGTGCACCCGGCGCAGCTCGTCGCCGTCCCGGTACGCACGCGGCACGACGTCGTCTTCCCCGGCGGCGGCGGCGACCGCAGCCCGGGTGCCGCCCTCCCCGAGCCAGGTGCCGGCCAGCGAGGCCGGCGGCAGCGTGGTGATGGCCGGGGTCACCACCAGCGTGCCCGGCAGCGCGACCGAGTTGCCCAGCCGGACCAGGCCGAACGTGTCGGCCACCCGGACGAGCAGGGGCCCGATCGCGTACTTGCCGCGGTTGTCGGACTGGAGCTGGTAGGAGATCACGCGGCTGGCACCGGCCCCGATCCGCTCCAGCACGAACCGCGGCCGGGTGCCCAGTGAGTAGGGGATGGTGTCCTCGGCCAGCAGCAGCCCGGTGGGCAGCTTGGTCACGTTGTCCATCCGGATGGTGACCGTGGCGGCCTGGCCGGCGGGCACCCGGGCCGGGAGGATCTCGCGCTGGCAGCGGATCCGGTAGCGGGCGCGGGCGGCGGCCAGTGCGGACAGCAGCGGCAGCAGGATCAGCAGCCCGCCCAGGGTCACCAGCTCGCGCTGGCCCAGCCCCAGCCCCAGCACGCCGGCGGCCAGCCCGGCGGCGAGGAAGGCCCGTCCCCGAGTGGTCAGTCCGGCGAGCAGTGACCGCATCCTGGCACCTACCGGTATTGCGGCAGCGGGACCTGCTCGACGATCCCGGCCAGCACGTCCTCGGGCAGCCTGCGCGCGACCATGGCCTCGGCACTGGGCAGCAGCCGGTGCGCGAGCACCGGCAGGGCCAGCGCCTGCACGTCGTCGGGAATCACGAAGTCCCGGCCCGCCAGTGCGGCCGACGCCCGGCTGGCCCGCAGCAGGTGCAGGGTGGCCCGGGGTGAGGCGCCGAGGCGCAGCTCGGGGGTGCTGCGGGTGGCGGTGACCAGGCTGATCACGTACTGCTTCAGGGTATCGGCGAAATGCACCTGGCGGACCGCGCCGATCAGCTCCCGGATGTCCTCGGCCCGGGCGACCGGCTGGAGATCCGCCAGCGGTGAGGACGAGCCATGGGCGTCGAGCATCGCCAGTTCCGACTCCGCGCTGGGGTAACCCATCGAGATGCGGGCCGTAAACCGGTCCCGCTGGGCCTCGGGCAGCGGGTAGGTGCCCTCCATCTCGATCGGGTTCTGGGTGGCGATGACCATGAACGGCGGGGCCAGCGCGTAGGTCGTGCCGTCCACCGTCACCTGCCGCTCCTCCATGCATTCGAGGAGCGCCGACTGGGTCTTCGGGGACGCCCGGTTGATTTCGTCGCCGACCACGATGTTGGCGAACACCGGCCCCGGCTTGAACTCGAACTCGCGCCGCTCCTGGTTGTACGCGCTGACCCCGGTGATGTCGCTGGGGAGCAGGTCCGGGGTGAACTGGATGCGGCGCACCGTGCCGTCGGTTGACCGGGCCAGCGCCTTGGCCAGCATCGTCTTGCCCACCCCGGGCACGTCCTCGATCAGCACATGGCCCTCGGCCAGCAGCACCGTTAGTGCCAGCCGGATGGCGCCCGCCTTTCCCTCGATGACGGTCTCGACGGCGCTGCCGACCCGGCGCGCTGTCCGCACCAGATCGTCGAGTGTCCGCCCGGTCTCGTGCCCGGTGTCGGTGACCACTCGCCCTCCTTGCTCGGCTGCCTGTGCCGCCCGGTCCCGCCCCGGATCGCCCCCCGGCCGCGGCCTGATCGGGGGCAGCGGCAGCCGGCGCGTTCCGGCTGGGCGGCCGTACTGCGGAACGGTGCGTTCCGACAGTACGTCCTGTCCGCTGCCCCGCGCGATTCCTGCCGGTCCCGCGTGCGATTCCGGTATCAGTTCGGCGCGGCTCCAGCCGCGGCGCGGCCGGTCCCGGGCGCGGCAGCGGCTGTCCGGGGCCGGCGGCGGCTGTCCGTGGCCGACGGCGGTGGCGCGCCGCGACACGCCAGGCAGTCCGCGGGCCGTTTTGGGCGCCCGGTGGGGAGCTGGGGTGCGTGAGGCATTGACGGTGGGGGAATGTGGGGTACAGTGGTGC
>DATDGI010000031.1:0-2771 GCA_036522155.1 Streptosporangiaceae bacterium
GTCGTGGACCGGTTCGGTCATCTCCGCGCCGGTCACCGGCGCCGGGGTGGTCTGGGTGCTGGTGAGCAGGTTCGGGGCCGGGCGGCGGCCGGCCGCGTCGGGGGTGTGGCAGGTCTCAGACAGGTGCACCTTGTACCCGCCCCAGCCCGTGCCGCGCCGTTCGGTATGCCGCGCGTCCAGGTCATAGCAGGAGATGATCCGGGCTCTGCCCGGCGGGAGGCCCTGCTCGTCCCCCCGCCAGATCACCTTCTCCCCGCTCTCCCCCTGGTCCAGGCAGAACTGCTGGATCCAGATCTGCCGCAGCGCCTGGACCGCGGGCAGGCCGGCCAGCCAGCCCGGCGCGCCCGGCGCGCGGACCTGCCGCAGCAGGTGGTAACCGTCCCGGCCGTATCGCACCGCCAGGTCCGCCCGCCTGGCCGCGCTCTCCGGCAGCCGGATACCGTCGACCCGCTGCCCGTAGACCTGCTGCCAGGACGCGTCGATGACATTGGCCAGCCAGCCCGGCGCGGCCGCGGCCAGCGCCTCCAGCGCCGCCCGCACACTCTCCCCGGCCAGCTCCAGCCGGTTCAGCTCCCGGATCCGGCCCAGCACCCGGGTCGAATCGGTCCGCTGCGGCATCCCCGCCGCCACCAGGCCCAGCTCACCCAGCCGGGCCAGCAGCACCTCCAGCAGCACCGCCTCCATCCCCCCCTCTGCCAGCCGGGACCGGAACTCGCTCAGCACGCTGAAGTCGAACCCCTCATCCTCCAGCGCCAGGCCCAGGCAGTACTTCCAGTCCAGCCGGCCCCGCACCGCATCGGCCGCCTGCCGGTCCGTCAGGTTCTCGGTGAACTGCAGCACCGTCACCATCGCCAGCTGCGCCGGAGAGATCCCTGAGGTGCCCCGAACTTTCCGGACAGTCCATCCATTAGGATGGACAACCTGGAAAGGTGAATGTTTTGCCTCGACCGAAAAAGAGCTTCTCGCCGGAATTCAAGGACGAAGCCGTGAAGATGGTGATCGAGACATCACGCCCGATCGCCAGGGTAGCCAAGGAGCTCGGAATAAACGAAGGCACACTCGGCAACTGGGTGGGCATCTACCGCCGTGACCACGCCGGCGAAGAGCCGCCGCTTACCGTGAGCGAACGCGCGCGGCTACGCGAGCTCGAACGGGAAACCCGGGAACTCAAGATGGAGCTTGAGTTCATGAAAAAAGCCGCAGCATACTTCGCCCGCGACCATCGGTGACCGAGAAATTCGAGTTCATCGACGCGGAGTATGCGGCCTACCAGGAATCACCGGATGAGCATGTGCCGTCGATCGCGGGAATGTGCAGGTGGATGGAAGTATCCCGGTCCGGTTTCTACGAATGGCGGGATACGCCAGAATCGGCGACGGCGAAAAGGCGCAAGATGATTGCCCTGGTCGTGCAGAAGTCATTCGATGAATCAGACGGGACGTACGGGTACCGGCGGGTCCACGCGGACCTGGCGGCGTGGGGCGTGCCCGCCGGCCTGGAGCTGGTCCGGTCCGTCATGCGCGAGCTGGGCCTGGAGGCATGCCAGCCGAAGCCGTGGCGGTTCAGTCTCACCGAGGGCGACGGCCAGGAGCACGGCATCCCGGACCTCGTGAAACGGGATTTCGCTGCTGCCGCGCCGGGTGAGAAAATGGTCGGCGACATAACTTACATTCCGACATGGGAAGGGTGGCTTTACCTGGCGACGGTCATCGACTGTCACACGAAAGAGGTAATCGGATGGGCCGCCGGCGATAACTACAAGACACCGCTCATCGAGCAGGCCATCGAGATGGCTGCACGCAATCATCCTCTTGCTGAGAAAGCTGTCTTCCACTCCGATCGCGGCAGCAATTACACATCTCATGAGTTCGCGAAGACGCTGAAGAAGCATAACCTCCGGCAGTCGGTCGGGCGCACCGGGATATGCTACGACAATGCGATGGCCGAATCGTTCTTCGCTGCGCTGAAGAACGAGCGTGTCCACCGTACCCAGTATCCGACCCGCGAGCATGCGCGCCGTGACGTTGTGAGGTACATCGAATTCTGGTACAATTCAAGACGCAGGCACTCCGGACTTCAGTACCGGACCCCACAGCAAGTCCGCAATGAGTACCTGGAACGGCAGTCCGTAGCGTGAATTACCCGTAAATCCGCTGTCCGGAATGCTCGGAGCAGATCAACCTCGACACCCTGGCCGGCGCCCTGGTCATCGAGAACCAGGCCACCACCACCGCCAACCACCTGCTCTTCGAAGCCGACGCCCGCAACCTCGCCACCCAGGCCCGCACCATCCTGACCCACACGAACCTGCTCCCCACCCACAACCGCACCGCCTACCAGCACATGCTCACCGACTTCATCACCCTCGCCGCCCTCCTCCAGCCCGGCACCCACTACGGCACCACCGCCCAGGACTACACCGCCTGGTACACCGCCCTCCGCGCCACCAACATCACCATCTCCTAGCGCGGCCGCACCACCAGCCTCCGGGCGCCCCGGTTCCGTTCCCCAACCGGAACCGCGGGCGCCCCAGCACGCGATCCGGTTTACTTATCTTGCGTGACAAGGCATCATGTGAGGCATGGCAGCAGAGGGAGGCATGACCGAGCTGCGGCGGGGTGTGCTCGGGCCGTGCGTCCTCGCGCTGCTTGAGGTCCGACCCCGCTTCGGGCTGGAACTCGTCCGCGACCTCGCCGCGGCCGACGGCCTGCTGACCAGTGATGGCACCGTCTACCCGCTGCTCAACCGGCTGCGTGACGCGGGCCTGGTCA
>DATDGI010000032.1:0-3811 GCA_036522155.1 Streptosporangiaceae bacterium
GCCAGGGCGCTGGCCTGGCTGGCGCTGGCCTGGCTGGCACCGGCCAGGTGCGCCCAGGCGGAGCCCACGTGCTGCTGGCCGGCCTGGGCTGGCCCGGCCGTGCCTGGGCTGGCGGCCGGGCCGATGGTGGCTGGCCGGTAGGTGCCCGGGCCAGCGGCCGGGCTAGCGGTGGCTGGGCTTACGGTGGCCGGGCTTACGGTGGCCGGGCTAGCGGTGGCCGGGCTAGCCGTGATCACGTGGGCGGTGGCGTCGCGGGGGTGGACGTATTCGTCGTGGTCGACGTGCGCGTCGGGCGGATAGCCCGGGCCCGGCTGGTGCCCCGGCTCGGGCGGGTAGTCGGGCGCGGGCGGGTAGTCCGGCATGGACGGGTAGTCCGACAGCGGCGGGTAGCTGGGCATGGGCGGGTAGTCCGGCATCGACGGGTAGTCCGGCATCGGCAGGTACCCGTCGGCCGGGTGGTCATCGGGCGGGTAGCCGTCGGCCGGGTGGTCATCGGGCGGGTAGCCGTCGGCCGGATAGTCCGGCAGGTAATCATCGGCCGGGTAGCCGTCGAGCGGATAGCCGCCGGCCCGGTACCCGTCCGCCGGGTAGCCGTCCGCCGGGGGGTTCGCCAGTGCGTGATCTGCGAGCGAGGGGTCAGCCAGGGGCAGCGGCACCCCGTTGGGTGGATACGCGGTCGCCGCCCGGTGGCCGTTGCCTGTCCGATCCGCGGCACGGGGGTGACGGGCGAGCCCGGGCCACTCGCCGGCCGGCATGGCCGGCCGCTGCCCGTCGCGGGCCAGCCTTCCCTCCGGGGAAGACTCCCACTCAGCGGGAGGCTCGGGCGGGTGGCTTGTCATGGCTCCTCTGCGACAGTCGCTATGCAAACGTTACTAAGGCAGCCGCCGGTTCCGGGCGCGGTCCCAAATTCCATCAATTCCGGCATAGCCGCCCCCGCTGGCGGCGTGGCCGATCCCCCTCAGCAGCCATGAACTTACCTGATCATTCCCCGCCTGCCAGGTCACCTCACCGAGAGTGACGGCCGGCCCATCCGTTTGCACGACTTGTCACAGTGTCACTGCCAGCGGAACTGTGCCAGGATGCCCAGGCCGCCATACACTTGGCACTCGGGATCAGCGAGTGCCAGAGAGGGGCTCAGTGCTGGACGACAGGAAGCTCGCGGTGCTGCGCGCCATCGTGCAGGACTACGTCTCCACCATGGAACCGGTGGGCTCGAAGTCCCTCGTCGACCGGCATCACCTGGATGTTTCCCCGGCGACGATCCGCAACGATATGGCCGTCCTGGAAGAGGAGGGCTACATCGCGCAGCCGCACACGAGCGCGGGCCGGATCCCCACGGACAAGGGGTACCGGCTGTTCGTCGACCGGCTGTCCGGGGTCAAGCCGCTGTCCGCGGCCGAGCGGCGGGCCATCGAGACCTTCCTGGCCGGGGTGTACGACCTGGACGACGTGGTCATGCGCACGGTCCGGCTGCTGGCCCAGCTGACCAGGCAGGTGGCGGTGGTCCAGTACCCGTCCCTGACCAGGTCCCTGGTCCGGCACGTGGAACTGGTGCCGCTGGCGGCCACGCGGGTGCTGCTGGTACTGATCACCGACACCGGCCGGGTGGAGCAGCGGACGGTGGAACTGCCCGACCCGATCGACGAGGACGCGGTCACCCAGCTCCGCGCGGTGCTCAACGCCTGCCTCGACGGGCGGCGGCTAGCCGAGGTGGCCTCGGTCGTCGCCGAACTGCCCGAGCGCGTCCAGCCCAGCGACCGGCCGAACGCGGCGGCCGTCTTCTCGGTCATCCTGGAGAGCCTGATCGAGCGGAACGAGGAGAAGGTGGTGGTCGGCGGGGCGTCCAACCTCACCACCGCCGACTTCTCGCAGGGCCTGCACGAGGTGCTCGAATCGCTGGAAGAGCAGGTCGTGCTGATGCGGCTGCTGGGTGAGTCGGCGGGCCAGTCCTCGCTGACCGTCCGGATCGGGGCCGAGAACCCGGTGGCCGGGCTGCGCAGCACGTCGCTGGTGGCGGTCACCTACGGGACCGGTGACCAGGCGCTGGCCCGGCTCGGGGTGCTGGGGCCGACCCGGATGGACTACCCGACGGCGATTGGGGCGGTACGCGCGGTGGCACGGTACGTGGGCCAGATCCTGGCCGGGTCGTGATCGTGAACGACTACTACGGGATCCTCGGGATCCGCCGTGATGCCAGCGCTGACGAGGTCAAGAAGGCCTACCGCCGGCTGGCCAGGGAACTGCACCCGGACGTCAACCCTGATCCGCAGACCCAGGAGCGGTTCAAGGAGATCACCCAGGCCTACGAGGTGCTGTCCGACCCGGAGAAGCGGCAGATGTACGACCTGGGCGCGGATCCGTTCGCCCGGCCGGGCGCCGGGCCCGGCGGGTTCGGGGCCGGCTTCCCGTTCAGCGACATCATGGACGCCTTTTTCGGTGCCGGGGCCGGGCCGCGCGGCCCGCGCAGCCGCGCCCGCCGCGGCCGCAACGCCACCATCCGGGTGGATCTCGACCTGTCCGAGTGCGCCTTCGGGGCGACCCGGGAGCTGGTGGTGGACACGGCGGTGGTCTGCCCCACCTGCTCAGGCGAGGGCACCGCGCCGGGCACCCATCCCGAGACCTGCGACGTCTGCGGCGGCCGGGGCGAGGTGAGCCAGGTCACCCGCTCGTTCCTGGGCCAGGTGATGACCTCCCGGCCCTGCCCGGCCTGCGGTGGCTACGGCACCCTCATCCGGCGGCCCTGCCCCGAGTGCGACGCGGACGGCCGGGTGCGCACCCGCCGCAGCATGAAGGTGCGGATCCCGGCCGGGGTCGAGGACGGCACCCACATCCAGCTGGCCGGCGAGGGGGAGATCGGCCCCGGCGGCGGCCCGCCCGGCGACCTGTTCCTGGAGATCGTGCAGCGGCCGCACGCGATTTTCGAGCGCCAGGGCGACGATCTGCACTGCACCGTCACCATCCCGATGGTGTCGGCCGCGCTCGGCGCCACCTTGTCGGTGGAGACCCTGGACGGCACCCGGGATCTCGACATCCGGCCCGGTAGCCAATCCGGCCAGGTGATCCCGCTGTACGGGCTCGGCGTCCGGCACCTGAACGAGTCCGGCCGCGGCGACCTGATCATCCATGTGACCGTGGAGACCCCGGCCAAGCTGGACGAAGAGCAGGAGACCCTGCTCCGGCAACTGGCCAAGCTCCGGGGCGAGGAGGCCCCGCCGGGCAAGTTCGCGCCCGGCCAGCAAGGGTTCTTCTCCCGCCTGCGGGATGCGTTCAACGGCCGCTGAGCCGCCCGCCGCGGCCCCCGGCCCGGACGCGCGGCCGCCGGTGTTCGTGGCCACGCCCGGCGAGCTGGCCGCCGATGTCATCGCCCTGACCGGCGCCGAGGGACGCCACGCCGCCACCGTCCGGCGGCTTGCGCCGGGGGAGCGGGTGGATGTCACCGACGGGGCCGGCCAGCTGGCCGAGTGTGTGGTCACCCAGGCCCGGCCCGGTGCGCTCCAGCTCGCCGTGCGGGCGCGGCGGGTGGAGCCGCCCGCCCAGCCCACGGTGGTGGTGGTGCAGGCCCTGCCCAAGGGTGACCGTGGCCAGCTGGCGGTGGAGCTGCTGACCGAGACCGGGGTGGACGTGATCGTGCCCTGGGCGGCGGAGCGGTGTGTCACCCGCTGGCTGGGTGAGCGGGGAGAACGGGCGCTGGCCCGCTGGCGGGCGACCGCCCAGGAGGCGGCCAAGCAGGCCCGCCGGGCCAGGTTCCCGGAGGTGGCCGCGCTGGCGGCCGGCCCGGACGTGGCGCGCCTGGTGGCCTCGGCCGCGCTCG
>DATDGI010000033.1:0-41159 GCA_036522155.1 Streptosporangiaceae bacterium
CGTACGCCTCGGAGGTGATGATAGTGCTGGACAGCGTGGGCGTGCCGCCCAGGCCGACCTTGTTCTCGTCGGTCACAGCCCACACGCCGATCCGGTTGTCGCCGGCGGTGAGGACGTCCAGCGAGCTGAGGAGGAACTCGGCCGGCGGGTTGGCGTACGCCTCGGAGGTGATGATGGTGCTGGACAGCGTGGGCGTGCCGCCCAGGCCGACCTCGTTCTCGTGGGTCACGGCCCACACGCCGATGCGGTTGTCGCCCGAGCCGCCGAAGTCCAGCGAGCTGAGGAAGAACTCGGCGGGCGGGTTCCCGTCGGTCAGGGCCGGCTGCGGCGCGAGCGTGAGGTGTTTATCGAGCGTCAGGTACTTGAAGTGCGCGAACTTCACCGTGGGGTCGCCGGCGACCAGCTCCGCCTTGTCGAACGCCCATATCTCGGCCCCGTTGAACTGCGGCCCGGTGATGGAGAACTCGTCGGCGGTCACGTAGAAGTTGGTCCCGTCGATGCCGATCCGTGGCTGGTCGCCGAAGCACGGGCAGCCGTTCCCGCCCAGGTCGGCGGTGTTGATGGCGTACTCGTTCCACAGCCCGCGCGGGTCCGTGCTGTGCCGGACGGCGATGAGCAGCGACGAATGAGGGCCGGCACCCCCGCCGCTGAGGAACAGGATGGTCGCGAACCAGGTCTGGGTGGTGCTGTCATACCAGCAGCGCGGGTCGCTGGTGAACTCCTGGCCGCCCACGTTGAACAGGTCGTTGATGTTGAACGGCCCGCGCAGGGAGTCCCCGTCCTTCTGGTAGACCCGGTACGCGGAGTTCACCGCCTCCAGCACGAAACCGTTGCCCTCGCACAGCCCCTGGTCCGGCGGCTCGAAGGTCTGCTCGTAGTTGGTGAACTGGCTGTCGCGGCTGCTGACGCCGTTGAAGTTCTCCAGCGCGGCCGGGGTGGCGGCCGGCACGCCCCCGGCGGCTGCGGCGGCGCCGGGCACCGATTCGGTAGCCGAGAAATGCCCGGCCGGGAGCCGGCGGGCCCCGCGTGGCCGGACCTCGGCCGGTACCGAGCTGGGCGCGCGTGGATGGGCCCGGGGCAGGAGCTTGGTAACTCCCGCGGTGCCTGTGTAGTGGGTTACCGCTGGGGCCGGGCTGCCGCCGGCCACCGATGCTTGCGCTATCGCGGGCGCCAGTCCGGCGGCCACCGCCAGGCTGATGGCCGCACCCAGCCCGCCCAGACGAGTCAGTTTCACCGAGTTCCCCTTTGAGCTCGCTCCCCCCGGCCCCGGTCAGGCCGGGCACAGTAGTAATGGCAACCTTTACACCCGGACCTTCCCGGATGTCACGCCTGAGCAAGTTCTTTACCTTTGGGATCTAAGCCCGTGATCGGAGGGTGATCCGGATGATCACTTACTGCGGGTGATTACCCCGATGATCTTCCGGTAGAAGATGGCGGGATGGATTTCGACCTCTTCGCCGGCGCGGCCGCCGAGCTGCTGGCCGTGCCCTCGACCGCTGACCGGCCGGCGGATCTCCGCCGGGCGCTGGAGATGGTGATTGATTTCGCCGGGCCGGGCTTCACGGTGGAGAGGTTCGAGTCAGCCGGCAAGCCGAGCGCGCTGCTCTACCGCGGCGCGGACCGGCCGGGCTTCCGGATCATCCTCAACGCCCACCTCGATGTGGTGCCGGCCGGGCCGGAGCAGTTCCGCCCACGCCGGGAAGCAGACCGGCTGTACGCGCGGGGCGCCCAGGACATGAAGGTGTCGGCGCTGGTGATGGCCCAGGTCTTCGGCGAGCTGGCCGGTGCTGTCCGGTACCCGCTGGGGCTGCAGCTGGTCACCGACGAGGAGGTCGGCGGGCGCGACGGCACGCTGCATCAGCTGGAGCAGGGGGTCACCGGAGAGTTCGTCCTCATCGGGGAATGCAGCGGGCTGCGGCTGGTGACCGACTCCAAGGGCCGGATCAACGCGAGGCTGCGCGCGAGCGGCCGGGGGGCCCACGGCGCCTACCCCTGGCTGGGCGACAATGCCCTCGTCAAGCTGCACCGCAGCCTGTCCCATGTGCTGGCCGCCTACCCGGTCCCGGCCGGGGAGGCCTGGCGGACCACGGTCAACCTGGCCCGGATCGAAACGGCCAACCAGGCCTTCAACCAGATACCGGACCACGCCGAGGCCTGGCTCGACATCCGCTTCCCGGCCGACGACCCGGACCTGAACGGCAAGACCGGGGCGGAGGTCACCGCCTACCTGGCGGGCTTTTGCGAACCCGGCGTCACGCCCGTCGTCGACAGCGCCGACCCGGCCCGCCACGCGGACGCGGACCGCCCCGAGATGCGCCGGCTCCGGCAGGCCATCACCCGCCAGGGATACCGGCCCGACCTGCTGCGCAAGCACGGCGCGTCGGACGGCCGGTTCTACTACCAGCGCGGCATCGACGCGGTCATCTTCGGCATCGGCGGCGATGGCCAGCACGGTCCCGCCGAGTACGCCGACATTCCGACGATCGCGCCTTATTACCGGGCGCTGACGGTATTCCTCCGCGATCCGGGCCCACTGCCACCGCCCGGGCCACCCCCGCCGAGTGGGCCACTTCCGCCGCCCGGGCCACCCCCGCCGCGCGGGCCGGATGGCGAGGCCCGCCGCGCCTGACGGGTCACATCTCGGCCAGCAGTTTCGCCTTCTCGCGCTCGAACTCCTCGTCGGTAAGCGCACCGCTGTCACGCAACTGGGCCAGCTTCGCGATCCGGTCGAGCGGATCGGAGCCGGGGCTGGCCTCGGCGGGCGCCACCGTGACGACGGGCGATTCCGGGAAGGCCAGCCCGGGGGACGCGGCCGGGTCCGGCGGGAACGCGGATATGACCGTGCCCGGGACCACCTGCGGGCCGCCCGCCTGACCGGGCGCGGGCAGGTGCGCGGTTTGCTTCCGGAGCCGTTTGCGCAGGCTGAGGATGACCGACAGGACCGCAAGCGCGAGGAAACAGACGCCCACGACCAGGCCGAACGACTTGGCCCCGGCCGGGGCGCTGGTGTCCAGCCGGATGGTGATCAGGCCCAGCCCGACCGCCACGCACACCGACGGCCAGAGCACTCCCCACAGACCCGCCCACAGCCAGCCGATCACGGCGAGCAGGGGACCGAGGAAGAACACCGAGATGATGTAGAGGGCCTCGCCGCCACCGCACTTGGGCACCGGCCCGTAGGACACATAGCCGGTGCTTGAGCAGTTGCCGCTGATGGCCAGGTAGTGCGCGCCGTAACCGATCAGCGCCACGCCGAGCACCATCAGCGCCACCCCGAGCACGCGTTTCCCTGCGGACCGGCCTGGCGCCTTTGCCATGTCTATGCCCCCCCTGGCGTGATCTGGAGGAACCATATCCAGGGGGCAGACCGCCGGCAAGAAGCCACGGCACGATCCTGGCCCGCGGGCCACCGCACGGCCCTGGCCCGCGAGCCCCGCCCCGCGGCCGGGATCGGAGCCGGCCAGGAGCAGCGGGCCGTGGGCACCGCAGGCGTTAAGAATATTTGACATGAAGTTCGACTTGCTTTACATTGGCCGTGTCAAAGATTCTTAACATCGGTGGGTGACAGAGCGCTGTCCTACGAGGAGAAGGGCACCTGGGTGTACCTGGTGACCAGCGCGGGAGCCTACCTCGTCTATCTCGTGATCATCATCGGGCGGGTGCAGGACACTCCGGTCGCGCAGGTCTCGTACTTCTGGGTGCTGCTGTGGACGACGATCGCCTCGGTGGTCGCGACGACCGTGGGCCGGACCCTGGTGGAGACGGCCAGCCCGAGCGAGACCCGCCGGGGGGATGTCCGGGACAAGGAGATCCACCGGTTCGGCGAGTACGCCAGCCGCTGGTTCGTCATCGCCGGCGCGGCGGCGGGCTTTGGCATGGCCGTCGCGAAGCTGGACTACTTCTGGATCGCGAACGTCATCTACCTGGGTTTCGTGCTGTGGGCGGTGGGCGGATCCGTGGCCCGGCTGATCGCCTACCGGCGTGGGCTGTAGCGGCCGCCATGACCAAGCCAACCAGGATCACCAACTCGATCCGCGCGCTGCGGTTCGCCGCCGGCGAGATGACGCAGGCGGAACTGGCACGGCAGATCGGGGTGACCCGGCAGACGATCATCGCCATCGAGCAGGGCCGCTACTCCCCGTCGCTGGAGATGGCCTTCCAGATCGCCCGGGTGTTCGGTGTCCCGCTCGACCGGGTCTTCCAGTACCCCGACGGCGATGCCTAACGGCGGTGCCGGCGGCCCGCGCCGGGGTGACGCGGGCCGCCGGTCCCCGGTCAGGCCGCGAGGACCTTGGCCTTCTCCCGCTCGAACTCATCGGCGGAGATGACCCCACGGTCGCGCAGGTCGGCCAGCTTGGCCAGCTGGTCGGCCGGGCTGGGCCCGCCGCCCGCCGCCGCCTGCTGGACGTAGGCACGGAATTCGGCGTCCTGCTGCTGGACCTGCCGGGCGGCCCGCTCATGCATGCTGCCACCCCGGGCAATCAGGTAGACCAGCACGCCGATGAGCGGAATGAACAGGACGAACAGGAACCACAGGGCCTTGGCCCCCCCCGAAAGATCGCGGCTGCGGAAGATGTCGATAAACACCATGATCAGGATCCAGATCCAGATCACCCACAGGAAGAACTCGAGCATCGTCCAGAACACGCTCAACAGCGGGTAGGACGAATCGGCGAGTGGCATTCCTCCTCCTTCGCGCTTCGCGGCTACGCGCCGGGCGCCCAGGCGGCGCAGTCATTTGCCCGGGGCAGACACAACGCTTGCGCGCGCACGAAACACCGGCATCACCCGGCACGGGTGAGCCGGATGGCCCCTCGGGATCCCGGAGCTACTCCCCCGGCTCCAGCTTGTCGGCCACGCCCGCGGAGCCGAAGGTCGCCATCTCGGCCAGGATCTTGGCCGCGGCCTGCACCAGCGGTATCGCCAGGGTGGCGCCGCTGCCCTCGCCCAGCCGCATCTGCAGGTCGAGCAGCGGCTCGATGCCCAGGTGAGCGAGTGCGGCGGTGGCGCCGGGCTCGGCCGAACGGTGCCCGCCGATCAGGTAGCCACGCACGTCAGGGACGATCGCCGCCGCGGTCAGGGCGGCCGCGGCGGCGATCACGCCGTCCACGAGGACCGGCAGCCGGTGCGCGGCGCCGCCCACGATGAAGCCGGTGAGGGCCGCGATTTCCAGCCCGCCGAGCCCGGCCAGGATGGCCAGCGGATCCGCGCCCGCCGGGATGCGCTGGCGGGCGCGGTCAACGACCTGCGTCTTGCGGGCCATGATGGCATCGTCGGCGCCGGCTCCACGGCCGGTGACCGCGGCGGCTGGCCGGCCGGTGAATATGGCGATGATCGCCGCCGAGGCGGTGGTGTTGCCGATGCCCATGTCGCCGGTCACCAGCATCCCGGCCCCCCGGCCAGCGGCCTCGGCGGCGATGTCCGTCCCCACGTCGAGGGCGTCGCGGGCCTCCGCCTCCGTCATCGCGGGCTCGACGGCAATGTTGCCGGTACCTGGGCGCACGGTACGCCGCAGCAGCGTGTGGGTGTCCCCCGGTATGGGCGTCGCGACGCCGACGTCGACGATGAGCACGTCCGCCCCGGTGTGCCGGGCCAGCACGTTGATCGCGGCTCCGCCCGCGCAGAAGTTGGCCACCATCTGCGCGGTGACCTCGCGCGGCCAGGCGGTGACGCCCTCGGCGGCCACCCCGTGGTCGGCCGCGAACACCGCGACGGTGACCGGTACTGGCACCGGCGGCGGGCAGCGGCCCGCTATGGCGCACAGCTGGATGCCCACGACTTCCAGCCGGCCCAGCGATCCCGGCGGCTTGGTCAGCTGGTCCTGCCGCGCCGCCGCGGTCGCGGCCGCGGCGGCATCGACGGGCTTGACGGCCGCGGCCGCCCGGTCAAAACTGCGCTCACTCATTGCCCTGCCTCTCGCTGTGCCTCTTCGTGAACCCGGCTGGTTCGGCTGGACCGGCGGTCCGGTCCAGGGCTTCGGCCAGCCGGGCGATCCCGGCTTCGCCCGGCACCGCGATCCGCATGACGCCGGGCATGCCGAAGCTGGTGCAGTCGCGCACGACGATGCCGGCCGGTGCCAGCCGGGCTCTCAGGCCGGGTGCGTCCACCAGCAGCCAGCTGGCCTGTGACGGGCGCGGCTCCAGGCCGTGGCGGCGCAGCACCGTTTCCAGCTCGCCCCGCAGGGCCGCCACCTGACGCTGCCAGGACACCAGGTCGGCCAGGGCGATGAGCTCGGGCAGCATCTCGACCGCCAGCCCGTTGACCGCCCAGGCGGGCTGCCGCTCACGGCAGCGGAGCACGAAGCCGGGGTCCGCCAGCAGGTAGCCGAGCCGCAGGCCGGGACAGGCGAACAGCTTGGTCAGCGACCCGACGACCACCGGCCCGTCATCACCGCGGGTCCACTGGCCCGTGGCCAGCGGGTAGAAGGCCTCGTCCCATACCGCGGGCCGGGCGCTGGCGTCGGCCAGGAGGCCGCTCGGGTTGTGCGGATTGGACTGCCAGCGCGGCCCGCCGCCGCGCGGGTACAGGCCGAAGTCCGGTTCCGCCACCGACCCGCCGATCTCGGCGGCGACCAGGGCGATGGCTTCCGCTCCGCCGTTGGTGAGCAGCAGCCGCTCCGGGGCCACGCCGATGGCGCCGGCGAGAGCGCGGGTGGCCCGGGCGGTACCGCCGGGGGTCGGATAGCGGCGGATGGCTGACAGGTGCCGGCCGGCCACCAGGACCGGATCGGGGGCCACCGGGTTGAGCGAGGCCGACAGGTCGAGAATGCCGTCAGCGCTGACCCCCAGCCAGGCCGCGACGGCCGGGCCGTCGCCGCCGTGCGCGCCCGGGGGAGGCAGGCCGGCCATCGGGCCGTCACCGCCGTGCCCGCCCGCGGGAGGCAGGCCGGTCACCGGCCCACCGCGATGCCGAGTGCGGCCAGGGCCGCGGTCAGCAGCCAGTTCACGTCGCCCGACAGCCGGACCGCGGCCCGGATATCCGATCGGCAGGCGGGCCGGCCCTGGCCCAGCCAGGGCCGGTGCTCGACCCGGTCGCCGTAGCGGTTAGCGCCGCCCAGGCGCAGGCCGAGTGCGGCGGCGAAGGCCGCCTCCGCGACCCCGGCGTTCGGCGACGGATGGGCGGGCGCCTGGTCGCGCACCGCCCGCCAGATGGCCGGGGCCCGGCCCGGCCGCGCGCCGGCCACGAGCGCCGCGGTCAGCCGGGCGGGCACGAAGCCGGCGATGTCGTCCAGCCGGGCGCTCGCCCAGCCAAACGACTCATACCTGCGGCTGCGGTGGCCGACCATGGCGTCCAGCGTGTTCACCGCCCGGTAGCCGAGCGCTCCCGGTGCCCCGCAGATGGCAGCCCAGAACGCGGGCGCGACCAGCGCGTCCACCGTGTTCTCCGCCACCGATTCGACCACCGCCCGGGCTATCTCACCCTCGTCCAGGCCGGCCGGATCGCGGCCCACCAGCGCGGGCAGCGCGGCGCGGGCACCGTCCAGGTCGCCGCGGCTCAGCGCACGCTCGACGGTCATGGCCGATTCGCCCAGCGCCCGGCCGGCCGCGGCCAGCGCGGTGGCCAGCATGGCCGAGCGGACCGCGAATCCGGTTCCCGCGCCGAGGACCACGCCCGCGACGGCATGCCGTGCCCCGGCGGCGCGCGAGTCGTGATACCCGGCCCGCTCGGCCAGCGTCATGGCGCGGCCGAACCAGGCGACCGGGTGGAGCGGGGCCGGCGGCTCGCCGAAGACGCGGTCGGTGAGCAGCCCGAGCGCGGCCCCGCCCGGCCGTGGCGTGGCCGCACCCGGCCACGACGTGGCCGCTCTCACCACTGCCAGGCCAGCGTGAGCAGGCCGACGGTCTCACCGGCGACGGCGGCGGCGCCCAGCACGTCCCCGGTGAACCCGCCGAGCCGGCGCCAGCCGAGGAATACGACCGCGGCCCCGGCCACGGCCCCGGCGGCCACCGCCGCCAGACCCTGGACGCCGCGCCCGGCCACGGCCAGGCCCACCGCCAGCAGCGCGCCCGCCAGCCCGAGGAGAACCGGCCGCAGCCGGGGCGACCGGGGCAGGACCGGGCCTGCGGGGGCCGTCGCGGCGGGGGCCGACGCGACGGGAGCCGACGCGGCGGGGGCGGGCGTGGCGGGAGCCGGCGTGGCGGAAGCCGGGCCGATGGGTGCGGGCGCGGCAGCGGTCGCCGGGCTGGGCAGGAACGCTTGCGCCAGGCCGCCGGGGCGCGCGTACGGCACGGTACCGACCACCACGGCCATCAGCGTGCGGGATCCGGCCCACAGCGCGGACACAGCGAGCGGGCTTGGCGCCATGGCCGCGAACGCGCCGAACCGGGTCAGCAAGGCAATGACCAGCGCGGCCGCACCGAACGCGCCGATCTGCGGGTCGGCCATCACCGCCAGCCGCCGGGACCGCGGCAGCGGCGGCAGCAACCCGTCGGCGGCGTCGGCGAAACCGTCCAGGTGCAGCATGCCGGTCAGCGCTGCGTCCGTGATCACCGCGATGGCCGCGGCGGCGGGAGCGGCCCACACCCGGCTCGCGCCCCACCAGGCCCCGCCGACACCCAGGCCGATCAGCGCACCGGCCACCGGGAACCAGGGCAGCGCCGACGGCGCCGGGGTGGCCGCGCCGCCCAGCGGGGTGAGGAACGACATGGCGCGGCGCATCACGGCCCCCCGGGCGGATCGAGCCGCAGCATCCGGCCGGCCACCACCAGCAGCACCTCGTCGGCCACCGCCGCGACCGCCTGGTTCAGCGTGCCCAGCGCATCGCGGAACCGGCGGCCGTCCTCGGTCGCCGGGTGCACCCCCAGCCCGACCTCGTCGGACACCACCACCGTGCTGCCCGCGCGCCCGGTCAGGCCGTCGCAGAGCGCCCTGGCATCGACGGTCATCCCGGGGCTGGCGGCCACCCACGGCCCGAGCCCGTCCAGCAGCAGCGAGCCAGCGGCGGAGCGTAGCACGGCAGGCAGGCCGGCGGGCGAGCCGGCGCACACCTCGATGGTCTGCCAGTGGGCCGGGCGGCGGGCCCGGTGAGCTTCGATCCGGGCGGCCAGGTCCGGGTCGGTTCCCGGGCTCATCGTCGCCACGTAGATGACCGGAGCCGGGAGCCGCCCGGCGATCCGTTCGGCGGCCTCGGACTTGCCGGACCGGGCACCGCCCAGCACCAGGGTGATCACGGGTCCCCCGCGGACGGGCTGCCGTCCAGTACGGCCCGGTGCACGGCCCGGGCCAGCCGGGCGCCTACCGGCGAGCGGGGGCCAGCGAAGGCTTCCTCCGGCCCCGCGGTCGCGCACAGGACCGCCACCGCGTCCGAAGCCGTGCCGGTCCCGGGGTAGCCCGCGTCCCACAGGGCCTGGCTTTTCGCCTCGGTGACCGTCATCACCGCGTTGACCAGCGCGGCCGGGGAGAGCCGCCGGTCCAGCACCGCGACGATATTCACGGTGCCGGCCCCGCCCGCTGCGGCGCCCATAGCCGTGCCCTGGGCGCTGTCCGGGGCGGCGGCCCAGGTGGGGTGGCTGAGTCCCACCGTCGCCGCCACCTCGATCCCGCCTTCCCGGCTGATCCTGACCTGGCGCACGTCCACGGCGGTGAGCATGCCGATGCCGGGACCGCGAAGCGCCAGGCCACCGGCCAGGTCAGCCAGGTGCGCGGCCGGGTCGAGCCTGCCGTATCCACCCGCGACCTGGGCGGCCAGAATCCAGTTCCGCACCCCCCAGCCGCCGCCGTACGGAGCCGACGACAGCGCCAGCAGCGGGGTGGGCAGCCGCCACACCGCGACGGCAAGCTCGGCGCCGTCTTCCTCGCGGGTCAGCAGCTCGGGCTCAGCCATGGCCGCCCAGCGCCCGCGCGACCGCCCGCAATAGATCAACGATCCGCGGCCCCCAGCGGGAGGCCACGTCGTCGTTGAGGCCGACCACGTGACCGTCCCTGACCGCGGTCAGGCTGGCCCAGCCCGGCCGGGCGGCCACGGTCGTGGCGTTCTGGCCGCAGCAGATGGTGTCGGCCAGGAAGATGTAGCCCGGATTGGACTTCAGGATGTACTCCGCGGACAGCTGCGGGTAGCCACCGGCGCTGGCCGCGCCCGGGGCGGCGTCCGCGATGCTCTTCAGCCCGAGCAGCTGCAGGAGCTGGCCGACGAACGTGGACGAGGTGACGGAGTAGTAGTCCTGCTCCAGTTCGTAGTAGTAGGTGACCGGCTCGGGGTGCTTGGGCACCGACGCCACGATGCTGGCTATCTGGGTGCGGATCTCCTCATCTTCCTGCCGGGCCTGGGACAGGTGGCCGGTCGCCATGCCCAGCTCATCGAGCTGCTGGTAGACATCGGCCAGCCGGGCCGCGGGCGGCAGGACCAGCACCGGGATGTGCAATGCGGCCAGCTTCCCGGTCAGCCCGCCGGTGCCGCTGTCGGTCACCACCAGGTCGGGACGCAGCCCCGCGATCGCTTCCACGTTCGGCGCGTAGCCGGACATGGCCGTGCGGTGGGCCTGCGGCGGATAGTCGGAATTCTTGTCCACCGCCTTGACCTGGCGGCCAGCGCCGACGGCGTACAGCATCTCGGTCGCGGTGGGCGACAGCGAGAGGATGGCCACCGGCCGTTTGGGAAGGCGCACGGTGCCGTTGACCGCGTGCACGACGGCCGGGAAGGTCCCGCCTGGCGCGCCGGCCGTTGATGATGTGGTGCTGGTCACGCTGCCGCAGGCGGTGACGCTCAGCGCCACCACCATGATCACTGAACTCAGGCTGCGCCTGATCGACCTACGCATGTGTCATCCTCCACCGGGTCGAAGAGGACGAAGTGCGCCCGCTGTTACACCCGACGAAGGCATCCAACGAACCGCCCTTCCTCCGAGGACAGGTCTCGCCGGCACGCGGCAGGCGTCCGGGCTCATCCCCTCGCGGGGGCATCACCGTTGCGGGACAGCGCCGGCATCTCACCGGCTTCGCTGCTCACGTACCACCCGGGTGATGACCCGGGCACGGGTACAGTACCGCGTCCAGCCGCGGTGGTGGGCCGCGCACCGCGTCTGCGGGCTTGCCATCGCGCACCGAGAGCCATTCCCGGCCACCCGGGTCCGGCTTAAACTCCCAGCGTGGGCGACGCCTCGGACAGTGCACGGGCGGGGGGCACGCGAGGACCCGCCACGGTTCCCCGGCCCCGGGTCACCGCCCTGCTGGCGGCCGCGCACCAGCGCCGGGTAACGCTGGTGGTCGCGGGCGCCGGATACGGGAAGACCACGGCCCTGGCCGAGGTCGCCGCCATGGGCGCGTCCCGCTGGGTCCGGCTACGGCCCGCCGATGCCCAGGCCGAGTCGCTGTCGGCCCGCATCGCGGCCGCGCTCGGCGAGCCGCCGTTCCCCGGTCGCTCGGCCATCGCCGCCGCCACCGGCTCCGACGACCGCCGGGTGCTGGCCGAACGGCGTGCCGCCCTGCTCTGTGAGCTCGCCGAGCAGGTCGACGGCGACCTGCTGCTGGTCGTCGACGGCGTGGAGTACGCCGGCGGCGACGAGGCCGCCAGCCATCTGCTCCGGGTGCTGTCCCTGGAGGCACCGCCTCAGCTCCACCTGGTGCTGTCCGGCCGGAGCCTGCCCGAGCTGGGGCTGGGCGGCGCACAGGGGCGAGGTGAGCTGCTCGAAGTCACCGCGCCCGACCTGAGCTTCACCGCCGGCGAAGCGGCCGGGCTGGTAGAGATGCGGCTCGGGCGAGCGTCGCCGGCGCTGGTGCAGGAGTGCTGGTCGCTGACCGGAGGCTGGCCCGCGGCGCTCCAGTTGCTGCTGGACCGGCTGGAACGGCTGGATCCCGCCGACCACGGCCGGGCCCTCGGCCGTCTCCGGCAGACCCGTGGCCACCCATGGAAAGCCTTCGCCCGGGAGCTGGTCGCTGGCGAGCCGGCCGCGGCCCAGCGGATCCTGGCGGTGGCATCGCTGGCCCCGCGGGTGGACGCCGGGCTCCTCCAGGGTGTCGCGGTCAGCGCCGCCGCCGGTGATCTTGAAGGGCTGCGGGAGCGGGGCCTGCTCGTCGAAGCGGGCGCGCCCGGCTACTACCGGATGTCGCCGGTGCTGGCGGACGCCGCCGACCACGGCGGCCCCGGCGGCGGCGGCGCACTCAGGGAGCAGGCCGCGGGCTGGCTGGAGGACCACTCCCGGCTTGAGGAGGCCCTGGAGTGCCACGCGGACGGGGCCAGGGACGCGGCCCGGTCGTTTCTCACCCGCTGCGGGCCGGCCCTGATCCGCAGCGGCGCAGCGGCCCGCCTCATCGAGGTGCTGCGGCACCATGGCACCGGCGGCGATCCCGGGCTTGACGGGGTGCTGGCCGAGGCCTGGCAGGCGGCCGGGGAATGGGACGCGGCCATCGACCTCTTCGCCCGGGTGGAGCGCGTGACCGGATCCGCCGGGCTATCGGCCGACGTGGCCTGGCGGTACGGCTGGCTGCTCTATCTGCGGGGCCAGACCAAGGCCGCCGCGGCGACGCTCGCGGCCGCCCACGACCCGGCCCGGCGGGGTGCCGACGACGCCATGGTCTCGGCCTGCCTGAGTTCCCTGCTGTGGAGCCAGGGACAGGCCGACTCCGCCGGGGACCTCGCCCGCATCTCCCTGGACCAGGCCGGCGCGAGCGGCGACTCGTGCGCGCTGGCCGCGGCGCATGTCTCGCTCGCCCTGGTGGCGGCCAGCCGCGGTGAACGGGAACGCAATGAGCAGGAATACCGGCTCGCGCTGGCCGCGGCGCGCGACGGCGGCGACCTGGTCCAGCTGGCCAGGATCCACGCCAACCTGAGCTCCCGGGCCCTGGAGAACGGCTCGTACTCGCAGGCCATCAGCGAGGCCGAGCTGGCGCTGGAGACCGGCGCCGGTCACCGGTTCTTCTCGGGCCTGGCGCTGGCCAACAAGGCCGAGGCACATCTGAATCTCGGTCAGCTGGACGACGCCAGCACGGCGGTTGCGGACGCGACCGCCATCTGCGAGGCGCTCGGGTCGCTGCACGCGTCGGTCCCCAGCATCATCTACGGCGAGCTGTGCCGCCAGCGGGGCGACATGATCCGGGCCCGCAGTTCGTTCGAGCGGGCCCGGGCGCTCGCGGAAGAGGGCGACGACGTCCACACGCTCGTGCATGCCCTGTTCGGGCTGGCGCGGGTGCTCGCCGAGGAGGACCTCGCGGCCGCCCGTGCGGCGGCGGCCGAGGCCGTGGCCAGTGCGAGCAGCCTTGAACGTGCTGCCGCCCTGTGCGCCGCGGCCGAGGTCGAGCTATGGGCCAGAGACCGAGTCGCCGCCGACGGGTTCGCCCGGCAGGCCGAAACCGAGGCCCGCGCGACGGGTGACCGCGCCGCCCTGGCGGAGTCGCTCGAACTGCAGGGGGCCGCCCGCGCCCCCGGTGACCAGGCGCGGCTCCGCTCGGCGATCGAGCTGTGGGACGACGTCGGGAATCCCGTCCGCGCGGCCCGGGCCCGCCTCGGGCTCGCCCTGCTCACCGGCGACAAGCCGGCCGCGGAGGCCACCCAGCGGGAACTGGAGGGAATGGGAGTCGCACCCGCGCTCGGGGTGCCCGGCCTGCTGGCATCGGCCCGGGGCAGCGGGCGCGAGGTGGCGATCGCGGCCCTCGGGCGGTTCACGGTCATGCTCGCCGGCGAGCCGGTGCCGCTGGCCGCCTGGCAGTCCCGCAAGGCGAGGGATCTGCTCAAGGTGCTGGTCGCCCGGCGAGGGCATCCGATCACCCGCGAGGCCGCCGCCGAGGCGATGTGGCCGGGCGAGGACCCGGAGCCGCTCGGCAACCGGCTGTCGGTGGCGCTGAGCACCATCAGAAAGGTCCTGGATCCCGGCCGGCAGCACCCGCCGGACCACTACGTCCACGCCGACGCCCGGACCATCGCCCTGCGGCTCGACCGTGCCGACGTCGACCTGGCCGAGTTCCTCCAGGTCGCCGACGAGGCGATCGACCTGATGGCCAAGGGCGACCGTGACGCCGCGGAAGCGCCGCTGCAGCGGGCGCGTCACCTCTACGCCGGTGACTTCCTGGAGGAGGACCTCTACGAGGACTGGGCGGTCGAGCCACGGGAGGAAGCGCGGTCACGGCTGCTCACCGTCCTGCGCCTGCTGGCGCGCCTGGCCGCCGACCGGGGCGACGACGAGTCGGCCGGCCAGTACCTCGGCCAGCTGCTGGAACGGGAGCCCTACGACGAGGACGCGTGGCTGGCGCTCATCGCCGGCCAGCTCCGGCTGCGCCGCCACGGCGAGGCGCGGCGGCGCTACGCCGCCTACGCCCGGCGGATGGGCGAGCTTGACGTCGTGCCCGTCCCGCTGGCCGAGGCCGCCAGCTGGCGCCCTTAGGCCCGCGCCTTAAGGCCACCTTCAGGCCACCAAAGCCCGGGCTCCGATAGTCGGCGGTGTGAGGACCTTCATCGTCCGCCTGCAGGAGGATCCGAGCGGCGGCATCACGGGGGCTGCCGCCCCTCGGCTGCGTGGCGTCGTGGACGAGGTGGCGACCGGGCTGCGTGTAACGTTCCGCAATGACCAGGAACTGGTCACCGCACTGATGGCCGCCGTCCGTGCTGATCCACCCGGCCCACCCTGGGGCGCGGCCGGCCGTTCCCCCACCTGAGCCCTTAGCCGGGCGACCATATATCTCATCGCTAAGGAGAAGTAACATGCCCCGGATCAAACTGGCACTCGCCGTTTCTGCCGCCGCCCTGGTGCTGGCCGCGTGCAGCTCGTCATCTTCCAGCTCGGCACCGCCGCCCTCGACGGCTCCGGCTGCGCCCGCACCCACGACCAGTGCGCCAGCGCCGAGTTCCCCGGCCCCGGCCGCGGCCGGGCTGTCGGGGAAGTGGTCGGGCCATTACAGCGGCGCCTACGCAGGCACGTTTGTCCTCCACTGGACGCAGTCGTCGTCGAAGCTCACGGGCCACATCCAGCTCTCGAATCCTGCTGGCGGCAGCCTGCCCATCAACGGGACTGTGAACGGCAATTCGATCCGCTTCGGCACGGTCGGCTCCGCCGCGATCAGCTATTCGGGCACCGTGTCAGGCAATTCGATGTCAGGTACGTATCAGGTGCAGTCCCCGAATGGCCCCACCGGTGGCCCCTGGAGCGCCTCCAGGGGCTAGTGACCGGATCGGCGCAGGCCTGCTCGCGCAGTGCGAGTGACCGGCCCAACCCGCCCGCCGTGATGGTCGCCTCCGTCCCGGCCACGCCGCTGACCTGGCGGCGTGGCCGGGACGGGCCGTTCCGGACTCAAGCGCGGCGGACCCGGACTGGAACGCGGTGACCAGCGAGGCCCGCAACAGGCCCCGGGACGCAGCGCGTCCTTTGCGGAAGACAACCGTCCGAGCGGTTAGGCGCTAGCCGGCCGGCGGGCGGTGCCCACGATCATGGGCCTTTCGATCTTGGGAGCCTTCGGCAGCTCGCCATCGCGGACCGATTCCACGGTTAGCGGCGACGCCTTGATTTCCCGCAGCGTGTCCCGGTTGGGGTGGCAGCCGATCAGCGGGTAGGGGAACGGAATCTTGTCCTGCCTGGCGGCGAGGTCCGGATCGGCGGAGCGGACGTGCTCGAGGAAGAGCAGCCGCCCGCCGGGGGCCAGAACCCGGGTGATCTCGTTCAGCGCCGCCTGCTCGTCCGGGACGCTGCACAGGGTGAAGGTGACCACGGCGGTGTCGAACGATGCATCCGGGAAGGGCAGCCGGCCGGCGGTGGCGTCGAGGATCTCAGTGTCGCGGCCGAGCCGGGCGGCGCGCCTGTGCAGCCGGCGGCTCATGTACGGGTCGGGTTCGATCAGCGCCAGCCGGGTGACGGCGGGCGGGTAGTGCGGCAGGTTCAGCCCCGTGCCTGCGCCGATCTCGATCGTGGCGCCGGTGGCCTGGGCGAGCAGGTCGTGCCGCTGCTGGCGCAGCCCGGCTCGCTCGGCGGGCCCGTTGAAGAGGTCGTAGCTGGCGGCGTAGAGCCGCAGAAACAGCCGTTTCAGCATGACCATCTCCCTTTCTGATCCGCCCGCGCGGCGTCAGGCTCGCCGGCCCCCGCCCGGAGCGAGCCGACGGCAGCCTGCAGCGCCCGATGACGGCCCGGCTCCGGCACGGCTCAGCAACGAACTAGACACTGTCAAGATGACGCGCGGATGTCAAGATTGATCGTGGCCTACCATCACGGCGACCTGCCGGCTGCCCTGCTCGCCGCGGTGGAGAGCGCGGTGGCGGACGGCGGGGTGAGTGGCGTCTCGCTGCGCGACGTCGCGCGCCGCGCCGGAGTCTCGCACAGCGCACCCGCCCACCACTTCGGCAGCAAGGCCGGCCTGCTGACTGCCTTCGCGACCGCCGGATACCAGCTGCTGGCCGAGTCCGTCATCAAGGAAGCAGCAGCGTCCGATGCCGGCGATGGCGCCGCCGAGCTGGCCGCTATCGGCCGCGGCTACGTCCGGTTCGCGGTTGGGCACCCGGCTCACTTCGAGGTCATGTTCCGGCTGGATGCGCTCGACCCCGGCAACGCCGAGTTCACCGCCGCCAGCGAGGCGGCCTACGGGCTCCTCACCGCCACCGTTGAGCGCTGCCGCGCGGCCGGCCGCCTGCACGGGCGTTCTCCCGAAGTGGTCGCGGTCAGCGCGTGGTCGCTGGTGCACGGCCTGTCAGCGCTGTGGATCAGTGGGCGCTTGTCGGAGCGCATCGCCGAGCAGGACCCGCGGCGACTGGCAGCAGCGGTGTCAGACTTGTTCGTCGAGGCTGTCCTGCCGCCACCCGGGCGCGACGCCAGCACCGACGGCAAGCACCTTCATGATCGATAGGAACGGCTGGCAGGCAGGCGCTGCCGGTGGGCGAGTGGTCATCAGGTCATGAATCCGGACACTGATCACCTTGCGACTGAGGACGGCACGCGCTGTGTCGCTGTCACCGCCCGGTGACCACGAACGCGACTCTGTCCAGGTAGCACCAGCTCCAGTCCTCTCCCGGCTCGGCGGAGCGGGCGATCGGATGCTGCGAGGTGCGGGCGTGGGCCGAGGCATGCCGGTGCGGGGAGCTGTCGCAGCACCCGATCCGGCCGCAGGTCTGGCACATGCGCAGGTGCACCCACGTGCCGCCGATCGCCAGGCACTCCTGGCACCCGGCGATCGCCTCCGGCAGCTCGGTCAGCTCGATGCTGGCGGTGTGCGAGCAGATAGCGCTCATCGGGCCAGCGCCTCGAGCAAGGTAGCCGCGTCATAGCCGCCACGGTGCACCACGCCGTCGATGAACAGCGTCGGCGTGCCCAGTACCTCCCCCGACGCCATCCCGCTCTCGACATCCCGGCGGACCCGGCCCAGCACCAGGGGGCCGGCCCGGTCGTCGTCGAACCGCACGGCATCCAGTCCGAGGTCGGCAGCGTAACGCCTCAAATGACTATCATCGAGCGCCTTCTGCCGGTGAAACAGCAGGTCGTGCATGTCCCAGAACCGGCCCTGGCGCGCGGCGGCCTCGGCCGCGGCCGCCGCGGCGAAGGCGTGTGGGTGGATCTCGGCCAGCGGGAAATACCGGAAGGCGAACCGGATGCCCCCGCCCAGCTCTTCCTCAACACGTTCGATTTCCCGGTACGCCTGCCGGGAATACGGGCATTCGTAATCGCCGTACTCCAGGATGAGGCGGCCGGCTGCCGGGCCGCGGACATGATCAATGTCGTCGCCCAGCGGCGCCAGTATCGGCGGGCGCCCGTCCGGCATCGTACTGTGCGTCATGGTTCCCTCCTGTGGTGCCTAGAGCCCGCCTCGCGACGCGGCTCAGCCGCCAATTCGTTGTCTGCGCCCGTTGCACTCTCAGATCTCGGTCGATGACTACTGAGGAGTTCGCGGACGCGCGGGATGACCTGGTGGCCGTACAGGTCGATATTGGTCATGAGCTGGTCGTGTGTCAGGCCCGGCATGCCGTACTTGAGGTCGAACCGGGTGGCGCCCAGGGTGCGGAGGTTCGTGGCGATCTTGTGTGCGACGGTTTCGGGTGAGCCGACGTACAGCGCTCTCGCGATGGCGGCCTCGGCCGCAGTCCCCAGCGGTGTCCTCCGTGACATCCTCGCCGCGCTGCTGGCCGTTGCCATGGGCATCCAGAACGCCGCCGCACGCCGGCTCGCGGCGCCCGACCTGACCACCACTGTGCTCACCATGACCCTCACCGGCATCGCCGCCGACCTGCGCGCCCGCAGCCACGGGCCCGCCCTGCTCAGGCGGCTGCTGGCGGTGGCCACCATGCTGGGCGGCGGGGCAATCGGCGCCTGGCTCGTGCTGCGGGTCAGCCCGGCAGCCGCGCTCGGCCTGGCGACCGGCCTGCTGGCACTCGTTACTGCGGGCGCCGCGGTCACCGCCCGCCGTCCCGGGACATGGCGCGCAAGCACACCGTGAGCCGCCACACCGCCTCAACGCCTGGGGCCGAGTACCAGGGCATGCCGGAGTTCCGGGAGGGAGTCAGACGCGGCAACGTGTCAGACCCAGGCATGAAGATATTGGCAGGCATACAATCCGCCGGGTTAAAGGGAGATGCTCGTGACCGAGGATTCCAGCCGCGCCATGTGGCTGCGGCAAGCGCGCTCTCACCTGCGCAACGCCGACCCCGTGCTGGCACGGCTCGTCGACGACCGGCCGGCCTTCGATCCCCGGGCGTGGATGGCCCAGCTGCCGCCGATGGATCTCTTCGGTGCCCTGCTGTTTCAGGTCACCGGGCAACAGCTTTCCGTGCCAGCGACCCGCCGGACCCTTGCTCGCATCGAGGCCCTTTTCGGCGGCCATCTGCCCTCACCCACCGAACTGCTGAGGGTAGATCCCGGTAAGCTCCGCGAGGCCGGGCTGTCGTGGCGGAAGATCAGTACACTCCGCGACCTCGCCGGGCGGCTATCGGACGGCCGACTGAACCCGGGCGTCTTGAGCAGCCTGCCAGACGACGAGATCATGGCAGAGCTCACCGCAATTCCGGGGATAGGCCCCTGGACCGTGCAGGGCGCCCTCATCATCGCGCTCGGCCGGGAAGACGTCGTCCTGCCGGGCGACCTTGCGCTCCGTAAGGCCGTCCAGGCCACCTATCAGCTCAGCCACCTCCCCACCCAGCAGGAGGTCCTCGCCATCGCCGAGAAATGGCGGCCCTACCGCAGCCTGGCGACCAGCTACCTGTTTTCCGCCGCCTTCGAGCCGGCCGAGACACCGCCAGTCGCCCCGGGCGAGACGTAACGCGTACCCGCCCTGGCGCACAGCACTCGCCAGCTGAGCTTTGCCCCCCCCCGCGGGCTAGTGCAGCCGGGCGGTGGCCCCGTCGGCCGACAGGGTTCGGCGGTCACCGGTGGGCGGCTGGCGGTGCGTCTGACGCGAGGGCGGGCATGGCACTGGCAAGCAGCGGCGGTCCCGGGACGGGGCGGGACGGCCTGCCGATGGTGTTGAGGTAGCGCAGGGCTTGGGCGTAAGAGCCTCCGAGGCTGGCCTCACAGTAGGACAGCCCTCGTTGCTGGCAGAACTCCTTGATCAGGGCCTGGGAGCGTCGCAGGTTGGGCCGGGGCATAGAAGGGAACAAGTGATGTTCGATCTGGTAGTTGAGGCCGCCCAGGGCTAGGTCGGTGAGCCAGCTACCGCGGACGTTGCGGGAGGTGAGCACCTGGCGGCGCAGGAAGTCGCTCCGGTCAGCGGCGTCCAGGATGGGCATGCCCTTGTGGTTGGGGGCGAAGGAGGCTCCCAGGTACAGGCCGAACAGGCCCTGCTGGACCAGGATGAACACGACGGCCTTGGCCGGTGAAAGCACCAGGAAAATGACGGCGAGGTAGCCGGCGAAGTGCATGGCCAGCAGGGCTGCCTCCGTGGGCCTGCGGCGGGAATCCCGGCTGGCCAGGGCGCGGATGCTGGCGACATGCACACTGAAAGCTTCACCGAGCAGCAGCGGGAAGAACAGGTAAGCCTGGTAGCGGAACGCCAGCCGGGACAGCCCCCGGCTGGCACGAGCCTGAGGGGCGGTGAAGGCCAGCACCTTCATCGTGATGTCCGGATCCGCGCCTTCGGTATTGGGGTGAGCGTGATGGCGGTTGTGCTTGTCGACCCACCAGCCGTAGCTCAGCCCGATGCCGAGATTGCCGTGCAGGATGCCGAGGATGTAGCTGGCCCGCCGGGAAGCCAAGATCTGCCGGTGCCCGGCGTCGTGGCCCAGGAACCCGACCTGGGTAAATATCACCGCCAGGAACGCGGCCACAGCCATCTGCGCCCACGAGTCACCCACCAGTACGAAGACAGCCCATCCGGCAGCCAGCAACCCGTCCGTGACCATGATCTTCCAGATGTACTTCCTGGGCCGCCGTTCCAGCAGCCCCGCCTGCTTGACCAGACGGGACAACTGGGCGTAATCGCTCCCCCGCTGCGGTGCGGTCGGGATTCGCGCCGGAGGGGGCGGCCGGACGGGCTGCCGGGTCGCGGCAGCCGTCTCTTCGTGGGATCGCATTGCGGTGGCTCCTGGGATGCACATCGCGGCCGGGCTGGTGATGTGCCACCAGGGTCTTGAGCGACGTCCGCCGGGCAGCGACCGCGTCACGAATGCCTCGCTAGCCAACGGGTGGATGCCCCAACAGTACCCTCACGTCGGCTGGCACACACAGCGGCTACAGCGGCTCGGTGACCCATCGCTAGCCAGGGGCCTTCATCGTTTTGAATCTGAAACAGTTCCGCTACTCGCGCCTGCTCGGTCGATGCTGCCACCAGCCGCAGCGCGCCGCGGCCGTCAGCCAGCAGCAGGCCTGCCGCGTCCACCTCCAAGAGCTCCACGCAGCGCTCGGTGAGCGTGTGCAGGAACTCCATCAGATCGAAGCCGGCAACCAGGGTGTCCGCCAGTTCCACGAACGTCTGCGCCAGCCGCTCATCGACCGATGCCGTCATAACCCTGAGCTTAGGACCCTCGTCGCCGCCTCGCCTAACAAGCCACGTCGCCTGGCGCCTCAGTCAGAGCTCCCGCCCGCCGGAGGGCCAGGAACGAAACGTAGCCGACGATGTACCACCTCGGCCGCGACATCACCCAGCGCGGCGTTACGGGCGAAGGCGTGCGCCCGCAATCGCACGAATGCCTCCTCAAGACTCACGCCAAGCTGCACCGAGATCATCCCAGTCGCCTGATGAACCTCGATCCGGGCCTCCGACACGCCATCAAGGGGCCGGTAGCCCGGGAATCCGATGACGCCGGAGGAAGCATCCAGCAGCAACCGCAGTCCTATGTCCGCGAATACCAGCGCGTCGGCGAGTTCCTCGGCTGACAGCGGGCCGGGCCGCGCCTTCTTGTCGCGTCCCAGTCCTGGCCAACCGGAAAGGCACGTAGGCAGCGGGAGCAAATCTGCCACTTCACCTGCGGGCTGCGCTGCATTCGAGCTGGTCAATGCGGGCCAGCCATCAACCATCAGGCCGACGGCGATTTGCCGTCGGCACTGGCCACACTGGCGGCCATGGACAGGCTGGCCCGGCTGTACCCGGCTACGTTCAGAATGCTCATGCTCGCCGCCAGGGAAGCGCTGCGGCCCATGGGCATCGAAGCGCGGCAGATGGCCACTACCGTGCCCCCATCGCTGTGCGCTGGGAGCCATGAATGAGCAGCAGACAGTAGAAATCGAGGGCCGGGCGCTGCGGGCCGGGGCGGTTGGCGCCAGCCTGATTGGGCGGATGCTCGGCCGGAGCGGGATCAGCCCGGGCACCTCCTCGCGGGCGCAGCAGAGGTGATGGGGGCAGGGTCGGCGGCGTTTTGCCGCTGCCACTCGCACGGTTGGTCAGGCGCCGAGGAAGTAGTCGTTGATGTATTTCTCTCCTTCGTCGCAAAAGAACGTGACGACGTGCCGCAGGCCCGGGTACCGTGCTCGCAGTTCGCGGGCGGCGACCAGGTGCGCGCCGGAACTCGGGCCCACGAATAGCCCGAACTCCCGGGCCAGGCGGCGCATCTCGGCGATCGCCGCGTCGCTGTCCACCGCGACTATCTCATCGACGATGTGCCGGTGCCTGGCGAAGATGCCGGGGACGAAGCCGTCGGAGATGCCCTCGATGAGGTGCCGGCCAACCTCGCCGCACATCAGGGTGCACGACTCGTTGGGCTCGACGGCGACGACCCGGCAGGAGGGGTTGCACTCGCGGAAGCACTGACCGACGCCGACGATGGTGCCGCCGGTGCCGACCCCGCCGACCACGGCGTCCGGGACCACGCCATGCGGCAGCTGGGCGAGCGTCTCCGGGCCGAGCCAGGTGCGGTTCTCCTCAACGTTCCACTCCGAATCGAATTGTTGCGGCGCGAAGTAACCGGGCTTGCGGCCGAGTTCGGCGACCTTGGCCAGCGCGTCATTGACGTGGAAGTCGCCGAGCGTCATCACCTCCGCGCCGAAGGCCCGCGAGATCGCCAGCCGTTCGCCACTCATCCCGTTCGGCATGACAACGAGCATCCGGTAGCCCTTGACGGCGGCGACCATGCTCATCGCGTTTCCGGTATTGCCGCTGCTTGCCTCCACGATGGTGTCACCGGGCCGCAGCAGCCCCTGCCGCTCCGCCCGCTCGATCATGTACTTGGCGATGCGCGCCTTGATTGATCCAGAAGGGTTGAGGTACTCGAGCTTGGCCCATATCCCGTCCACCATGACCAGGGGGGTGTTGCCGATCGCGTCGAGGATCGTGCCGCCGCCGGGGCGCAAGCCAGCGGCAGGCTCCCGCGCTGCACCCGCCGCGGAGCCCGCGACAGGTTCCCGCGCCTCATGCGCCGCAGACGTGGCATTCATGCCTGCACACTACGACTACGCGTGTGCTGCCGACCGACACGCCTTCCCTTCGGGCCAGACAGTGGTTCGCTGGCCACTGCTCCTGTCGGCCGCCAGGCCCCCTGAGGCCCGGTGGGCGCGGTGTGTGCCGACCACTGCCCGCGTCGGTGCCGGCAAGAAGAGCCAGTATTTCGCCGACCAACGACTGGCCAGTTCAGGCTAGCGGCCCGTGGTGGTTCTCATCGTGGCGGGCCGTCGGCCGCCGCCGCCCTCAGTACTGCTGCGCAACAGCAGCCGGGGCGGCAGCACCTCCCGGATCGGCGCGGCATTCAGCGGGCCGCCGAGCTGCCGTAGCAGGACCCGCACCGCGCGGCGGCCCATCTGCTCGATGTGCTGGTCCACGGTCGTCAGGTCGAAGATCGGTGACGCCGCCAGCCGGACCCCGTCGAAGCCAGCCAGCGCCACGTCGGCGGGCACTCGCAGCCGCCGGTCGGCCAGCGCCTCCAGCGTGCCCAGTGCCACCGAGTCATTCGTGGCGATGATCGCCGTCGGTCTCGGCCCTCCGCGCATCCATTCATCGACTGCTCTGGCACCGGCGTCAGCGGAGAAGTCGCCGTTGGCGATCATGGGCTCGGCGCCGGAAGTCTTCTCCATCTCCTCGAGGAAGCCGTCGAGCCGCTCGGCGGCGTTCCGTGCGTATGCCGGGCCTGCCACGAAACCGATCCGCCGGTGCCCTTGCCCGAGAAGGTGCCGGGTCAGTTCCGCAGCCCCGCCATGGTTGTCGGAGACCACGTAGCTGACCGAATCGCCGGCCGGGCGGCGGTTGGTGAAGACGACACGGCGGGTCTCATTCATTAGCGCGAGCAATATGTGCTCGTCTCTGGCCACCGAGGCGTGGACGACGCCGTCCAGGCCCTGGCGGAGCAGCCGGTCTAGGTACCTGCGAGTCTCGGCGGCGCGGTCGGCGGTGTTGCAGATGACCACCGTGTACCCGTCCCGCTTGGCCTCCTGCTCCACGCTCTTGGCCAGCTGTGGATAGAACGGGTTCGCGATGTCGCTGACCAGCAGCGCGATCAGCCGGGTCTCGCCGGATACGAGCGCGCGGGCGATCGGCGACGGCCGGTACCCGAGCGAACTGATGGCGGAGTGCACCCTGGCCCTGGTGTCGGCGCTGACGTCCGGATGATCACGCACGACCCGCGAGACCGTCGACACCGATACGCCCGCCGACCTCGCCACGTCCACGATGGTCGGTCCCCGGTGTGTTTGTCTGGTCACGTTAGGGATTCTCCCTTCCCTCGGTCGTGGCCGCCTTCGTCACCGGCCGAACACCCGCCCTCGTCGACGTGCCGGGTGTCGGTGATGACGGAAGCAGCGCCGGTGAAGTCAGGGACCGCGTGACCGTCACGACGCCAGCCACGCACCCGGTCGGCCAGCGGCGTCTCGGCGAGCAGCGCGCCGGGGGCGGGGGTAGGTCCCCCGGGTGAAAGCGGTATCGGCACGCACAGGCCTCACTGTCAGCACCGATCTCGGCGATGGCCCAGACAATCCGCTCGTGATCATGGATGTTCGCGGGCACGTCAGAGCAGTTCATCGCCGAGCCGTTCCAGTGCCCGTCCGAGCCTGGCGCACATCTGCTCCAGATCGGCCTCGGAGGCCACGAACGGCGGCATTACCAGCAAGTGGTCTCCCGCTTCTCCGTCTACCCCGCCGCTGCCCGGGTAGACGATCACGCCTTCGTTCAACGCCAGGCTCGCGGCTCGCTGCGCTGCCCCGGTGCCCGCCGCGAACGTGGCCTTGGTAGCCCGGTCGGCCACCAGTTCCACACCGGCGAGAAACCCCATCCCCCGCACGTCGCCCACGACCGGCAAGCTGCCGACACGCGCCCGGAGCTCGCCGAAGAGCACGCCCTCCATCTCGGCGACGCGCTCCACGAGTTTGTCCCGTTCGATGATCCGCAGAACCGCGAGCCCCGCCGCCGCCGCGACCGGGTGACCGGCGAAGGTGAAGTTGTGCTCGAACCTGCCTGATCCGGCTGTCATGGCATCGACGAGCGACGACCGGGCCGCGAAACCGCCGAGCGGCACGAAGCCGCCGGAGATGCCCTTGGCGAACATGATGACGTCGGGGTCGATGCCGAGCCGCTGCGATCCGAACCAGCAGCCGAGCCGACCGAATCCGGTAATCACCTCATCGGCGATCAGCAGGATGTCGTACCGGTCACAGATTTCCCGGATCCTGGCGAAGTACCCGCCCGGGGGGGTCATCGCCCCGGCCGCAGCCCCGACCACGGGCTCCGCGATAAAGGCGGCGACCGTCTCCGGACCGAGCCGCAGCACCGTGCGTTCGAGTTCGTCGGCGCACGCCAGCGAACAGCGGCCGGTCGCCCGGCAGTGACCGCATCCCCGGTAGATGTCAGGCATCTCAATATGTGCGAACGGCAGCAGCAACGGCGCGTGCCGCTTGCGCCGGGCCGCGTGCCAGCCCGCCGAGAGGGCCGCCAGCGTGTTCCCGTGAAAGCTTGGCCAGCGTCCGACGATGCGCCACCGGTCCGGCTGCCCGCGCTCCAGCCAGTACTGACGCACGAATTTGAAACTGCTCTCCGCAGCTTCCGACCCGCCGGACGCGAAAAAGATGCGGCTGAGGCCGTCCGGAGCAACGGCCGCGATCCGCTCCGCGAGTTCCCGCACCGGCGGCGCCTCGAATCGCATGGCGTGCAGGTACTGCAAGGTGTCCGCCTGGGCGCGGATCGCCTCGGCGACCTCTGGCACGGAGTAGCCCAGGCAGGTGACGCCGACACCGGAGGCGGCGTCCAGATACCGTCGGCCATCGGCTCCAATGAGTTCGACCCCCTCGCCCCGGACGAAGACTGGAACTCGCTGTCTGAGGTCGGGGCTGATGACGCGGCTCGTCATGCCCGGATCCTGCCGAGTTTTCCGCTGATCCTTCACGAGTCTTCGCTACCCGGCAGCTTCACGGCACGCTGACATTAGATGACCGCTCCTCCGTTCGGGCTGATGACCTGGCCCGTATACCACTGTGCGTCGGCCGAGCACAGGAATGCGATCGTCGCCGCTATGTCCTCGGGCCGCCCGAGCCGCCGCAGCGGAATGCTCGCCGCGTACTCGGTGGTCCTTTCTTCGTCGGATAGTATCCGGGTGTCGGTCGGACCCGGCGCCACCGCGTTGACCCGGACGCCGTAGGGTGCGACCTCCTTAGCCAGCGCCTTCGTCAGCCCGATGATCGCGCATTTCGTGGCCACGTAATGGACTTGCATCGCCTCTCCGACCAGCGCGAGCTCGGAGGAGATGTTCACGATGCAGCCTTCACCGGCGTCCAGCATCGCGGGTAGGACGGCGCGTGTGCATCGGTACACGCCGTAGATATTGGTCTGGAAGATCCAGTTCCATTCATTTTCATCAATATCGATGAACGGCGTGTGCCTGGCCACGCCGGCGTTGTTGACCAGGATCTCAATGGGGCCGAGCGCCTCCGTCGCGCCCCGCACCATCTCCGCGACCGAGGCGGCGTCGCTCACGTCGCCGGGAACCGCGACCGCCTTATGGCCGTGGGCCGAGCAGTCGTGCGCCAGCCGGAGCGCCCTCTCGGGATCCTCGTAGTAGCCGATCGCGACGGCGGCGCCTTCCTCAGCCAGCCGGCGGCTGGTCGCCGCGCCGATCCCGATGTTGCCGCCGGTGACCAGCGCGACCTTGCCCGCCAGGCCCCTCATGACTGCTCACTCCCCCGCCAGTTGACGCGAGGCCGGGCGATGAACTGCCCATGGCCGCGCTGTCCAGTCAGCTCGCCGTCCCGGACCACCTGGACGCCGCGGCTCCAGACATGGCGTGGCCGCCCGGTCAGCTCGAAATCCTCGTAGCACGTGTACTCGATGTTGGTGTGCATTTCGTCCACTGTCGGCCGCCACCGGGCTTCCGGATCAAAGACCACGATGTCGGCGTCGCTGCCCGGCGTGAGCGCACCTTTTCGCGGATAGAGGCCGAACAGCTTGGCTGGCTGGGTGCAGACCGCGTCGACGAAACGTTCTAGCGTCAGCCGGCCGCTGCGGACCCCCATGCTGTAGATCATCGGCAGGCGCACCTGCGCGCCGGGGATGCCGTTGGCGATCCGCCGGAAGTCGTCGCGCCCCCTGATCTTGTCCTTCTCGAAGTAGCTGGCGTCGTCCGAGCCGACGCTGGCGATCGTGCCGTTGCGCAGGCCCTCCCACAGCGTGGCCTGCTCGGCCGCCGGCCGCAGCGGCGGGCTCATGACGTACCGGTGCCCGTCGGGCCGTGCCAGGTAGCTCTCGTCGAGCACCAGATAGTGCGCGCACGTTTCCGCAGTGACCGGCGCCCCGGCGGCCTGGCCCTCCCGCACAGCCGCCACGCCGCCGGCGGTGGACATATGGACCACGAACAGCTGGCAGCCCGTCTCCTGGGCGAAGTAGATGCCGCGGCGGATGGCCTCCACCTCGACGACATCCGGCCTGCTGTGCGCGTGCCCCAGCGCTGACGTCTGGCCTTTGCCCAGCTGGTCCGCGATCCCCCACTCCAGCAGCTCCTCGTTCTCCGCGTGGATCAGCAGGGTGCCGCCCTCGGCGGCCATCCGCCGCATGAGGTCGAGCAGGTGGCCGCTGTCCACCATCCAGCCTTCCTGCTTGTACACCATGAAGACCTTGGTGGACGGGCAGCCGTACTCGATCATCGCGGGCAGGTCGGCGAGTGACCGCTCGTCGGTGCGGGTGATGCAGCCGTGCAGCCCGTAGTCGATGACGACCTTGGGATCGGCGGTCTCGCGCCGCCGCTTGATCGTCTGCAGGGGAGTCTCCCCCGGCGCCTGGAACGCGAAGTCGATCACGCAGGTCGTCCCGCCGAGCGCGGCCGCCTCGGTACCCAGCCCGAAGTCATGCGTCGTGACGGTCCCCATGCTCGGGTTCTCGAAATGCACGTGCGGGTCCACGCCGCCGGGCAGCACCAGCTGGCCTTCGGCGCTGACCGTCACCTGGGCTGCCATCCCGGACGGCGCCACGGCGATGTCGTGGATCATCCCGCTGGCCACGCCGACGTCGGCGGTCACCGCCCCCCACGGAGTCACGACCGTCCCGCCCTGGATCAGCAGGTCCAGCTCACGCATTGGCGTCACTCCCCCTCCACCCACCGGCTGCGCGGGCCCTGGAGCTGGCGGGCCTGGGCGTACGCCGCCTCGAACGCGGGCACGAACTCCGCGAGCCGGTCGAAGGCGTCCTTGTTGTCGCGGAAGAACCGCGCGGCGGCCTCCCGGGCCTCCTCGTAGAGCCGAGCCTCGTCCACGCCCACGACCCGGCCGTCCTCGACGACCACCTCCCCGGCCACCAGCACCGTACGCACCGACTGGCCGTATTCCGAGAACACGATGTTCTGGACCGGGTCATTGAGCGGTACGTACGCCGGGCTGTCGAGGTCCAGCAGGCACAGGTCAGCCTGCCGGCCTGGTTCGATCTCGCCCAGCTCATCGCCCATGCCCACCGCCGCCGCACCGCCGACTGTTGCCATGGCGAAGGCTTCCGGCGCACCGATCCACTGGGTGTACGGAGCACCTTTGATGTTGTGCAGGCAGCCGGCCAGGCGCATCTCGAGGAACACGTTCTGCGCATCGTTGGATGTCATGCCATCCGACCCGATCGCGACGTTGACGCCGCACGACAACAGCGCCGCCACCGGGGCTATCCCGCTGCCGAGGCGGAGATTACTGGTCGGGTTGTGCACGACGCTCGCTCCGCTGCCCGCGATCAGGTCGATGTCCTCGTTGGTGACCCAGACCGCGTGGGCGATCACCGTGTTCGGTGTCAGGCAACCGAGCCGGGCCATGTGCGCGATCAGCGTCTCGCCGTAGAACAGCGGCCCGGTGATCGCCTGGACCCGGGTCTCCAGGACGTGGCTGACGCACGGCACGTCGTGCCTGCCGACTACGTCCCAGATCGCCCGCAGGAACTCGTCCGTGCAGCGCTGTGGTCCTGAGGCTGCCATGGCCACCCGAACCCGGGCCCCAGGCACGTTGTGCCGGCTAATGGCGTCCTCGCAGATCCGCAGCGCCTCCGCCGCCGGGAACGGCTTGGTCCCCGCTATCTCCTGGTAGAGCTGGGAATCCAGGTGATCCTTGACGAACGGGATGGTGTCCGGCATCGGCCGGTCGGACAGGTTGGCGGTCACGAACCCGCGCGCGCCAACGTCCTGGTACGCGCTCAGGACGGCGTCGATGCCTTCCGGCCGCAGGCTGTCGATGTGGTAGCAGTCATCCAGGAAGCAAGTTGTTCCCGTTCGCAGGCCCTCGACCGCGCCGAGCAGGGTCCGGGTCCGGAGGTCGGCCGGGCTGATCGGGGCGACCCCGGTGACCGGCACGGCCATCAGCATGTAGATCTCGAGCGGCAGCTTGTCAACCCGGCCGCGCAGGAAGTCGTCGTTCGAGTGCAGGTGCGCGTTGACCAGCCCGGGAATGACGATCCGCCGCGCCGCGTCGATGTCATCCGCGCCGAGGTCCGGTGCCGCCGCCGGAGGCGTGACCTGGGCGATCCGCCCGCCGGCGATCTCGATGTCGGCGGCCTCCAGGTCCCACCGGCCGGACCGGCGGCGCAGGACCTGCCCGCCCCTGATCCACCGCCGCCGTGTGCCTGCCATGCTCCTACTCCGGGAGGAAGCGGAAGACGCGCGCGGAATGCGCGGCCAGGCTCACCGGGAACCGTTCGGGCGCGGGCCTGGCGGCCTCCTCGGTTCCCAGCCGCGGCTCCGCGACCCGCCACCGCCCGGCCGGCCGGCCGAACGCCCGCGGGTTGAGCCAGATCGTCCCGGTGAACTCGTCATCCCTGGTGTTCCAGGCTCCGAGGGTCACCGAACCGTCCTCGGCGCGGTACAGGAACGTCCACACGCCGTCAATCCCCGACCAGGCGTAACGCACTCCGCCCAGCGCGGCCACATCCGCCGCGACCTGGCCGGGCGCTGAGCTCACCAGGCGGCCGCTCTCGGTGACCCGGCGCACGTCACTCGCCATGCCGTCGTCGGGCTCGCCCGCAAGCGTCCGCGCCGGGAGCGGCGTGACCGCGATGAGGGACGCGCCCTGCTCCACCAGGTCGGCGACAGCCCGGACGTAACCGGGCTCCGCCACCGGCAGGCCGGCGTGGATCAGCAGCTTCGGTGCTGGCCCGGGCGAGACGCCGGGGATCCAGAACCGGAAGTCCACATCGCGCGCAGCCAGCTCGCGGAACGTCTGCCACCACGGCGGCGGGGCCTTTGGCTCGTCCGCGGTAAGCCAGTGGTCGGGCAGCGTGCTCCAGTCCTCATCGGAGTCCAGATAGATGGACTGGTGGTCCTGGAGGTTCCAGAGCATGCCGACGTCGGCCAGGTGCTCATCGGTAGCGGGCATGCCCTTGTACGAGGCGACGACCCGCTTGAAGCGCTCGTACCGTCCGGGGCGGATCTTGCCGGTGAGATTGACCGGCGCGTAGCTCCAGTCATCGCGCTCGACGAACATGTAGAAGTTCAGGCCGCGCAGGCCGGCCGCCTGGGCCGCCATCGGCATGTACTCCGAATGGTCTTCAGAGATGAATCCGAAATTATCGTCCAGCCCGATCCATCCGGACTGGAACTCCGCGGCCCAGGTGAACGGGAACCTCGCCCGGTGCAGCCGGTACCACCAGTTCGCGCCCAGTGCCTGGTCGCCCGGCATGTTCCGGGGCAGGCAGAGGTTCAGCCCGATCGAGTCCAGCTCCGGGGCGACGGCCGGCCAGTCGATGTAGGCGAGCAGCTGCTTCATGTTGGTGTAGGTCGGGACGGTCATCCCAGCATCGCGGTACGCGTCCCGGCAGACCCGCGTGAACTCCGCGATCCGGGAGTTCAGGAAGCGGAAAGATTCGTAGGAAAACGCCGGGTGATCCTCGCGGTACCTCGGCGCCCGGACCTCCTCCCAGGACCCGAAGCCGGTCCTGAGCGACTCGTTGAGCTTGTCAACCGAGCCGTACTGGTCCTGCAGCCAGCCGCGGAACGCCGCGTCGTAGTACTGCGCGTCATACGGGATGTAGACGTCGCCGTCGACCTCGAACTGGCTCGCCGGGGTGCTGTACGGGTAGAGGATCTCGTTGTCGACTCCGAGGAGCACGACCGGGCCGCCTCGGTCAGCCTGCGCCGGGACGAGCACCTCGCACACGGCGTTGATGTACTCACGCATTCGCTCCAGGAACCGCGGGTGCAGACGGTCCAGCTGCATGACATCCTTGGCCGGCCCGCGCGTTTCCCACTCGGCGTCGATGATGGGCCCCGGCCGGACGAGCACCAGCAGGTCGCGCTCGGCGCACAGATCGAAGAAGCCGGCCAGGTCCCGTGCCGCGTTCGTCTCACCGGTGAAGTCGAACCGCCCCTGCTGCGGCTCGTGGAAGTCCCAGCAGATGAAGATCGAGACCAGGTCGATCCCGGCGTTCTTGATGGTGTCCAGGATTCGCGGCCACCAGATGGCGTTGTGACGGAAGTACTCGAACTGGGCGGCGACCAACGGCACGCTGATGCTGTCGATCTCGAAGCCCTCCGGCCCGAGGCGGACGCTCCGGCTGGCCGTCGTCGTGCTACCTGTGGTTTCAGCCACGAATGGTCACCTGTTCCTTCTGGCGGTTGCTCGTTAGCGTTGCTCTGGCGGGCCGCTGGCCGACGGCCGGGGCGCGGGCTGAAGATCTTCTGTCGCGGCGGTCAGGGCGCCGTAAAGCTCGGGCCTGCGGTCACGGAACATCGGGTAGCGCCGCCGCCACTGATCAACCTGGGCGATGTCGAGGTCAGCGGTGATCAGGTCGTCGTCGGTGCCGGACGCCTCGGCGAGCAGCTCGCCCCCCGGTGAGACGATCAGGCTCTGCCCGGAGAAGATCCAGCCGTCTTCCCGGCCGACCTTGTTGCAGACCGCGAGGTAGACGCCGTTCTCGAAAGCCCTGGTGATGTGCATCGCCTGCCACACGGGATGGCTCGGCGCCGCGAACGGCGCCACAACGAGCTCGGCGCCCCGCAGTGCCAGCGACCGCGCCACCTCCGGAAAGAAGGCGTCGTAGCAGATCATGATGCCGACGGTCCAGTCCTCGACGGCGAACACCGGGTACTTCGCGCCGTACCGGAAGTAGATCTTTTCCAGCCCGTAAACGGCGGCGGGGTGGGTCTTGCGGTAGGTTCCGCGGATCTGGCCATCGCGGTCGATCAGCGCGGCGGTGTCGTAGTAGGCACCGGCCATAGCGCGCTCCAGGATGGTGGCCACGCACCAGACCCGCTCCCTGGCGCAGGCGGCGGCGACCGCGGAGATGCTGGGGCCGTCCATCGGCTCGGCGTAGTCGAGATAGCGGTAGTCGCGGTGCTGGGCGAAGTACTCGACGTTGAAGAACTCGGGAATGACGACCAGGTCCGCCCCGCTTCCTGCCGCCATGGACACCATGTCGGTAGCGCGCGCGACATTCTTGTCCTTCGCGTCCGTCTGGCTCATCATTTGCGCGACCGCTATCCGCATGCCGGTTTCTCCCGCCGCTAGCCGGTGATCAGCTGCCAGCTCCTGACTTTGTCCTTGCGGAGATCCAGGAGCGCGAGTTTGAGCATTCCGGTCCCGTACTCGCTGCCGGGGTTGATGCACACCGTCCGGCCAAGCTTCTCCATCCCCTTGGACTCGTGAATGTGCCCGAACAACCCGAGCATGGGCTGGGTGGTCTCGATGATCTCCCGCACGGCCCGCGAGCCCGCGTCGGTCATCTCCACCTGGCCACCCTTGGACCGGGGCTGGAAGTCCGCGGACAGCGCGGGCGCCTGGTCGAGGCTGGAGGCGAAAGGCGGGACGTGGAAGTTGTAGATGACGCGGCTGGTATCAGCGAGCGGCTCGACCAGTTCGCGCAGGCGCAGCCCCAGGGTCTCGTCGTCCAGCTCCCTGGGTGAATCCCAGGGAGTCTTGTTGGAATACCCGTAGCTCACCAGGGTGTAGTCGTCAGGCAGGGTGATCGTCCTGCCTTCCGCGCTGGTCACGTACTCCGCCTTGTCGAGGGCGTCTTCGACGTCGCGCCAGTCGTCGTTCCCAGGCATGATGATCATCGGGATACGCTGCGGCTCGAGCCGCTCGGCGGCCAGTTCCACCCAGTCGCTGACGGTGCCAAGCATCGCGCCGCGGAAGGCCTGATGCCGCAGCTCCTCGTTCGCGTCCAGGGCGGCCTTCTCGTCCGGGGCGACGGTGATCGCGTACTGGCCGGACAGCCGGATCAGCTGCCGCAGCTGCCGGAGTTCTTCCGCCGTCTCCGCCGTGGTCTCCTTGCCGGCCACGAACGCCGTCCAAGTGCCTGATCGCTCGACGATCGGTACCAGGACCTTGCCAGTGATATCTCCGCCCAAGATCATCACATCGGCGCCGTAGATCCGGGCGCTGTTAAGGAACTTGCGGTAGCACTGCTCCGAGCCGTGGATGTCGGTCGCGAAGACGATCCTCATCGGTCTAGTTCCTCGACTTCCTCGTACCACGGGTAGCGGGTGCCAACCTTGGCGCGAAGCCGCCACTTCGCCGACTTGGGGGCGTCATCGATCCGCTGCTGCAGCGCATGGACGCGGGACCGCAGGACGTCGCGGTCCACGTCGGCCGGCGCGTCGAAGTCGGCCAGCCTCGCCAGGTTGTCTGAAGTCGTCCGGTACAGTCCCCAGTCGTGCGAGCACAGCCGGGCAACGTAGGCACCGTTCACCGCCTCGTCGTCGTGGTCAGCGATCGGATGGACGCTGAGCAGGAACGCGATGTCGTCGGCGTCTTTGCGGTTGAGCTCGCGAATCTGCAGCTTGGTCAGCAGCAGGTCCGCGAGCGAGATGGTCGGGCTGTCGACACCGAGCCGCTCGACCAGCGGCAGCCGGTGGCACATCTGGAAGACGTCGAGCAGGACGTCGATCCGCTGTCCCGACCCCGGCTTGGCGAACAGCAGCCGGTACCGCCCGTGCAGCGTGTTCACCTCGTGGTCGGCGTCATAGCCGAGCCCGGTGAAGACCTCATTGATCTTCTTGACGTCGGCATGCCGGCCGATGAAATCGAGATCGCCGAACACGCGCCACGGGCTCACGCCGTGACGGGGCCCGCTGTGCAGGTAGATCGCGACCCCGCCGAGCAGCCGGAGCGCGATGTCCTTGCGCCGCGCCGCGTCGACGATGGCCACGGCTTCGGCCACCTGCGCGCTGGGGCCGTCATCGGGTCCGTGCGCCACAGCGTGGGCGTCGCCGTTCGCGGACGTCACCCCATGAGCGTCGCCATGCCCGGGCGGCACGGCGTTCGCGTCGCCGTTCCCGGTCCCTCGTAGCGTCATGACGCCGCCCTTCATCTTCACATCCGCGGCCCGCGCCCGCCCGGTCACTCGGGGGGCAGTTCGCGCTGCCCGACCAGCAGGTCGAGACCGCGCCGCTTGTTGATCACGTAGGAGGCCGCGTACACCAGGCCACCACTGACCATGATGATGACTATCGCCCAGATCCCGACCGGCTTGTTGGCACCCAGTGCCCCGTTCGTCATGAACAGGTAGAAGTAGCAGACGAACATCGCCAGCGAGATGGCGCCGAGCCAGGTGAAGACGGAAACTCCGGCGATCCGGCGGTGGTACGGCGACGAGTCGTGCAGGTCCGGGCGGCGCCACGCGAAGACAATCCCGGCGACCGCGACGAACATGAAAGTCAGCATCTGCCCGGCGGAGCCGCTGAACGCGAACAGGGTGAAGCTGGCGGGGCCGAAGATAAAGATGGCCGAGCAGATAGCCACGACGATGACGACCAGGACGATCGACCGCTGCGGGGCGTGGTACTTGCTGTCGACGGTTGACAGCGAGGTCGGTAGTACGCGGTCGAAGGACCACGCGAATACGTTGCGCGTGGCCACGAGCAGCGACGCCGGGATGGTCAGGAAACCGCCGATGAGGAACGCCGACCAGATGAACACGGCGATGACCGGGCCGTGCGTGATGGTCGGATAGAAGTACACCGTCGGCTCGACCGGGTACGGCCAGGACTTGAGCGCGTTCTGGTAGAGGTATTCGAGTGAGCCCACCAAGTTGTTTGGCGCGAACCGGGTGATGGCGAACGCCGTCAGCGCGAAGACCAGGACGCAGAAAACGACGCTGGAAGTCATGGAGACCAGCGCATTGCGTCGCGGGCTCCGCATCTCGCCCGCCGCGTAGGCCGGCACCTGGGAGAACCCGATGACGGCCCAGATCAAGGGCAGCGACGCGAGGGTCGCGACAAACGAGAACCCGCTGTACGCCGGATAGCCAGCGTGGTGCGCGGCCGCAAGGAGAGCGCTCGTGCTTGTCCCGGCCTTGTGGAAGGCCGCGTTCAGATCAGCGCTCGAGGTCGCGAACGACGTGATGATCGCCACAGCGAGGCCGATGAGCATGAGCACGAATAGCACGATGGACATCCGCATCAGCGCCCGGTAACCGCGCGACAGGACGAAGCCGATGAGCGCCAGCACGATCATCGATCCGATGAAGCGGGGCCACGCATGCTGCAGATCCGCACCCCAGTTCACCAGCGTCTGGTTGTGCGCGGAGACGCCCAGGGCGTAGAACAGCCCGCTGAAGCCCGTGCCGACGATCCAGCCGCCCTGGATGGCCTGGAAGAACACCACCCACAGGGTCATGTTCCAGTTGGCCATGAATCCCAGCGCCGGGTGGAGCACCCGGCCCACGTAGATGAAGTCGCCGCCGGTTCTCGGCATGGAGGCGGCGAAGAATGCGTACAGCAGGACCGGGAACAGCGCGAACAGCCCGCTGATGAGAACGGAGCCGCCCATGCTCGCGCCCGGGAAGGCGAACGGGATGATGCTCAGCGTGATCAGGCCGAAGATGACGCTGATGTAGACGACCGTGATGATGAACATATCGCGGACGGACATTTCCCTGACCAGGCCGGTCGCCTGGCGCGTGTAGAACTGGCCGCCGCCTTGAACCGCGGTGGCTTCCGATGACGTGTTACGAGCCATCACAATCCTCCGGTCTTCCGTGTCTGGGCGCCGGTCGCTAGGCGGGCGTGACCGTCCGGACTGGCTGGTGATCGGGTGCCGCGGTCACGGGGGTCGTGACCGTCGAGGCGGGCGGCCCGCGCGGGCCGGCGATCCGGCCGCTGGGCCATGATGGCCGCAACGTCCGCCGCGACGGCGGCGGCGGAGAGCCGGTACTTGTCGAGGAGCTTGTCGTTCGGTCCGCTCTCGCCGTAGGTGTCCCGGATGCCCAGCCGCCGCAGCGGGACGGGGTGGCGCTCCGATAGCACCTCGGCGACGGCTCCGCCCAGCCCGCCGATGATCGTGTGCTCCTCGACGGTGATGACCAGGCCGGTGGCAGCGGAGGCACGCGTCAGCGCGTCGGCGTCCAGCGGCTTGATCGTGGGCAGGTGCAGGACCGTCGCTTCGATGCCGTGGGCGGCCAGCCTGCCCGCAGCCTCTAGGGTCCGGATGGTCTGCGTGCCGGTCGAGACCAGCGTCACGTCCGGGCCCTCCCGGACCAGCACGCCCTTACCGAGCTCGAATACGTAGTCCGGCCCGAACAGGCTCCCCGCGGGATCCCGGGTGATCTGGAGATAGGCCGGTCCCGGCGTCGCCGCGACCGTGGTGATGGCCTGGCGCGTCTCGGCCTCGTCCGCTGGGGCGAGCACGGTCACGTTAGCGAGGCTGCGCATGATCGCGACGTCGTTGAAGATCTGGTGCGTCTTGCCGGTCATACCTGTCAGCAGGCCGGAGTAGCCACCGGTGATCTTGACGTCCAGGCCGGGCTGGGCGATCAGCACCCGGATCGAATCGAGCGCCCGGGCGACCGAGAAGCACGCGAACGCGCTGATGAACGGGACGAACCCGAGCGTCGCTAGGCCGGCGGCGACCCCGAGCATGTTCTGCTCGGTCACTCCCATCTGCAGGAACCGGTCGGGATGCGCCGCCTCGAAGGGCCCGACGCCGGTCGAGCTCCCGACGTCGCCGTCCAGCACGAGGATCCGTGGATCGCGGTCGGCGAGGTCGGCGAGCGTCCAGCCGAACACGTCCCGGAGTGCGGCACCCGTCGGCGGAGCCATGGTCAGGCGCCCTCGGGAATGAGGACCGGATCGCCCAGTTCCGCCAGGGCGGCCGCCAGCTCGTCGGGGGTGGGCACCCGGCTGTGCCAGCGGTAGTCGCCCTCCATGAACGAGACGCCCTTGCCCTTGACCGTCCGGGCGATCACGACCGACGGCCGCCCCCGGGCTACTCGTGCCGACCGCAGCGCACTGATGACCGCCGCGATGTCGTGGCCGTCCGTCTCGGTGACGGCCCAGCCGAAGGCGGCCCAGCGGTCACTGAGCTGCGTGCCCGCATACGGCGGGCGCCGGCGGCCCGGATCCCGGGTTGGATCCTGGCCTGCCCACCCGAACTGCTGGAGCCCGTTCTGATCCACGATCACGACCAGGTTGTCCAGCCCGTACCGCTCGGCGACGTGGGCGCCCTCCCAGATGACGCCCTCGTTGCACTCGCCGTCGCCGACCATCACGTAGGTCGTGAAGTGGCGGCGGGCGAGCCTGGCGCCCATGGCGATGCCGACTCCGGCGGCGAAGCCGAGCCCGAGCGAGCCGGTCGACATGTCCAGGCCGGGAAGCACCGTCATGTCTGGGTGACCCTGCAGCCGCGAGTCGATCGCGTCGAAGGTGGCGACCTCTTCGATCGGAAAGTAGCCGCGCAGGGCCATGACCACGTACAGCGCGATCGAGCTGTGGCCCTTGGACAGGATGAACCGGTCACGGTCCGGCCACCGCGGTTCATCGGGCCGGATGGAGAGTACGTCGAAGTACAACGCGGTCAGGATGTCGGCCGCCGACAGCGGGCCGCCAAGGTGGCCGCCCTTGGCGTGGGCAATCGCCTTGACGATCTCCCGCCGCGCCCGGCGGGCTGTCGCCTCCAGGTCCGTCAGGCTGGAACCGCCGGTCAACGATCGCCCGTCTCGTACGACCCGGGCACTACCGGCGGCGAGAAGATGGACAGCAGTTCCAGTGGCTCCGGGCCGCCCGAGACGGTGGCGTGATGCAGGCCAGGTGGCACGTAGACAGCAGTGCCAGGAGTCAGCGTGACCGTTCCGTCCGGCGTCACCAGCTCGCCGGACCCGGAGACGATATAGATCACTTCCTCTTCGGCCGGGTGAACGTGCCCTTCCGGGGCGGACCCGGCGGGGAACACCGCCCGCCCGAGCGTGACTTTCCGGGCCGCCGTGTTCTGCGGGCCGATCAGGAGCGACCAGTCCCGGCCCGGGAGGTGATAGACGTCGGCGTCCCGAAGGGTGACGGCTGACAGCGAGGACGTCCGCTCCACTGGTGGCTTCTCCCGGTTCTGGTAACGTTGCCGGAAACGTTTCTAGCAGGCTAGCTAGGCCTCGCACAACCGTCAAGCCGTATCGTCCGACCGTCGCTCCTCCGGCAGTGGAGATCAGCCATGACCACAGACGCCCGGTCCCACCGCTATGACGTGAACTGCTCGATCTTGTTCACCGAGCTGCCGCTGTACGCCCGGCCAGCTGCGGTGCGGGAGGCCGGCTTCGGCGCGGTCGAGTACTGGTGGCCGTTCGCGGAGGTGTCGCCGCCCGGTAAGTCCGTGGACGCGTTCACGGCGTCCATCGGGGACGCCGGCATGCGGCTGGTGAGCCTGAATTTCGCGGCCGGGGACCTGACGGCGGGTGACCGGGGGCTCGTGTCGTCGCCGGACCGCGCGGCGGAGTTCCGCGACAGCGTGCAGATCGCGGTCGCGATCGGCGAGCTGCTCGGGTGCCGCTTCTTCAATGCCCTGTACGGCAACCGGCACGACGGGATCCCAGCTGCCCGGCATGACGAGGTCGCACTCGAAAACCTGGCCTACGCCGCAAAGGCGGTCGGCGCGATCGGCGGCACAGTCCTGCTGGAAGCCCTCAGCAGCGCCCCCAGGTACCCGCTGCGGGTCGCCGCCGACGCGATCGCCATCGCCGAGCGGGTCAACCAGGTGACCCGCCGGGATAGCTGCCGGATTCTCGCCGACGTGTACCACCTGACCGTGAACGGGGATGATGTCGGCGCGGTGATCAGGGAGCACGCGAGCAGCATCGGCCACGTGCAGTTCGCCGACGCGCCCGGGCGCGGGGCTCCCGGCACAGGCCAGATCGACTTCGCGGCGCTGCTGCGGATGCTCGACGAATCCTCGTACCAGGGCTGGATCGGCCTGGAGTACCAGCCGGGCGGCCCGAGTGCCGATAGCTTCGGCTGGCTCCCGCCCGAGCGGAGATCACCCGGAGCACAGGGACAGCCCGAGGGAGCACGAGCATGACCGGCAAGGCGTTCTGGCGCGTCGCCTTCGTCGGCCTCGGGATTATGGGGGCTCCCATGGCCCGCAACCTGCTCGCGGCGGGGTTCGAAGTCATGGGGTACAACCGGTCCCGCGCTGCGGTGGAGCGGCTGGTCCCAGGGCAATCGTGGCTTTGGTGAGCGCCTGGTACGCAGATTGATCTTGTTCTGATGACATGCAGTCGGCCATCAGCCTCGGGCCACCTCCTGATAGTCCCCGATGACAGCGTGGGCGGAGTCTCAAGGTATCGACGATCCGCTATACTGAGCGCATGAGCCAGGAACTACCCAGGGCGGGAGCCTTGCTGCGTCAGGCGCGCAACCGAGCCGGACTGTCCCAGGTGGAACTCGCCGCCAGGGCCGATGTCACGCAGAGCGTGATCAGCGCCTATGAGTCGGGGCAGCGCCAGCCCTCCATCCCGGCTCTCGCGCGGCTGATCGAGGCGGCCGGTTTTGAGCTATCCCTAGGCTTGCGCCGACAGCCAGGCCGCCTGCGCCAACTGTCGGGCCCAGTGGGCCGCCGCGTGCGCCGTCGCCGGCGTGACCTCATTGCCGCCGCGGCAGCGCATGGCGTCCAGAACCTGCGGGTGTTCGGCAGCGTCGCCCGCGGCGAGGATCGCCCCGACAGCGATGTGGACCTGCTCGCAGACCTGCCGCCCGGCCTGAGCCTGTTCGGGCTGGGCCGCCTCGAGGCTGACCTGGAAGCCATCCTCACCACCCGCGTCGACCTGATCCCGGCCACTGACCTCAAACCGGGCGTGCGGAAGCGCGTCGAGCGTGATCTGGTCGCGCTGTGAGCTACCGGGAACGCCAACGGCTGGCCGATATCCAGGCCGCCATCGATGCGATCCGCTCCCACGTGCAGCGCGGCGACCTGTCCGACGGGCTGATCTTCGACGCCGTCCGGATCCGTCTTCTAGAGATCGGGGAGGCCGTCAAAGCCCTTCCGGACGATCTGCTCGCCACCCAGCCATCCATCCCCTGGCGGAAGATCGCCCGCATGCGCGACCACCTCGCCCACAGGTACTTCGACACCGCACACGCGATCTTGCAGGCCACCGTCGACGAAGACCTCCCCGACCTCGAACACGCCATCCAGGTTCTGAACCGATCCCTCGTTGACGAAGAAGACGCACCCGAGGACGCCGGTCATGGCTGAGCCGGTGCCCAGGCTGGCGATCCTTGGTCGCTATGGACTGAGGCCCTGGAGCAGGGCGTCGAGGGTGAGTTCCTCCTCGATGCGGAGGTTGCGGTGCCGCATGACGGTAGCGAGTTCCGGGTCCCACGGTGTCGGGGCCGGTTCGCCGGTGAGCCTGGCGAGCGGCGCGAGCGGATGCGCTGCCGAGACCGCAGCTTGGTAGGCCAGGTGGTCATACAGCCATGGCCACCAGGTCACCCGGTGACGCACGGCACGGGCGATCCGGACGCCGCCCCAGTCGAAATCGCCGTGGTAACCAAAGTCCGCGCCGCCGACCGCAAGCAGTTCCAGCAGCCGCCACCCGGCGGCGGACGGCTGGCCGCCGACGCAAACCAGCGGCTGGCACCGGGCGCCCAACTGGTCGGCAGCGGCCGCGACCACCACCGGGTTCTCGCATATCCGCACCAGACCGGACTGCAACGGCTCGTCATGGCAGCGGAGCTGGCGCAGCGTGAGCACCGCCGGCTGTCCTGCTTCCCGGCATGCCGCCAGCGTCCTTCCCAGGGCCGTATGCGTATCGCCGGGGAGGCCGAGGCAGAGCACCAGCGACGAGAGCTCGTCGAGGTGAACTCCGGCGGCGGCCCACGCGGCGCGACGGGAGCCGACGGTTCCCTCCGCCGCGAACGGCATGCCGGCCAGCGCACGGACCGCCGACAGAACCAGCGTGCCGACCGGGCGTCCGTCGTCCAGGGCGTGCGCATCGCCGCAGCATTCGGCGGCGAGCCGACCGAGCGGGACGCCGCGCGAGGGCAGCCGCCGCAGAACCGCGGCGACCTGCGCGAGGAGCAGCCGCGCCTGATCAGGCTCGGGGGCGAGACGTCGCACTACACCGGTCGCGTCGAGCCACGCCCGCCACGGCGCCAGCTCATCACGGCCGTCCACGGCGGCGTCCAGCGGCGCGAACGCGGCAGCCCAGACAGCCGCCAGATCCGCTCGTTCGCGGTTGCGATCCCGGAGCGGACCGGTCAG
>DATDGI010000034.1:0-1947 GCA_036522155.1 Streptosporangiaceae bacterium
CCGAGCAGCGCGAGAATCTGTGATTCCGGCCGCCCGGTCCTGCGGGCGATCAAACGGGCAGCTGGCTGGGCGGCCTGCCTTCTCCAGCCAGTCAGCCCGACCTCGCCCATGGCCACGAAGTTCCACTTCGGCATCTGGGCACCCCTTCCTTCCCGCCTTGATGCCGCCATCGTGCCGCGTCCATGGCACAGGGACATCACCCAGATAGGACGATCTTGGATCGACGGCACCCCATCGGGGGCGGAGACAAGCTGGCACCACCTCCCCGGCGGCCGTGACACGAGCGGATGTCCCCGGATCAATCGCTATCAGCCCTGAGGGACGTCATTGATCGCCGGATTCTTCCAGTGCGGCCTCGGTATCGTAGCCGAGCGCGAGCGCCACCTCGGGGGCGGCGCTGACGATCCGGCCCAGCCCAGTCACCGGTGCGATAGCCAGCAGCACGTCGGCGATCTCATCCTCGCCCGCCCCGGCCGCCCGCGCCCGCGCAGCGCTCCACCCGAGGGTCAGCGGCGCCGCCCCGATCGCGGCCGCTGCCCCTACCAGGAGCAGCGCCGCGGTCTTCGGGTCCAGGGACGATCCTTCAGCCAGGCCGAGCGCCAGCCCCGCCTGATCTTCCACGAGGTCTCCGTCGATCATCGCCAGCCTGCGCAGCATCTCCTGAATTCTCGTTGACTGCCCCATATGAATGCCTCGTTCACCGTCAATACCATTGCATCTGGCGCCGCTGCAGGTTCCATCGCCCCGATTGGGTGAAACGGGCGTCAGTCCCGGCCCCGCTGATCCGCTGGTGGTTCAAGTTTCCCGATGGGACCAGCTCAAGGACATGTCCGGCGTCATGGCGGACTTCGCCGGCTACGTCGCGCCCACCGGCGGCGGCTACCTGGTGCTGGCCGGCTCGGCGGTCACCGGGGTGGCCGATGACCCCGAAGGCGCCGCGGTGTTCGCCGATTGCCTGCTGCAATGGTGCGAGCTGCCGGCTGCGGCCCGCGCCCGCATACTGCTGGTCACCCGCCATACAGGCGCGCCGGTCAACCTCGGCGGCCGGCCTCTGGCCGGTCAGGGCGCTTGGGTTGCGGCAAGTTTGCCGATGCCTGGCGAATCGTGCTGGCCCCGCTCGTCAAAGCCCGCCGCCACGGCAGCGTGCCCGTAATTTCGGTCTCGATTGAGAAGCTCAGGAAGGTCCTGATCAGGACTATGAGTCCAAGGGGCAGCACGTTGTCCAGGGTGGGCGCGACGGCGATTGTTCTGACCAGATCCGCCGCTACCAAGATCTCCAGGCCGAGTAGCAAAAGTGCCGCCGAGGACCTGGCGCAGAAGTGCATAGTGACCTGATCAACTTCGGCGGGGTGGTCGGCGCGCTGGGCGCCGCGCTCGCCTGTGCCGTCGGCGCCTCCCGCATCCTGTTCGCGCTCGGGCCGGACACGGGGCCGGCCATGCTGCGCCGCACCAGCCGCGCCACCGGCCCCCCGGCCGGCGCCTTGATCTGGGTAGGCGCGGGCAGCCTGCTCACGCTGCTGCTGGTCATCACCGAGCCGCTGGCGACCCGCGCAGTCGCGATCAGCCTGACCTACGGGTCGGACTTGATCATCGCGGCCTACATCCTGGTTGTCATCGCGGCCATCATCTTCACCATCCGGCGGCGCATGTCCCCGGTTAAGACCGTGCTTCTCGTGATCGGCCTGGCGGTCCTCGGCTATGTCGTCAAGAACACCTTCGCCCCGTTCCCGGCGCCCCCCTGCAGCTGGGATGCGCTCGCCGCCGGGTGCCACGTTGCTGGCCGGGATTGTCCTGCCGTTCGTGTACCCGCCGTTGCGGCGCGGGATCCGCGACTCGCCCCTGCTCAAAGCCGGCGCCAGCGCGCTGCTCAGCACTGGGCTGCGTAAGTGATCAGCAGGCGCCCCCGGCATGCCCGGCGTGTCGGTGACGGCTCCCAGCTGGCCTGCC
>DATDGI010000035.1:0-8242 GCA_036522155.1 Streptosporangiaceae bacterium
CCTGCGCCAGCACCTGCCCGATGAGGTGGCTGATGACCGCGTGGGACGGTCCGGTGATGCCGACGGTGCGGCCCCGGGCAAGCAGGCCCAGGATCTGACCGGCCGCGTTGTGCGTCTTGCCGGTCCCGGGCGGTCCCTGGATCGGCAGGTAGGAGTCGCGGAGCCCGGTGACAAGCCGGGCCGCCGCGGCCGGTGCCGGTTCATCCGGGCCACGGAGCGGCCCGGCCACGCTGCCGTCGCCGTCCGGGCGGAGCCCGAGCAGCAGGGCGGTCGCCGCGCCGGCGACGGTCAGGCCCCCGCCCGCGACCCGCGCGCCCAGGTCGCGGAGCCGGGCCGCCAGCACCCGGGTGTCAACCGGGCCGCCGGCGACGAGTGCGGACGGCAGCGGCCCGGCGTAGTCCCGGCCGCAGCGCAGGTCGAGCTGGCCACGCAGTTCGTCCAGGGCGTGGATGGCCCAGGCCTTGCCGGTGACCGGATCGAACACGCTGTCGCCCTCGCCCAGCCGGTGCTCCTGCGGCGGGAAGCGGAACCGGTGTACCTGCGACCGCTTGACGTGGCCGATGACCTCACCGCCGGTCAGCCCGCCGATCGCGTCCGGCTCGCCGGTCAGCTCGTCGCTGCTCAGCGTGCGCAGGTAGAAATAGCGCCACCAGACCGGCTTGGCCTCCCGCCGGTGCCAGTCCAGCAGGTCGGCGAGCAGCGCCTGCGCCCGCTGGCCCGCGGTCCGCGCCGCCGGGTCGGCGGGCAGGCCGGCCAGCAGCGCCGACCGGATCCGGGTGACCTCGGGATCCTCGCGGGCGGCCGGCTCGGCCGCCGCCACCGGGCGCGGCAGTTCCTCACCCAGCAGGCCGGCCAGGTCGTGCCGCCGCTCCTCCAGCCAGTCCCGCAGCGCCAGTGTGGCCCGGCAGTCGTCCTCGTTGTACCCGGCCACGACCCGCTGGCGGCCAAGGTCGGCCCGGGCGGTCCCATCCTCCAGCCCGGCCTCGAACTCGATCAGGCTGAGCGTGGCCGCCCGCAGATCCACCTGCCGTCCGTAACCGCACAGCGGCTCCAGCCGCTTGATCGAGTAACTCTCCACCCCGGCCCGCAGCCCCTGCCGCACCACCCGGTACAGGTCCACGAACACGCCCAGCCGGAACAGGTCGTCCACCTCGTCCTCGCGGGTGGCGAACCGGCCCATCAGCCGCCCGACCGCCTCCTGCCTGGTCTCGTGCAGCTCGGTCAGGTGGTCCAGCGACGTCGGCTCGTAGTGGTTGTAGTGGTAGACGTGCAGGCCGGGGTGGCGCCGGCGGCGGGCGGTGATGAAGTCGACCAGGTCCTCGAACGCCTGTTTCTCGCCGGGCCGGTCGAACGCCCAGATCTGGTGGTACCGCGGCGTCCCGTGCCCGTCCCGGTCGGCCGAGTCCACGATGCCGAACAGGTACTGCAGCCCAAACTCGCTGCCGTCCTCGGAGTAGTACCGCGCCCCCTCGATATCGAAGAACAGGTCGCCCGGGCTGGCTTCCGGCAGCGCCAGCAGGCCCCGGTTGGCCAGGAGGGCTCCCCGCGCGTCGCGTTCCGGATCCAGGAGCTCGTAGCGGATCTGGCCGTCGTCCTCGCTGGCCACCTGGAGCCGGGCCTGCTGCTGCGCGCGCTGGAGCGAGGCCCGGCCGGCCCGGGCCAGATCGGGCAGCGGGCCGAGGCCGGCGAAGCCGCGCCGGGTGGTGATCCCGGCCGCCTTCAGGGCCCGGCGCTGCCCCTTCGGCATCCCCGCGATCAGCGAAAGATCGTCGTCGCGCCTGCGCCGCCCGGCGCAGAACTCGCTCCACCGGCAGATCGCGCAGTGCTCCACCGGTTCGGGGTAGGGGTCATCCGGCGGGTTCTGGCCGGGGCCGGCCGCCACCACGGCGGTGAGCACCCGGCGGATCTGCCGCTCGTAGGCGGCGTAGCCGGCCACCTTGAACCGGGCGAACTCGCCGTTGCCGAGCGCCAGGTGCATCCACCGCGGCGCCGCGCCCTGGGCTGCGGCCAGCAGGTGCGAGTAGAAGGCGGTCTGCACCACGGCGCGGGCCTTGGCCGACCGGGCGAGCTTGGCGTCCACGACCTCGTAGCGGGGGCCCGCCGTGGCCGGCCGGGGAACGGCCGTGGCTGGCGCCGCCGGGAGCCCGCCGGGCGGTCCGCCTGCGGCTGGGCCGTCTGGATCTGCCAGCAGGCCGGCCCGGATCAGGAAGTCGGGCCGGCCGAGCAGGGCCGGATCGCCGGCTCCTGGCCCGGCGAGCAGCACGCCCTGGTAGATGATGTCGGCGCCGCGGCCCATCGCCCGGGCCGTGGCCTTCGCCGTCTCGGCGTCCGGGCCGTCGCCGATCGTCACGATCTCGTGCCCGGCGGCGCGGAACCGGCCGAGCACGTCCTGCTCGTGCGCCTCGCCCCGGCTGATCAGTTCCTGGAACCCGATGTCGTAGGCCTGCGGCGGCCTCAGCCCGCCGTGCGCCCGCAGCAGATCCAGCCTGGTCAGATGCGGGCAGGCGAGGAAGTTGGCCACGTCGCTGGCGGCCAGCCGGAGCCGCCCATCGGTGATCTTCATATCGCGTCGGAGCTGCGGACCAGGCCGGTGTAGCCGGCCACCGCGAGGGTGGCCAGGGCCCAGCCCAGGAGGGTTCCCACCCAGGTGAACACGACCAGGGGCGTGCCGAGGCGGGCACCGCCGTTCGGCGCCCAGTAACTGGACTGGTGGACGTTGATGATCGGGATGACCGTGTCGATGGCGTAACCGGCCGGGTAGAAGCACGGGTAGGTGCTCGTGCAGTCCAGGGCGGTCGGCGCGGGCCGGAGGTGGGAGGTGTCCATCACCGGCATGATCAGCCCCGGGTGGTGCTGCGCGGCCACGAACACCGCCACCGAGATGAGGTAGACGGCGGCCAGCAGCAGCACGGCCCGCCAGGTCTGGTAGCCGTACTGGATGGTCCAGTCCAGCAGCCAGTTGAGGGTGCGCCGGTACCAGCTCAGGTTCCCGTACCGGCGCAGGTCCCGGCGGCGGGCGACGGCGATCGCCCGGGCCTCGGTGTCCTGCCCGATCTGCTGGTAGACGTGCGCGAGCTGCTCGTAGGGCTGGGTGGCGAACCGGGGCGCGAGGCCGGCCGCCAGCGGGATCTCGCGGGGCGGGGTCATGGTGCCGGTCCAGGCGGGCTCGGGCCGGCCATGCTGCGGCCACTGGCTGCGGAGCCACTCCAGCCGCTGGCCCACGCTGGCCGGGTGGTCGCCGCTGAGATTGCCGTAGCTGAACCCCTCCAGGTGAAGCCGCCCGCCGGTGGGCCAGCAGCCGTGGGCTTGATGCCAGTCATCTTCGAGCTGGCCCACGTTCGCGTCGGCCAGGTCGACGTCGTGGTCCACCGGCGCGGCCGGGGCCCAGCGCAGCTTGCCGGAAATGCGCGCCCCGGCCAGCCGGATGCTGCCCGCGGCGGTGAGCGGCTGCGTCTGCACCGGCCCGGCCAGCCCGTCCAGGATGACGTCGGAGCCGACCTTCATCCGTTCCGCGTAGAGCGCACAGCCGCCCGCCCGGAGCTGGGCACCGCTGCACTTGAGGCTGCCCGTGATGTCAGCGCCCAGGAAGTTGACCGTGCCCGCCGCGGCGACCAGCGTTTCCATGAACACGTTGCCGCCGACCTTGACCCGCTCCGCGTAGAACGCGTCGCCGTTGCTGTTGCGGCCGTTCAGCTGGGCGCCGCGGCAGTTGAGCATGCCAGCGACGCTGGCATCGAGCAGGTAAATCGCGCCATCCGCGGTGAAGCCATCGCGCAGCAGAACGTGGCCGCCGACGGTGGCCTTGTCGGCGACCAGCGCGCCCTCGCTGTTGGCGCCCCGCAGCCGGGCGCCGATGCAGTTGAGGTTGGCGGTGATGCTGGCACCGGTCAGATCCACGGCCCCGGCCGCGACGGCGCCGTCCAGCCGCAGGGCGCCGCCAACCTTCATCCCGCCGCCATAGAACGCGTCGCCGTCATCGTTGCGGCCGTCCAGCCGGGCGCCGATGCAGTTGAGGTTGATGCCGATGTCCGCGTCGGCCAGCCAGATGGTCCCGTTCGCGCGGAACCCGTCGCACAGCAGCGCCTCACCGACGACGGTGGCGCGCTGGGCGTCGAGCGCGTCGCCGGCCAGGTTCGCGCCGAGCAACTGGGCGCCGCAGCAGTTGAGCGAGCCACCGATCCGCGCGTCGGGCAGGTACATCGCCCCGGCGGCGGTGAACCGCTCGTTCAGCAGCAGGTTGCCGCCGACCCGCAGGCCTTCGGCCGTCAGCGAGATCGCGGTGTCATCGGGGATGGTCAGCCAGGCGCCGGCGCAGCTCACGTTGCCGGCGATGTCGGCGTTGGTGAGCAGGATCGCGCCCGAAGCGAGGAACCTGCCTCCCTCGGAGTATGTGTCCAGGTACACGTCGCCGCCGACCTTCAGCCGCTCGGCGTGCAGCGCGTTCCGCCCCTTGGGCGGGACCAGCCGGGCACCCCGGCAGGCGAGCTGGCCGGTGATCCGGGCGAACGACAGCCACACGGTGCCCAGCGCGGTGAACCCCGGCATGCCGGGCGCGCTGTCGAGGAAGACCTCGCTGCCCACCTTCATCCGTTCCGCGAACAGCGCGTTGCCGTCCTGGTTGGCCCCGCCCAGCCGGGCGCTGCGGCAGTTGAGGGTGCCGGCGATGTCCGCGTCAAGCAGGTAGACGGCGCCCTTGGTGGTGAAGCCCTGGTTCAGCCGGGCGTCGCCGCCGACGATGATCCCGTCCGCGAACAGCGAGTTCCCCTGGCTATCCACGCCGTTCAGCTGGGTGCCGGTGAACCCCAAGACGCCGCCGACGTGGGTGTCGAGCAGGTTGATGGCGCCGCTGTGGACCACCAGGTTGTCGAGGAACGCGTCGCCGCCGATCCTGGCCGCGTCCGCGTACAGGGCGTTCTCCTGGCCGCTGAGCTGGGCTAGCCGGCAGTTGAGGTTGGCGGTGATGCTGGCGCCGCGGAGCCAGATGGTGTGCGCCGAAATGAAGCCCGCGTTGAGCCGTAGCCGGCCGCCGATCTTGGTGCCGTCCGCGTACAGGGACTGGTGGCCGGCGTTGGCCCCGTTCAGGTGAGCACCGGTGAGTTCGAGATTGCCGTGGATGTCCCCGCCCCGCAGGTCGAGGGCGCCGCGGCTGGTGACCATCCGTTCCAGGAACGCGTCCCCGCCGACCTTGATCGCGTCCGCGTACAGGGCGTTGCCAAGGCCGTTGAGCTGGGCTTCGCGGCAGTTGAGGTTGGCGGCGATGATGGCGCCGCGCAGCCCGATGGTGGAGGCGGCGGTGAAACCGGCGTTGAGCCGGAGCCGGCCGCCGACCTTGATTCCCTCCGCGCTGAGCGAGCATCCCTCGTGGTCGGTGCCGTTCAGGTGGGCGGCGGTGCAGTCGAGGTTGCCGCCGATGTCGGCCGCGGTCAGCACCACCGGGCCGTCGAAGACGCAGCCGCTCAGGTCGAGATCCCGGGTGACGGCCAGCCGGTCGCCGGTCAGCCCGCCCGCCACCCGGCAGTCGGCCAGGGTCAGCCAGGACACGCTGGCCCGGGTGAAGCTGGCCGGGTGGGGGTCGGGCAGGTAGCAGTTCTCCAGCCGCAGCGGGCAGCCGAGCGCTGAGGCCTCCAGGTCGAGCTGCCCGATGATGGTGGCCCCGCGCAGCCGGACCCCGCGCGAATGGGCCTGCCATTCCCCGCCGGTGAGCAGATGCTTCAGCACCGCGGCGCGGATCGTCTGGGCCGGCCCCCAGGCCTGCATGGCGGAAAGCCCGGCCGGCCCGTGGCCGAGGTCGGGCAATCCGGTGGTAAGTTCCAGCAGCTGGCCGGCCTGCGCCGCCGCGCACATGTCCAGTTCGGCCGGCCACCGTTCCTGGCCTGGCTGCCAGGCGGGATCCAGGGGTGGCCCGGGCCCCTTTTCCTGCGTCCCCCCACCGGTCGCCACCCAGGCATGATCCCAGATCCCCTGGCCGGCCGTCATTGCTTGATGGCCGGTATGGCGGGTGAGCCGGCCCGGCCTGGCGCAGTCAGGTGTGGCCGCAGAATGGCGGTGCTTTCCTGCGCCAGGCCGGGCGGGTGCGAGTTACGGCCGGACCTCGTAGACGATGTTGAACGGGGTCTCGGCGGCGCGGCGGAACCGGGTGAACCCGGCGTCGGTCGTCACCTGCCGGATGGCGGCCTCGCCCGCCTGGGCGCCGAGCGAGTAGCCGCCCGGCTGGGAGAGCGCGTTCGGCACGCACAGCATCGAGGAGAAGCTGTAGTACACGCGCCCGACCGGGTTCAGGTTGCTGGCCGTGTCGTCGCCCGCGTACGGCTCGACCACCAGCCAGGTGCCGTCCGGCTTCAGCGCCTGCCGGACGTGCTTGGCCGCCGTCAGCGGGTCGCCCATGTCGTGCAGGCAGTCGAAGGTCGCGGCCAGGTCATAGCCGGAGCCGCTGAACGACGAGGCCGACGCGACCTCGAAGCTGACCCGGTCGGCCACCCCCACGTCGCCGGCCCGCTTGCGCGCCAGCTCGATCGAGTGACCGTGGTAGTCCGAGCCGGTGAAGGTGGAGTTCGGGTACTCCTGGGCGAGCAGGATGGTGGACGCGCCGAGCCCGCAGCCGATGTCGGCGACCTTGGCTCCGGCCCGCAGCTTGTCGGCCACGCCGTCCAGCGCCGGGATCCACTCCGGGACCAGGTTGGCGATGTAGCCGGGCCGGAAGAACTGCTCGCAGCCGGTGAAGACATCCTCATCGTGCTGATGCCAGCCGTAGCCGGCGCCGGTCCGGAATGCCTCGGTGATCTGCGGCACGGCCCGCAGGGTGCCGAGGGCGAGCACGAACGCGCCGGGTGCGTAGACGGCGCCGTCCGGGTTGGCCAGCACGAACGCCTGCTCCTCGGTCATCGAGTAGCGGTCGGCCGCGGCGTCGTAACCGACGTAGCCGCCAGCCGCCTGCCCGCGCAGCCATTCGTCAACGTAGCGTGGGCTGGTCTGGGTCCGCGCGGCCAGTTCGTCGGCGGTCGCCGGGCCTTCCGCCAGCGCCTTGTACAGGCCCAGGTGGTGCCCGATGACCACGTTGCCCGCCGCCGCGGTCGCACCCAGGTCGGTGACGAACCGGCCCAGGACCTCGTGCAGTTTGTCCATGTCGATAGCCATGATGAGCCTCCCGTGCTCGTATGCCGTTGGCTGCCTGCCAGGCTGCGCCGGGTGGTTGCACTGGCATTGCAACCCGGCTGCAACGGGTACTGCGACCGTGGATGCCTAACGGGGGCCCGGGGCTAATGCCGGCACCGGGCCCGGGCAGGTAGGAGGCGGGTCATGCGGGCGCTGAATCCAGATGTCGAGGCCTTCATCGAGCGCGACGGCGTCAAGATCGGCTACGAGGTGTTCGGCGCGGGCGACCCGCCGGTCGTGTTCGTGCCCATCGACGCGATCGTGCAGTCCCGGGCGTACAAGGCGCAGGTGCCCTACCTGGCCCGGCGGTCGAGGGTGATCACCATCGACCCGCGTGGCAACGGCCGGTCCGACCGGCCGCAGACGACCGGGGCCTACGCGGACATGGAGTTCGTGGCCGACACGATCGCGGTGATGGACGCGGCCGGGATTGACCGGGCGGTGCTGGTCGGCATGTGCACCAGCAGCTGGCGCGCGGTGCTGACCGCGGTGCACCACCCGGACCGGGTGCTGGGCGTGGTGGCGATCGCGAGCTGGCTGCCGTATCTCACCCCGCCGTTCCCCTACCGGCTCCAGTACGGCTTCGACGAGGTGCTCGACACCGAAGAAGGCTGGGCCAAGTGCAACCGGCACTACTGGCTGCGGGACTGGCGCGGGTACGCCGAGTTCTTCTTCGGCGAACTGCTGCCCGAGCCGCACTCGACCAAGGTGCACGAGGACTGTGTGGGCTGGGCCATGGACATCGGCGCGGAAACCATGCTGCTGCACGACGACGGCGCGATCGTGAGCTCGTCGCGGGAGGAGACCGAGGCGGTACTGGCCCAGGTCCGCTGCCCGGTGCTGGCCATCCACGGGCGGGAGGACCGCTGCCAGCCGCCCTCGCGGGGGGAACGGCTGGCCGAGCTGACCGGCGGCGACCTGCTGCTGCTGGAAGGCGCCGGGCATCTGGCCCACGCCCGCGAGCCGGTTATCGTCAATCACGCGATCCGCGACTTCGTGGACCGGTTCCGGACCCGGCCGCCCGCGGATCCCGGTGCCGCCCCGGCCGCCAGCGCCCCGGGCCGGCGAACCTGGACGCGGCCGCTGAACC
>DATDGI010000036.1:0-21060 GCA_036522155.1 Streptosporangiaceae bacterium
ATCGGCGGCGTCGTCGTCGAGGCTGGCACGTTCAACTGGTCCAACGGGCGGTTTCCCGTGGTGGCGGATCCGTCGCCGGCTTACCACGGCCTGCAGTTCCACGAGACGTTCGGGACGTACGGGTACCTGATGAAGCTCCGCGCCGAGACCCTGCGCGACCTGGGCGCGGCGCTCTCGCCGTTCAACGCCTTCCTGTTCCTGCAGGGCCTGGAGACGCTGTCGCTGCGGATGGAACGCCACGTCGACAACGCGCGGGCGGTCGCGGAGTTCCTCCAGTCCCACGAGCTGGCGTCGAACGTGACCTACCCGGGCCTGCCGGCGAGCAAGTACCGGCCGCTCGTGGAGAAGTACCTGCCGCGCGGGGCCGGCGCGGTGTTCTCCTTCGACTGCGCCGGCGGCCGGGCCGGCGGCCTGGGCCTCATCGGCGGCGTGACGCTCTGGTCCCACCTGGCCAACGTCGGCGACGCCAAGAGCCTGATCATCCACCCGGCCAGCACCACCCACCGGCAGCTCGGCGACGACGAACTGCGGGCGGCCGGCGTCGGGCCCGGGACGGTGCGGCTGTCGGTCGGCACCGAGTCCGTCCAGGACCTGATCTGGGATCTGCAGCAGGGTTTCGCGCTCGTCGCCGCGACGGCGGGAAAGAAGGTGGCGACCTCATGACCGATCTGGAGCTCGCGCGGTACCAGGACCCGCTGACGATCCAGCGCGTGCTCCACACAGCCAGGACGATCGCGATCGTGGGCCTGTCGAACAACGAGCTGCGGGCCAGCTACTTCGTCGGCTACTACCTCAAGCGGCACGGCTACCAGGTGATCCCGGTGAATCCCCGCGAGAGCGAGATCCTCGGGGAGACGTGCTACGCGAGCCTGCTGGACGTGCCGGTGCCGGTGGACGTCGTGAACGTTTTCCGCACGCCCGATGCGCTGCCGGGGATCGCGCGGGAGGCCGTGGCGATCCACGCCGGCGCCCTCTGGTGCCAGTTCGGCGTGATCAACGAAGAGGCCGCGCGGATCGCGGAGGAGGGCGGCGTTACGGTGATCATGGACCGCTGTCTCAAGGTCGAGCACGCGCGCTACGTGGGCCGGATGCACTGGCTCGGCTTCAACACGCAGCGCATCACCTCCGTCCGCGCCGGGCTCCAGTAGCTGACCATCGGCGTGGCGCTGAGCCGCCGGTGCAGCCCGGCCAGCCGGCAGAAGCGGATGAATGGGCCTTCGGGCATCCCTGCCGGTCACAAGGGCCGGTAGGCGTCGCGTCTGTGCTCGACCCGCAAGGCCCGAGTTGGGCCAAGTTAGTGCGCACCTGAACGGCTGTGCATGCAGTCGAGGGCATCGCGCAGGTCGCCGGGTAGCGCGGTCACGGCAGTGGCTTGTCCGGGATTACGGCGCCACCAGCGACCAGAACACGTCTACATCGAAGTCGCCGGTCGACGGGTCGGGATCGCCGTAGATCTCCCAGCGAGGGCCGACCAGCCGGTACCCGTTCGCCTTGCTCCACTCGCACACCGCCCGGTGAGTGTCGCCGATCTTGGCGATCGGGCCGGTGTGGGTTGCGGTGGCGACGAGCCCGCCCGGAAGCGCTGACACGACAACATGACCGACCGGCTCGAATGAGCGGCTTACCTGAACGCCGACTTCAACGTGGGGGACATCGTCCTTGTAGAGCATGATGTTGTGGCCCTGCTTGTAGAGCCCCTCCGGAGCCTCGCCCCGAAGAAAGCTCCATACCTTGTCCAGCATCGGCCCCCACATCTTCGGGAACTCCGCCCACGTCGCCGCCGCCGCTACCACCGCTGTCGGCGTCGGCTCGACGGTCTTCACGGTCACCTCAACAGTCATGGCGCGGAGCATACGCCGCGGTCGTGACCAGCACGTGGCCATCCGTCGGAGCTCTTTGCGTCATCCTCATGGGATGTGAAGACGCCTGGCCTGCCGACTGGGTTAGTGCGCAACTTCGGCGAGCGCGAACAGCCAACCCGCAGGTCAGCGCGTTGAAGAACAGATCAAGGCCAAATCGTGGCCTATGTCAGTTCACAAGGGCCGGTAGGCGTCGCGTCTGTGCTCGACCCGCAGGGCGATGACTTCGCGGGCGTCGTCGCGGATGCGGTACAGGACCCGGTAGGTTCCCCGGCGCGCCGACCAGACGCCCGCCAGTCATGCCTCGTCGTCCTTCTCGGCTAGCCGGAACGTCTGGGCTACCACGAGGGTGCCGTCGTCGACTGTGAATTCAGGATCACCTAGGGCGTCGCGCATTTCCTGCGAGTGCCAGAACTGCTCGTGCCCAGCCCGCCATTCGGCAACCGAGATGTAACCCTCACCTTCGCCCACGGCGTGCGCCAGGTCCACATCACCAAGCCGGATCACCCGCACCGCGGTCGTCTCAATCACCGCAACCCGGTGACCAGCCGAATCGGCCACTGCCTGCCGCAGCCCAGGCCTGGGCAGCGGCTCGCCTTCATGCTCGTAGTCTGCGACCAGCCCGGTCGTGGTTGTCTTGGTGCCCGCGAGGATCGCGGCCACGAGCTGATCGCGCAACGGTCCAGGGAAGGCGAACTCCGCGACAGGCAGATCTTCCGGCGGCACGACCGCAACCCTAGCGGCCTGCACCAGCGCAGGCTTAACGCACGCATAGGTCAGGCCGCGACGGGACCGGAGCAGCCAGCTGCCCAAAGCACGCGCGGCTCGCGGCCACCGGATGTTACTACCGCGGTACGAACTACCAGGGTAGGATGAGCCTGTGAAGGTCGACAAGATGAGCGTCTCGTTCGATCCCGAACTCGGCGACGCTGTGCGATCGGCGGCCGCCCAGGCAGGTAAGCCCCTGTCGTCGTGGCTGGCCGAGGCGGCTGCGGGCAAGCTGCGCGCGGAAGCGCTGGCAGAGTTCCTGGCGGGGTGGGAAGCCGGGCACGGCGTGCTGACGGCCGAGGAGATCGCCCGGGCAGAACGGGAACTTGGCCTGGCCACCGCAAAAGATACGGCCGCGTGAGTGCTCTGGTGCTGGACGCGGGGGCCCTGGTGGCCGTGGACCACGATGACCGGGCGATGATGGCCCGGTTGCGCGTTGCCCAGCAGCATGGCGTGGAGTTGCGCAGCAATTCGATGGTGATCGCGCAAGTCTGGCGTGACCCCCAGGGCCGGCAGGTCAACTTGGCGAGGTTGCTGCGCGCGGTCGATGTCCGCGCCGTCGATCAGCGGGACGGCCGCCAGGCCGGCGTCCTGCTAGACGTAACCGGCACCGCTGACCCGGTCGATGCCACCGTCGTACTGCTCGCCAACCCAGGCGACCGCATACTGACCAGCGATCCAGACGACCTGACCCCACTAGCGGCCGCAGCCGCAAACCGGGCCGTCATCATCGCTTGCTGACCGCCCGCTGATAACTCTCCTCCATAACGATCTTTCGGTACCACGCCAACTGCCCCGGCGACCGAATGGGCAGCCGATCATAAGGCGGTCAAATGCGCGGGGCCGGACCAGCTCCAAATCACTGAGCGTGATTGGGTCTCGCTCGGCGCGCGGCGGGATCGCCGGATCTGAGCGGCTCAGCTGAATAGCGCGAAAGATCGCTCCGACCGCGCGGCCTGAAGTCGCCACCCGCCATCCGAGGGGTATAAGCCCCGCATGTCTTCTGCCCCGTCTTCTGCCATGGAAGGCCGCCTGGCTGCGCCCGGTGACCGACGCTGGCTGATCCTGGTCGTGGTCGCCATCGCTCAGCTGATGGTGGTCCTGGATTCCACGATCGTGAACATCGCGCTGCCGTCGGCGCAGCGTGCCCTGGGATTCCCGAACGGCGACCGGCAGTGGGTGGTGACGGCCTATGCCCTGGCCTTCGGCAGCTTGCTGCTGGTGGGCGGCCGGATCGGCGACATGTTCAGCCGCAAGTGGGTCTTCATCACCGGCTTGATCGGATTCGCCATTGCCTCGGCCATCGGCGGCGCCGCGGTCTCGTTCCTGATGCTGGTAGCGGCCCGGGCGCTGCAGGGCGCGTTCGGCGCCGTTCTCGCGCCGTCTGCTCTGGGCACGCTGGTCAGCACGTTCCGGGAGCCGCGGGAGCGGGGGCGGGCCTTTGGTGTTTTCGGCTCGGTCGCCGCGGGCGGCGGCGCTGTGGGCCTGATCCTGGGCGGGGTGCTCACCCAGTATTTGTCGTGGCGCTGGTGCTTGTATGTCAATCTGGTGTTCGCCGCGATCGCGGTGGCCGGCGCCCTGGCCTGGATCCGCAGCAGCCGCCCGGCCGTCAGGCCGCCGATGGACTGGCCCGGTGCCGTGCTGGCCTGTGCCGGGCTGTTCCTCATCGTCTTCGGCTTCTCCCACGCCGAGACCGCCGGGTGGACGGCCGCGCTGACCATCGGCTCCCTGGTGGGGGGCATGGTGCTGCTTGCCGGGTTCGTTATCGCCGAGCAGCAAGTCAGTCACCCGCTGCTGCCTATACGGGTCATCCTGGACCGCACCCGCGGCGGCGCCTACGTGGCCGTGGGCATATCGGGAATCGCGATCTTCGGCACCTTCCTGTTCCTCACCTACTACCTGCAGGTGATCAAGGGAGACAGCCCGCTGACCACCGGCCTGCTGTTTCTGCCGATGATCGCCTGCATCCTGATCAGCTCCAACCTGTCCAGCATCGTGGGCCTGCCCCGGCTGGGGCCGCGCGTCCTGATCGCGGCCGGCATGCTGCTGGGCGCCGGCGGGATGGCGTACCTGACCCAGCTCACCGTCACCTCCCGCTACGCCAGTGCCGTGCTGCCCGCCCTGCTCATCTTGGGCCTGGGCTTCGGCATGATCTTCGCCCCGGCCATCAACACCGCCACTTTCGGCGTCGCGCGCCAGGACTCCGGCGTGGCCTCCGCCCTGGTCAACACGATGCAGCAGGTCGGTGGCTCGATCGGGACCTCCGCCCTCAGCACGATCGCGCTGACTGCGACGGCCAGCTACCTGATCACACACCACACCAGCCCGCTGGCACCGGCGATCGCGGCCACCCGCGGCTACGCCACCGCCTTCACCGTGTCAGCAGCGCTGCTCGGACTCGGTTTCATCCTTACGATCGTCCTGCTGCCGTCCAAGAACCGGCTTGCCGAACTCAGGAACGCCGCCACCGTCGCCGCCCCGGCGGCAGCCGCCCCGCCGCCCGCCGCCCCCACCCCGCAGCCAGCATTCGAAGCGATTCCCGTGGCCCTGTGCGGCTGTTCGCCGGTAGTGACCCCGGTTCCCGGATCGGCGGCCACGCCGGTCCGCTAACAGCGACTGCGGGCCAGGTACCCCCGCAGGGCGTCTCGTGGAAGACCAGGCCAGGTACGCCCCCGCAATGGCACATGGGCTACCCTCCCTCCAATGAGCACCATCACGCCGCCCGCGACGGATCTGCGCCTTGTCGTCGGCTATGACGGATCCCCTCCGGCCAGCCGGGCCCTCGACGCCGCGGTCAGCCTGCTGCGGGGCCGGACGGGCCGGATTGAGGTGGTGTATGTGGCTCATATGCCCAACATGGCCGCGCTGTCGCCCGGTGCTGTAACCGAACTGGAAACAGACTTCGACGACGTCGAGCAGGAGCTCCGCACCCTGGCCAGCGAGCAGCTGCGGGGCCACGAGGTGGACTGGGCTTCGAGCGGCGCCAGGGCCTGATCGCAGAAGAACTGATCGCCGCAGCCAACGAAATCCGCGCCGCCCACCCCCACGCCACCCTAGTGATCGTGGTCGGGAGTTCGTCCCAAGTCATGCACCGTGTCGTCGGTTCGGTCGCCGTCAGCCTGGCCCGCCACTCACCGGTACCCCTCGTCGTCGTGCCCTAGCGCTCATCGCTTTCCTGGCTGTGGTCAGCGCCTGACATCTCCATTGTGTCGAGTGGCGATCGGGGTCGGAGGCGGCGATTGGCCAACGCGGCAGCCGATGGCGCCGCGGCGAGTCGCGGTGCAAGCAGGATGTCCGGTTCGCCGTCGGCGGGCGGTGCCCGTGGCGCTTTGTGGCGGGCCGCCTTGGCCGGCCGACGCAGATTGTCCGCAGGGGTGATGGGTCGGGCCAGCGGTCACCGGGCGGTGGTTGTCGGCGGCCCGGAAGGGAACAGGGTCTTGACATGGCCGGGTCAGCCGCCAGGGATCGCGTCATCTACCTGCTGCAGAAGCACGTGATCAACCCGGTCGTCATGCTCGCGCACGACCTGGGAATCCCGCCTCCCGGCGATGCCCTGCTGGAAACGACTGGGCGGCGTACCGGGCGGCCGCGGCGCACGCCGGTGTGTGACGGCCTGGACGGGGAGGTCTTCTGGCTGGTGGCCCAGCGCGGGCGGCGCGCCGACTGGGTCAAGAACGTTCTGGGGAACCCGCGGGTCCGGGTCAAGATCCGCACCGGATCCGGTGTCGGCTGGCGGGCCGGAACGGCACACGTCCTGGACGATGACGACCCGCGTGAGCGACCCTGGACGAGCTCGTCAGTCGGATGGGCGGCGCCCGCTAGGGCGGGAGCGGTTTAGCGCAGCCGGACTCCGCCGGCCACGATGGCGGCCGGGCTGGCCAGCTGGCCCGGGTTCTGGCGGGGGTCGTGATGGTAGGTGACGATGTCGGCGCTGGCCGCGGCGCCGAGGAACCGGCGCGGCCAGGTGCTGGCCGCGGCCAGCACGTCTTTGGGCTAAAGGCCCATCTGGGCCAGCAGCGCCGCCTCCCGCGGGATCGATGCGGTCACGACCGTGCAGGCTCGACGCCCTGATCAACCTCATAGCCAAGATCACGGCCACTGAACCAAAACCCGCCCCCGGCCGGTAGCTAATCTCGTTCCCGGCCCACCTCGCCAGGCGTGGCCCCGTGGCGGCCGCGATGACGGATCACATACAGAACAACCCGTCGGGGCGCAGCACGGATGGCCATAGAAACGACTGGTCGGCCGTGCAGATCGGCGGCTAGCGCGTCGTGGTGAGAGCGCCATCGCTGTCACGGTGGGTAGCTATTCCGTCGCCGTTGAGCCGGTGCACCTGGGTTTACCGGGGTGCTCAGGTAGCGGGCGACCAGGCGGGTGATTTCCTCCGGGTCGCTGCCGAGCTGCTGCGGGAGGTTCCCGTTCAGCCATAGCGTGGCGAGCCCGTGCACCAGCGACCACGCCGCCGCCCCGGCGGCCAGCTGCCCGGCGTCGGGGCTGGCGGTGCCATAAAGGAGCACCGCGGCGGCGGCCCGCGCCTCGCGGACCTCGGCATCGTCCCGGCGGTACAGCTCGGGCCGGTACATCACCTCGAAGTGGGCGCGGTGGCTGACCGCGAACCGCACGTATGCCACGCCCATCTCCAGGAAGCCGTCGCGGGTATCCCGGGCGCTGCGGAGTTCCTCGGTGAGCATGCGGTACCCCTGTGCGGCGACCGCCGTCATCAGCCCCGCCTTGTCCCCGAAGTGATACGCCGCCGCTGCGTGGCTGACCCCGGCCCGCCGGGCAACCTCCCGCAGGCTCATGGCGGCAGGACCGGATTGCCCGATGACCTCCACAGCCGCGCGCAGCAGCGCAGGCCGCAGGTCCCCATGATGGTAGCGGCGGGCCGGCTGTGACTGCATCCTCGCATCCTAGTTGACATCTAACCATTGGACAGATTATCTTTCCAATGGTTAGATCACACCTTATGAGGAGGTTCCATGCCAGCCCTGCCCTGGACCCAGCGACAGGCAGTGGACCCCGGCCGCACGTACCTGGCGATGGCCTCGCGCCTGCCGCTCAGACGCCGCCGCTCGATCCCCGGCTTCTTGCGTGACACCCTGGCCATCCGCCGCCAGCTCGCGCGCGCCCACGGGCTGGTCGGGTACGCGCTTGATGCCGAGCTCGCCCGCAGGACGTTCTGGACCTTCTCGATGTGGGCGGACCAGGCCAGCCTCGACGCCTTCGCCGCATCCGACCCGCACCGGGCGATCACCCGCCGGCTGCGGCCGCTGATGGGGCGGACCCGGTTCGAGTTCTTCCCGATCCCGGGTTCGGACTTGCCTATGACATGGGACCAGATGAAAGCGCCCGTGCGCAGCCCCAACAGCGCCCGGTAGGGAAGGCTGCGGACGGCGCCACGGACGCCCGTGGGCGTCCGGGTGAAAGGAGAAAACGTGATGACAGCAGAGGACGACGGGCTGACGCGGCGGATGTGGCACCAGCTGGAGCCGGTGCATGCGGTGTTCTGATACGCGCCGGAGGTGTTCGCTGAGGCGGCCGCCCTGGGGTATGAGGTCGAGACCAGGTGGCCGAGCTACTTCGCGTGGCGGCTGGCGCCGCTGGGCGCGGCGGGCCCGCAGCTGGCCGCCTCAGCCTGCTACAGCTTCAGCCCGGCCATGGTGGCCGCCCACGTACCTGCCGCGTGGGCGGTGGCCGCGCCGCCGCAGATCCTGGCGGCGCGCGAGCGTGCGGTGGACCGGATGTACCGGGCACTGGTCGGATCGCCCGGCCTGGCCGAAGCGGCGGAACTGGCCCGCGAGGCAGCGCTGGCAGCGGGCACCGCCGGGCGGCCGCTCGCAGCCGCTAATGCCGACCTGCCCTGGCCCGGCGAGCCGCACCTGGTGCTTTGGCACGCCATTAACGTGCTGCGTGAGCACCGCGGGGACGGGCACATCGCCGCGCTGCAGGTGGCCGGGCTGGACCCGTGCGAGGCGCTGGTGTCGTTCGCCGCCATCGGCGCCGCACCACAGGAGGTCTTTGCCAGCCGCGGCTGGAGCGCGGCCGAATGGTCGCGGCCCGGGACCGGCTGGCGGCCCGCGGGTGGATCGATGGGGAGGGCACGGCCACCGAGCGCGGCCGGGAGGGCCGGGACGAGATCGAATGGCGCACCGACCGGTTGGCCGACGCCCCATGGCGGGCGCTGGGCGCCGGCCGCGCCCAGCGGCTCGCCGAACTGACCGGCCCCCTCCTCGGCGCCGCCTTCGAGTCCGGGCTGCTCCCGCTTCAATCCACCCTGGGCATCGCCGCCGTACCAGCACCCGCCCCCCACCCCTGAACCGACCGGCCTCGACCAAGCGGTGCCCCCGATACGCCCCCGATCATGGTGTGCGGCAACTCGTTTCCGCTGGTCACGGGCGTGCACAGCAACCCTATCCCGAGCCGTGAGCGCAGGTTCGAATCCTGCCGGGGGCACCAAATTCGAACAGGCAGCCGAATGAGTTGCGTGCCTCGGCTCCTCCCTGACCTGCGCCTTTAAGGTAGTCAGCTCACCCCACGCCCCATGTACCCCCCACACGGCCAGGATCGTGGCCCTGGTGCAGTTCACAGTGGGTGAAGAGAACGGCCTGACAGGCCATTTGCCTGCCACTGAGCGCGAACGAGGCCGCCGTGGAGTACCTCACCGGCCGCAGGCGATGATCGCCCGTGCCTCCTCCTCAGACATAGGCGGGCCGAGCACCGGCTGTCCGGTCTCACCCGCGACCTTGTTCATGGCGGCATAGTCAAGCGATGCGGAGTCCGGCCGCGGCTGGTCACCGGGAATGCCGACGCGGCGGATGAATGAGCGAAAGGAGTCCGCATCGTGTGTCTGCAGCAACACCGCCTCCTCCTCTCCCACATTGCTCAGAGCATGCGGCACACCCTTGGGCAACGAGACGTAGTCGCCAGCGCTGGCGACAAAGGTGTCGTCACCGCAACGCATCGCCAGCTGCCCGCGGAGGAGATAGAAGCTGTCGTCGACATCGTGATGCACATGGAGCGGCGCCGCCGCACCTGGGCCGACGTGGTGCTCGATGATAATCGGGAGCGCGCCCTCGGGTGAGCGCAAGACAGCCCTATCGCCGTAGAACCAATAGGCCTCTCCCTCCCCATCCGCGGTCCTGGCTGCACGGCGATCCGTTGTTGCGCTGTGTGTCATTGCTCTCTCCTTTCACGGTCTGATGCGGTGCGGTGGTCGGTGGTTTGACGGCGAACGTGCAGGCGGAGCCCGGCGAGGAGGCTGCGTATACCGAGTTCGATGGCCTCGGCGGCCTCGGTGGCGTCCATATCCCAGAAGTTCCGCAGGAATTCCCAGGAAGCGCCCGAGTACAGGACCTGCAGTACCGCGGCGGCGCGGTCACGAACCTGTGGCGGCGCGCCGGGGACCGCGCTGTCGACGCAGGCCTCGAACATGGCACGCCGCATCGGCTGCTGGCCGCGGCGCACATCCAGGCCCTGTGGTGAGTGGAGCATCGCCTGGATGAGGGGCGCGCCGGCGTCGAACCCGGCGAAGGACTCCCGCATCGCAGCGACCAGCTGCTCCTCGTCCCTGGCTGCGAAGTCAGCGTGGGTGAGGTGCTGGATGATCCAGTCCCACAGCGCGGCCTCGAGGTCTTCCTTCCTGGGGAAGTGCCGGTAGACCGTCCGCTCTTGGACCTCGGCGCCGGCGGCGACAGCGGCGTAGGTCAGGTCAGCGCCCCGCTGCATCAGCGCCACACAGGCCTCCACGATCCGCTCCCGCGTGGCCGCCGCCTGCGACTCGCGCAGGGGGGAGTGGTAGGTACCCCGCGATTTCATGTCAGTAATACTGACATGAAATATGTTGGCCTGTCAAGAAACGCTGACGCCCAGCCTGGTGGCATCTCCCAACGCCAGCCTGATCTGAGCACCCTCAGCTGATCACCGCCGATCAGTTGCCCCCCGCGGCAGTTCCTGTGTGCATCAGGTGGCCGGCCGCGTGACTGCGGACTGCTACCAGGGTCTACCGGGTGGTCGCCTCGGCAGCCAGATGATCCACTTCCCCCAACCGGGCAGCGGACAGCCACGCCGACACCTGCGCCCGCGAATACAGGCTGGCCCGCTCCCGGGCGACCACCGGCATCACGAACCTTCGCCGGAATATCGCCGTTGTCCCCGCCCCGCCACCGCACGCATTTACCAAGTGCGCGGGAGTGAACTGTCCCGGAGTTTCCGGAGCCTCCACTAGACCCAGGGCGGTTCAGTGCCCAGGCTGGATAGTGACACTGGCTTGCGGCATTTGGAGGGTGGGCATGCCGCCCGTGGTCAGGGAGTCTCTCCGGTCCTGCAACTCATACCAGCCGACCGTTCAGATCGCCTTTCCTAGCTATTGCGACGATGCCAGGCTGCCAATCCAAAAACAGCCCTGGGAGGGAGAGTGCGGCCGTTACGATTGATTTGTTGGAGTGACGACATGCCGCCAGCGCGGTCCGGCGGGGTAGCGATCAAGAGGAGTGGCGACGGGCGTAACGACGATTGTATGGCGTCCCCGGTGGGGAACGTGAGCTATTCCTTTGGCCGAGACTAGCCGCCACGCACATTGCAGCCAGATGCAACTAGCCGAGCCCCAGCACGTGCGATCTGCAACGCGGTGGTGAGGGAGGGGATGATGAACGGTGCAAGGAAGCGACCGCCATCACGCGGTCGGATGGTTAGGCGAGGACTGACACGAATGTTCGGCGGTCCTTCTCCCCGCCGTCGCGACCGGAGCGGAGTCGACGAGCCTCAGACCTGGCGTCCGGGGCCGCTGATCTGGGCGGCGACCTTCCTGACCGGCCTTGCTGTGCTTGCCTTCCTGGTTTTGCTTGGCTGGTCGGTTTATCGGATTGCGCATGGGGTGCCGTCGGCTTTCCCGTACGACCCCGACCGCAGGTGCGCGCAGCTCGGTTTCTCCTGCGGAGCTATTTCTAATCTCCTGACGTCAGGCTTGCTGATCGCCCTGGCCTCGTTCTTCCTACTCTGGCGGTTTTTCGGGTTGGTGCGCCAGTACCGGGTCCGGGCGACAACCGAATCCCGCGAGCTGGTTCCGACGGCGGGATCGATCCTCGATGAGGTGGTCGGGCGCGACGAACTGTGCAAGGTGGTGATGGCTGATCTGCGTGAGCGCCGGATGCGCCCGCATGTCCTGGTCGGCGGCGTCGGCACGGGAAAGACTGCGGTGCTGGTCAGGCTGACGGAACTGCTGGCCGACAAGCGCGCTGTCCCGGTGCCGGTCCGGCTCCGGGACGCCACGGAGGTGCTGGACTTCGAGCGGCTGGCGCGGGAGCGCTTCCTGAGCGAGGTGAACCGGCGCCTGATCTCTTCCTCCGAGGGAGAGACCATCTGGCGCCGGCTGCGCAATGACGGAAGGATCGTCGTGCTCGCGGACGGCCTGGAAGAGGCTCTCGTCGGGACCACTGCCGAGCAGGAACGGGATAACATCATCCGCGCTTCCATCCGGAAGGCGCACCAGCAGCACCTGCCGCTTGTCATCGCCTCCCGTCCGCACGATCCGCTTCGGGCCACCGAGGCCGCGATCCTCGCGCTGGAACCGCTGAGCTATGAGGCGGCGCTGGCCTACATCGCAAGCGAAGGGACAAGCGAGGACGAGCGCAGGCTCGCCTGGATCGTGGAAACCGCCGATGTGGTGGAAGCGCCGCTGTACCTGCAGATCACCCGCGAGCTGCAGGTCAAGGGCCTGCTGGATCCCAGCTCGGGGGGCCAGGACGGGGTGGCGGACACGCGCGGCGTGGATCGCTCAAAGCTGCGGCTGGCACTACTGGAGACATGGCAGAGGGCGCTCATTAGTGGTTACCTCCGCGAAGATGTTCCGCTGAATAAGGCCGAACGCGTCGCCGCGATCGAATATCTTTCCGCGCTCGCCTGTATGGGCCTCAAACGCGACCGGCTTGAGGTTGAGTTCGATGACCTCAAGCCGGCCACGAGAATCTCCGCAGAGGTGCGGGCCAGGCTCGCCAAAATCAACCAGGACACGCGGCACACGGCGGAGGTCTGGAACATCGATGTGCGCCTGGCCGCGGCCTGGGCCAGCCAGCTGGACCTTGTCGAGGTGCGCGGCAACAGCGTCCGGTTCCCGCACAGCCTCATGCAGGCATATCTCGGATCGCGGCTGCTGGACGTCGCCCTGCGGGAGCCCGCCTACTGGCAGGAGGCCCTCCAGCACCCGGGACCTGGCCGGGAGTTCCTCATCGCTCTGGTCCTGCACTCCCGGATGACGGAACGAACGGGTGGCCGGCCGGGCCCGGCTGGCCACCCGTTCGACACCAGCGCGAAACGGCGCCGCCACCTGGGCATTCCCCCGGCCCAGGTGCAGCAAAGGATGGTCGCGCCCCTGCGGCAGGCCGCCGCTCAACGCGACGACAACAAGGTCCTGGACATCTACGCAGCCGCACTTGAGATCGACTGCGACGCAGCCGAGCCGGCCCATCACGCTATAGCCAAGGAGATCAAGAACAGGTGGCCCCGGATCCACGCTCAGGATCCGATAACTCTGGAAGAGGGCAAGATCGCGCTGGCGCGCCGCCTTGGAGATGCGGCGCGCAGGCTTGATGACCGGCGGCGTGAAGACCCGCGGCTCGACAGGCCTGCCTACCGGCAGCTGTATGAGATTGGCTGCAGTGAGCGGTCCTACCCGGTCCAGCTTGCGGCGGCGCAGGAGATCGGGCCCGGAGGCGATGCAGCTTACCGGGCGGTGACCGGAGTGCTCGTCGCGCCGTGCCCGATCTGTGAAACCGAGCGGGCAGCTGCGAACGGCAAGCGAGCTAACCACGCACCGTCTGGGCTCGCGAGCATCAGCGGCCATTGGCAGGCATCGGTCATCAGCGCCTGGCTGGCGCCCATGCTGGTCGGCTCCGTCGGCGCGACAGGCAGTGACGCTGGCAAGAGCCTGGCTGAGCAGGCGCAGGCGGACCTCGACCGATGGCTACGGCATATCGGAAAGTACGGGCGGCGACCTGGCGAAGAAGATCTGCCCATCGCACTGGAGATCGCGGTCGCGCAGGGATTCAAGTACGCCGCCAACCGGCGGCCCGCCCATCCCGACACGCGGCATGAGGTGCGCATGCGCCTGGCTGAGCAGGCCCTGGACATGCTGAAAGGCACCGAATACTGGTTCTCCCAGCTGACCCTCATCCAGGCATTGTGCCTGCTGAGCCTATCCGAGCAGTCGGAACATCCCGCCGGTAAGCAGGACACCAACCCCGAAGCCATCGTTAAGCATTGGCTTGACGTTGCCGGCCGTGAGAGTACGGACCGCAATCCGCATACTGGTGTGCCCGGCGAACCACATCCGTTCGTCCGCGAGGCAGCCCAGCTTGCTGTCCTGGCACTGAAGACCGGGCACCCGCAGCGATATATGTGGATCGACGAGAGCGGCGTGGTCGGGCAGGTAGGTTCCCGCAAGACAAGCGAGGGGGCGACCTACCGCAAACACCGGCTGTGGATCCCGCCATCAGCCGGGTGGACCGCGCTGAACGGGCGCGCCCAGCAACTGGTCGCCGACGTGCTCTTGCTGCTGAACCTCGCGGACCGGGGTGACCAGCCGCGCGACAGCGAACGGCGCCTGAACCGCTCGAACCGGCACGACCTGCCGCCCTGCATCACCCGGTACCGCCCGGCCTTCGGCCCAGGGCTCACCGTCGGTACCGCGACATCCTCCGCTCCGGGAATCGGCTGCGTGGACGGCTGCGCCTTCGAGCTCTGCCCGTACCCGCCGAAGGGAACGTGGCCCGGGTGGGAGATGAGCGAGGCGTTCTGCCGCAGGCAGCAGACCCTACTGACCAGGACATCCCTCGGCCGCCGCAAGGCCCCGTGGCAGGAGATGCGGCGGAAGCAGCTGATCGACTTCTGGGCCGAGATGGCCGATCGCGCACGAGGCCCGCGTCCCGGGCCCAGCGAACGGGGTCGCAGCCGCCAGCGGACTGGAGGATAGGAATCGTTAGAGTCCCCCGCCGTGTTGACGAGTCCGCGGACCCATCCCTGCCCCGTGACTACGTCGGCTGGGGGCATCAGCCAGGCCTGGGCATCATCGGCCCATCTGCCCGCCCATCGAAAGTCAACCCTTGTCCCGTGAATTCTCCGCGCCCCAGGCCATAGGACAACGAGGGAAATCCCTGGTCACAGCGTTAGACAGCAATGCACTCCGGAGCCGTGAGCGCAGGTTCGAATCCTGCCCGGGGCACCTATTCCGATCAGGCCCAATGGCCGCTGACCAGCGCAAACAGCCTTGCAGCGATTCCCGGCATGTACAGCCGTGTGCTGCTCAAGGCCGCCTGGCGCCGGGGTTCCCGGCCGTTGAGCGGCCCGCCCGGCGCACGCCGGCCGCCAGAGCCCGGCATCATCCGTGTTCGTTGATCCACACCGATACATGGGCCGGTTCCAGCGCCCGGTGCACGACACCGGCCAGGTCATCGCGGACCGAATCCAGATCCACGGTGGCGTTCAGCCGCGCCGCGAACCCGGCCACCATGTGCTCGGCGTCATACCGGGCCCGGTTGAACCGCCGGTCCACCCGCAACTGCACCCGACGCCGCACCGGGTTGAACAGCGCCGCGGCGGCCAGCGTGGCAGCGGCCACCGCCACCGTGCTGTGGAACCGGAACACCTCGGTGGCCAGCAGCACCAGGCCCGCGTAGACCCCGACCAGCAGGCCGGTCACGATCGCATACGCCACGGTGCGGGAGATGATCCGGTCGATGTCATACAGCCGGTACTTCAAGATCGCCACCCCGATCGACACGGGCAGCGCGGCGACGCCGATAAATACGCCGTCGACCACCGCCTGGGCGGCGGGCGGCGGCGGCGGCCTGTCAAGGGTCCCCACCACGGCGGTGACCGCCACGGCGGTGACCGCCACGGCGGCCATGCACACGGCCGCACCGCTCATCAGCCACTTGAGCTGCTGGCGGCGCTCCCCCGATGCGCGGCGCCAGGACAGCACCTGGCTGGCCACGAACACCAGCCAGAACACCGCCAGCACCGGCAAGATGATCCCCTCGACCGAGCCCAGCCACGCCGAGCTGCCCGCCGGGTCGTCCACCGCCCGCAGGTCGCCGCCGGGAACGAGATGTATATCGCCCGCGACGACGGCGCCGAGCGTCACCGCGTAGATACTCACCGGCCAGAACGCGCCGACCGCCAGGTAGCCCCACAGCACCGGCCGCCAGCGGGGCGAGGGCAGTCGGCCATCCGGGAACAGCAGGATCATCAGCGGGAGCGTCACCAACAGCGGGCACCAGGACGGGGCGAGGACCACGCCCACCCCGGCCAGCGGCAGGTGATGACCGAGCCGGTAGCTGAGCTATGCGTAATCCGCCCCGACACCGCCAAGCAATAGCAGCGCCACCAGCGCGAGAAACATCCAGCCCAGTGGATTACCGGGCTGGCGGCGCGCCACAACGAACCCGACGAGTCCGATCGGCAGCAAAACGATGAAGGCCGCGAGATTCTCGCCGAAGCCGGACCCCGCCCACCGGGTCGCATATCCAAGCGGCACGCCGACGGCAAACAGGACGATGATCAGCACAACCAGCGACCACGCGGCCACCACGGGAGCCGCCACCTGGGAACGACGGCCCGCCGTGCCCGCGGTCACCAGAGCCCGCCCCGGCTGGTGGCTGCGCTTCTCGCCCACCGAGCGATCGCTACGCCCGGATCGTTCCGGGAACGTTACGGCTCATAGCGGCAGGTGCATGACTGCCGACTGGGCTCAGATCCAGGGATGGCCCGCTCAGCGTGCGGCGGCTGTCCAGCCCGCCCGATCGCCTCGATGCCACTTGGCCGACGTCACACTCCGCCATAAGCCCTCACATTTCTTCGCGCGCCCGAGCCGCCTGATTGTGCGTAGGCGTTGCGGGTCTGGCCGGGATGGCAGTGAGCCGGGTCCGTAGCGTTGAGAGGTCCCGGTGGGGTTGGCTCCTGAGCCGCCTGCCGGCCGGTTTTGGTCTGGCTTCCGGACGACGTGCCAGTCTGCCGGGGCCTCGCCGTGGCGTGGCTCAAAAGAGGCGCGAGCGCCAGCAAAGGAGTTCTGGAATCAGGCGTGCCCGTCACGGTTCCCCAGGTCTCCTCGAGGAGGGCATGTCATGGCGGCAGTAATGATCGGCGTGGATCCGCATAAGGCCTCGCATACGGCGGTGGTGATCAGCGCGGCTGAGGAGCCGCTGGGCGAGGTGCGGGTGCGTGCCTGCGCGGCGCAGGCGGAGCGGCTGCTGGCGTGGGCGGCGCCCTGGCCGGAGCGGGCCTGGGCGATCGAGGGTGCCGATGGCGTCGGGCACCTGCTGGCCCAGCAGCTGCTGGCCGCGGGTGAGCGGGTGCTGGATGTGCAGCCCAAGCTCAGCGCCAGGGTGCGGCTGCTGGCGGCTGGCGCGACGAGCAAGAACGACCCGAATGACGCCCGGCCGGTGGCCGTCGCGGCGCTGCGCTCGCCGTCGGCCCGGGCGGCGGCAGCTGATGACCACGCGGCGGTGCTGCGGGTCTGGTCCAAGCGGCACCGGGACCTGGGCCGCCTGCGGACCCAGCTGGTGTGCCGGCTGCACGCGGTGTTGTGCGAGCTGCTGCCTGGCGGCGTCGCCAAGGAACTCACCGCAGGCCAGGCCGCGCAGCTGCTGGGATCGATCACCACCTCCGACGCGGTCGCGGCGGCCCGCCGCGAGCTCGCCGCCCAGTTCACCGCCGACCTGCGCGGCATCGACGCGCAGATGCGCGACACCAGGGCCAAGCTCACCGTGGCGGTCCGGGCGGCCGGGACCAGCCTGACCGGGCTGTCCGGGGTCGGCCCGGTGATCGCCGCCACGGTCATCGGCGACGTCCGCGACGTGTCCCGCTTCCCCAGCCGGGACCACTTCGCCGCCTGGAACGGCACCGCGCCGATCGAGGTTTCCTCGGGCAAGCGGAAGATCTACCGGCTGTCCCGGCGCGGCAACCGCCGGCTCAACCACGCCATCCACATGGCCGCGGTCACCCAGATCCGCTACCGGCACAGCCAAGGCCGCGCCTACTACGACAAGAAAAGGGCCGAAGGCAAGACCGGCAAAGAAGCCCTGCGCGCGCTGAAGCGGCAGATCAGCGACGCCATCTTCGCCTGCCTCCAAGCCGACGCCCAGCGCGTCACCAGCGCGAACGGCCCGGGAGGACAACCGGGGAACGACTCTGGCTCCAGCGCGGCCGGCTCACACCCCAGACACCGGCTCTTTGGACAAGCCACTCCCGGGCCTGCCACCCACCCTACGATCCCAGCGCCCGGGGACTCTCCTACCGCCCCGGTATCCCGCTCCGCTGCCGTTCCGCGCGAGCGGGCGAGCGGGTCCAGGACCGGGCGGAGCCCGGCGGCGCAGCGGCGCCCGAAGGGCGTCCTTGACCCGGCCGCCCGCGAGCCGATAATCCCCGTGGCGGGAAAGCAGGCACGCCAGCAGCCAAAAACTGTCGCCGAGCGGACGCCGCCCCGCACCAGGCCCACGCACTCCCCTTGACCCTCAAACAAAGAGGTGTTCGTTCGGTGCGGCAGCCTGGCTGGTCGGGTGTTCGTCTTGCCGCCACCGATCGTGGCATTCTGGGCGGAGGGGCGCGTTCGGCGAAGGCGTGCCGATTGCGCGGATGCCAGCGCCCCTGTCGCGCGTCTTGCGGTGCTGGCCGACGAGGCTGAGCGTTTGATCCGGCAGCCATGCCGCAGCGACCAAGGGGGGATCGGATGCCAGCGATCGGATCGGTCGATGAACTGCTGGCGCGGGCGTCCCGGCGGACCCAGGTCCGGCCCGGTGACGGCAAGGGCGGGGCGCGGTTTGAGCGGGTCCTGGCCGATGGGGAAGCGTTTTTCGTCAAGTACGTGAGCCCCGCGTCGGATTGGATCATGCGGGTCGCCGGCGATCGCGTTCACCGCTCTTACCTGGCGTGGCGGTCGGGCTAATGGCCCGTTCGCCTGGCTGTATCGACCATACGGTTGTGGAAATGCAGGTCAGCGGTGCGGACGGCGACACCGTGCTGACGACGGTCATGCGTGACGTCGGCGCGTTCTTGGTCCCCGAAGGCGATGCCGTCGTGCCGGCCAGCCAGCACGCGGGCTTTATCGAGCACATGGCCGATCTGTGCTTTGCGTTCTGGGATTGGGACGACGACATTGGCCTGACCACGATGCAGCAGCGGATCCGCTGCTTCGCGCCCGGCACCATCGCCGCTGAGCTGCTGGCCGCCGAGGTCCCGGCGCCGATCGCCGCCGCGGACGCGGGATGGCGTCTCCTGCCCGGCCGGTCACCGGTGCTGTCGGGGCTGGCCCGGCTGCTTCATGACCGGCCGGAGGTTGTTACCGGGCCGCTGGCCGACACGCCGCGCACCTTCCTGCACGGCGACTGGAAGATGGGCAACCTGGGCACGCCCCCCGGCCGACGCACGATACTGCTGGACTGGACGTTTCCCGGCTCGGGCCCGGCCTGCTGGGACCTGTGCTGGTACCTGGCCCTCAACCGGGCCCGGCTGCCGGAGTCCAAGGATGCGGCGATCGGCCGGTTCCGGGCCGCGCTGGAGGCCCGCGGCGTCGCGACCGGCGGCTGGTGGGATGCCCAGCTCGACTTGTGCATGATCGCCATCATGGCCACCTTCGGCTGGGAGAAGGCGCTCGGTGAGGCCGCCGAGCTGTCGTGGTGGGAGCGCCGGGTGGGCGCCGCCGCCGCCCGCCAGGGCATCCTGGTCCCCGGGCCTGCCGGGTGACAGCCGACCACTACGCCGGCGCTGGCCGGCGGTGGGCGACCGGCGCCACGCTGGTGTATGGCCCGATCGCGGCCGAGCTGGTCGCGATGAGCCCGCATCCGCTCGCCGGTTGCACGGTGCTCGACGCCGGCGCTGGCACCGGAGCGGTCAGCTCCGCGCTGGCTGCCCGGCGCGCTCATCCCATCGCCATGGACCAGTCGATCGGCATGCTGGCCTGGAACGCCTCCGCCCGGCCGCCGTGCGTGGTCGCTGACATCAGCGCGCTGCCGCTGCCTGCCGGGCGGCTTGACGCCGCGGTCGCCGCGTTCGTCCTCAACCACCTGATGCAGCCCTCGGCCGGCCTGGCTGAACTGGCCCGCGTCACCCGTCCCGGCGGTGCGGTGCTCGCGGCGGTGTTCAGCAACGCCAGCCGAAGCCAGGCCCGCGACCAAGTCGACGCGGTCGCCCAGGAGGCGGGCTGGCAGGTTCCGGACTGGTACACCGACCTCAGGGCCAACGCTGTGCCCATCCTCGGCACCACCGGGGCGATGCGAGCCGCGGCAAACGCGGCCGGGCTCGCCTGCGTTGTGGTCGAGGAACGGCCGGTAGATGTCGGCGTCACCGAGCCCGAGCAGCTCGTCAGCTACCGTCTCGGCCAGCCTCTGTTCGCCTGCTGGCTCGACCGCATCGGCCCTCGCCGGGCAGCCGAAGTCGCATCCCACGCCGCCGACGTGATCCGTCCCACCATGCAGCCCTACCGCCCGATCGTGGTGTTCCTTGCCGCCACCACGCCGGCCGGGTCTACCGAACACCCTGATCTGGATGCCAACTCCTGAAGGTGCCGGAACCCGCATCCTCGCGCCGAGTCGGCGTTCCGCGCGGCGGCGGCCTGGCCGCGGACCGCACCCGAGGGGGAAGCTGGCGCTGGTGCCTGGCGCGTGATGTCGCGACTGCCCGCTATGAAGCTGGACTGCTGGCCTCGGGCTGGACGGCACGGCCGTGGAGGGCGAACTGCCTGTCGTCGGCATAATCGCAGGTACCTTCGGCCTGGAACTGGCGGGCGGCACGCACGACCTCCGCGCCGAGGGTGCGCAGTTGCCCGGCGATGGCCTGGTCGGCCAGTTGCCCGTCCGGGTCAAACGATCGCCACGCCTGTGGCACGGGCAGCACCAGCGGAACGCTCCAGCCGCGCAGCGCGCGGGCGATGAAGTCCATCGAGTTGACCGCCTGCAGTCCCTGCACCCCGCCAGCCGTGGAAACCAGCCCGATCGGCTTGTTCGACAGATAGGGCGGATCACGCTCCGCCAGCAGGATCAGCCAGTCCAGGGCGTTCTTGAACGAGCCGCTGACCGAGCCGTGGTAGGTCGGGCTGGACCAGATCATCGCGTCACACCCGTACACGGCGTCGGCGAACTCGTGTGCACCTGCGGGGGTCGCGTGTTCGGCGGTGTACAGGGGCAGGCCCAGGTCACGGACCCAGATCAGCTGAACCCCGGCCCCGGCCGCGGTCGCCCCCTCCAACGCCGCCCTGAGCGCGGTGAGGCTGGTGGAGGCGGCTCGCAGCGAACCACCCAGGCCTACCACACGCACCGGTCTGACCACGGCGTCTCCCTCCGGTGAACCAGGAATCTGAGCGTACGCTGCGCCGTGGTCGCCGTGCCTAGTTGCTCCGTTCGGGGTGACGGCGCTGTCCCGGTGCGTGGCGGAACGCGACCGGGCAGGC
>DATDGI010000037.1:0-12476 GCA_036522155.1 Streptosporangiaceae bacterium
CGCGAGCGTGACCACCGCCGGGATGACCGGCAGCCAGCCCGAGCGGCCCGCCAGGGCGGTGCGCCGCGGCCCGGCGACCGCGCCGCCCGGCCCGCGGACCGTCACCGGGCTGCCAGCAGAAGCGGTCACGAGGTGTCCTCACGGTCGCAGCGGACAGCAGCCTGCGGCCCGAACCAGCGGTGACGCGGTTCGCGCCGGGTTGCTACTTTACGTGCCCGGGCCGGGCCGCTGGCGGTCAGTTGCCCCGCATGGCGCGCACCGACTCGCGCAGCGAGCCCATGGTGGCCAGCACGGCCGACGGCTCATAACCGCAGTGGGCCATGCAGTTGGCGCAGCGCGGGTCCTTGCCCCGGCCGTACGCGTCCCAGTCGGTGGTCTCGATCAGCTCACGGTAGGTCTTGGTGTAGCCGTCCGCCATCAGGTAGCAGGGCCGCTGCCAGCCGAGCAGCGAGTAGGAAGGAATCCCCCACGCGGTGCAGCTGAAGTCGGCCTTGCCCTCAAGGAAGTCCAGGAACAGCGGCGAGTGGTTGAGCCGCCAGCGGCCGCGGTTCCCGTCCGCGAACGCCTTGCGGAACAGTTCCCTGGTCTCGCCCACGCCCAGGAAGTGCTCCTGATCGGGCGCCTTCTCGTAGGCGTACGCGGGGGAGATCATCATCTGGTCCACGGCCAGGTCGTCGTTGAGGTAGTCGAGCACGTCGATGACCGTCTGCGGGGTGTCGGTGGTGAAGAACGTGGTGTTGGTGGTGACCCGGAACCCGCGCCGCTTGCACTCGGAGATCGCCGCCACCGCCTCGTCGAACACGCCCTCCTTGCACACCGACGCGTCGTGCCGCTCCCGCAGCCCGTCGATGTGCACCGCCCAGGCGAAGTAGCGCGAGGGCGTGAACTTGTCGATCTTCTTCGGGATCAGCAGCGCGTTGGTGCACAGGAAGACGTACTTCTTGCGTTTGATCAGCTCGCTGACGAGGACGTCGATCTGCGGGTGCATGAGCGGCTCGCCGCCGGCGATGGACACCATCGGGGCGCCGCATTCCTCGATCGCGGCCAGGGCCTGCTCCACCGGCATCCGCTGCTTGAGCACGTCGTGCGGCTGCTGGATCTTGCCGCAGCCCGCGCATTTGAGGTTGCACGCGAAGAGGGGCTCCAGCTCAACCAGCAGCGGGAACTTGTCGTTCCTGGCGATCTTCTGGCGCATGAGGTACGCCCCGATCCGCAGGCTCTGGCGCAGCGGCATGCTCATGACGACCTGACCTCCTTGGGCAGGCTGAAACGGATGGATTCGGTGGCGGTCACCCGCTCGCTCACCTCGGCCGGTCCCAGACCGGCCAGCGCGGCCACGATGTCCCCAACGACTGCGGGGGGTGCCGACGCGCCCGCGCTGATGCCAATCGTGCTGACCCCGGCGAGCCAGCTCAGTTCGATGTCGCCCGGCCCGTCTATCAGGTGGGCCGGGGCTCCCGCCCGCTCGGCCGTCTCCACCAGCCGCAGCGAGTTGGAGGAGTTGGCCGAGCCGGCCACCAGTACCAGGTCGGCCTCGACAGCGACGGCCCGGACGGCCTGCTGCCGGTTGGTGGTGGCGTAGCAGATGTCGTCGCTGCCCGGTGCCCGGGCGTCCGGGAAGCGTTCCCGTAGCGCGCCGGCCATCTCCTCGGCTTCGTCCACCGACAGCGTGGTCTGCATGAGGTAGGCGACCTTGCCCGGGTCGGCGGGCCGCAGCCGGGCCACGTCCCCGGCCGACTGGATCAGGGCCATCGAGTCCGGCGCCTCGCCGAGAGTGCCCTCGACCTCCTCGTGCCCGCCGTGCCCGATCAGCGCGACCAGGTAGCCATCCGCGGCGAACCGGCGGGCCTCGGCGTGGACCTTGGAGACCAGCGGGCAGGTGGCGTCGATGGTGTCCAGCCCGCGCCGGTCCGCCTCGGCCCGCACGGCCGGCGAGACACCGTGGGCGGAGAACACCACCCGGGCGCCGTCCGGGACCTGGGCCAGTTCGTCCACGAAAACCGCGCCCCGCTGTTCCAGGTCGGCCACGACGTGGGTGTTGTGCACGATCTGCTTGCGCACGTAGACCGGCGGCCCGTACTTGTCCAGGGCTTTCTCCACGATCTCGATCGCCCGCTCCACCCCGGCGCAGAACGACCGCGGCCCGGCCAGCAGCACCCGCCGCTCCCCGGCCGCCGCCGCCCACCGGGTCAGCACCGGCCCGGCGGCCCGGAGCGACCGCAGCGCCCGCCACCCCCCGGCCAGCCCGCCCGGCAGCAACGGCTGCTCCGCCGTGTCGGACACCGCCCGCACCACGGCGAACGGCCGCCCCGCCGCCCCGGCGGCCAGCCACGCGGATTCCAGGTCGACCACCACGGCCCCGGCGCAGGCCTGCCGGGCCTTGTCCCGCGCGCCCCGCAGCCGCTCCACGCTCACCACCGGCCCGGTCCTGACCACCAGCCCAGCCCGCCGCAACTCCCCCGCCAGCAACGCCGCCGACGGGCATTGCGTAGTCGTGGTCCCATCCGTGACCTCGGTCGCGACCACCACGTCGCCAGGCCTGAGATCCCGCGTCAGCCCACCGCCGGTCCCCGCCACCGCCAGCGCCCCGAACTCCTCACTGGCCAGCCTTTCCGCCTGCCGCCGCGCCCGGATCGGCCCGTACCCGGAAACCCGGACCTCGCCCCCATCCCCGATCCCCGGCCGGACGGCCCGCGCCTCCGGCAGCATCGGCGCACACACCACCAACCGCCGCCCGGATCCCGGCCCCGGCGCCATCACGCCCCGCCTCCCAGATACCGCCCGAGCGCATTAACCGGGAAGATCAGCCGGTACAGGTGGTAGTTCAAATAGAAGTCACGCGGGAACCCCGTCCCGGTGAACTGCGGCTCATCCCAGGTTCCGTCGGGACGTTGGTGCTCGCAGAGCCAGCGGATGCCGGCTTCCACGGCTCGGCCTGCTAGCCGGGCGTCCGGTGCCCCCGGCAGAGGCGTTGAGCCGCCGCCGGGGGTACCGTGCGCACGGCCCGGCCCCCCGCCCGCCGCCAGCAGGGCCAGCAGCGCCCACGCGGTCTGCGACGCGGTCGATTCGCCCCGCCCGGCCAGCGACGGGTCGTCGTACGAGCGCAGGTCCTCGCCCCAGCCGCCGTCCGGGTTCTGGTGCTCCTCCAGCCAGGTCACGGCACGCCTGATAACCGGCTTCTCCGGCTTGACGCCGGCCGCGATCAGCGCGGGGACGACGGCGCCGGTGCCGTAGACGTAGTTGGCGCCCCAGCGGCCGAACCAGGAGCCGTCCGGTTCCTGGGCCTTGAGGAGCCAGACGACACCGCGCCTGGCTGGGCGGCTGCCGCCCAGGCCTTCGGCGGCGAGCGCTTCGACGACGTGGGCGGTGACGTCGGCCGATGGGGGGTCCACGACCGCGCCGAAGTCACAGAAGGGGAGCTTGGTCGGGAGCTGCGAGGTGTTGTCGGCGTCGAAGGCGCCCCAGCCGCCGTCGCGTGACTGCATGCCGGTGATCCAGCGGAGGCCGCGGGCGAGGGCGGCCGCGCGGGCGTCCGCGCCCGGGCCGCGCACGCGGCGCAGGGCGAGGACGGCTTCGGCGGTGTCGTCGATGTCGGGGTAGTTGTCGTTGTCGAACTCGAACGCCCAGCCGCCGGGGGCCAGGGTGGGGCGGCGGACCTGCCAGTCGCCGGGGCCGGTGATCTCCTCGGCGAGGATCCAGTCGGCGGCGCGGATCATGGCGGGGTCGTCGGCGGGGAGGCCGGCGTCGGACAGGGCGATCATCGCCAGCACGGTGTCCCAGACCGGGGACTGGCAGGCCTCCATGCGGCGGACCGGGCCGTCCGGGGTGTCCTCGGTAATGGTGAAGCGGTCCAGGCCGGCCAGGCCTTGCTTGATCACCGGGTGGTCCAGGCCGTAGCCGAGCAGGTGCAGGGCGATCAGCGAGTAGACCCAGGGCGGCTGGATGCCGCCCCAGCAGCCGTCCTGCTCCTGCCGGGCGATGATCCACTCGGCGCAGCGGCGGAGGGCGGCGCGGCGGATGGCACGCGCCGGGGCCGTCCGGGGCCGGAGCCGTTCGTACCGGTGCAGCACTTCGTCCAGGCGGCTGAAGATGGCCGTCCAGGCGGAGTCCTCCCGGGCCCGGGGGGCGTGGGGCGGGGGGTCGGTGGGGAGGGCGGCGGCCGTGGTCAGTTCGGGGAGGGAGAAGGGGAGAGGGCGGACGGGGCGGACGGAGCCGACGATGGTCAGGGCGACGATCGTCTGCCGGGCCCAGCAGCCCCAGTCATAGACGTTCAGCGGGAACCAGGCGGGCAGATAGATCAGCTCGGGTGGCATGACCGGCAGGTCATCCCAGGGCCACTGGCCGAACAGGGCGAGCCAGATGCGGGTGAACACCCGGGTGGCCGGGATGCCGCCGCCGGCCCGGATCCAGGCCGCGGCCCTGGCCATGTGCGGGCGGGCCGGGTCGTGCCCGGCCAGCCGGAGCGCGACGTAGGCCTCGACGGTGGTGGACAGGTCGCCGGGGCCACCGTAGAAGTTGGCCCAGGTGCCGTCCTCGCGCTGGCGGGACGCGATCCCCCGGGCCGCGGCGGCGGTCTGCTCCGCGGTGCGGACGCCGAGGAACTCCCGCAGCAGCAGGTCCTCGGCGTCCATGGTGACGTTGGTCTCCAGCTCGCCCTGCCACCAGCCCTGCTCGTGCTGGATGCCGAGCAGGTGGTCGCGGGCGCGGGCCAGCGCCCCGGCCGGGGTAACCCCGGCCGTCACGGCCGCCCTCACGCTCACCATTGCCGCGCCGTGATGAACTCGGCGATGCCGGAGAACTCGGCCTGGATGCCGTCGGGCAGCCCGGTCTCGGCCAGGCAGGCATGCGCGGAAGCGAGCTGCCGGGCCGCCTCGTCCTCGGTCCAGGACTTGCCACCCGCCGCCACCACCAGGTCGGCCGCGTGGACCAGATCGTCCTCGGTGAGGGCCTCGTCCCGGCCGAGCAGCGCGGCAAGCTCGGCGGACTCGGGCGCGCCCGCGCACAGGGCCGCCACCACCGGCAGCGACTTCTTCCTGGCTCGCAGGTCGGAGCGGACCGGCTTGCCGGTCACCTCCGGGGCGCCCCAGATGCCGAGCAGGTCGTCGGTGAGCTGGAAGGCCAGGCCCGCGTGCGCGCCGAACGCGGCCAGGCCCATGGCCAGCTGCGGCGGCGCCCCGACATGGATGGCGCCGATGCTGCACGCGCAGGCCATCAGGGCCGCCGTCTTGTCCCCGGCCATGGCCAGGCATTCGGCCAGCGAGACATCGTCCCGCTGCTCGAACGCCAGATCCGCGCCCTGGCCGGCGATCAGCCGCTGCACCGCCACCGACAGCGCCCGGGCCGCCCACACCCCCTGCGGGGCGGTGTCCTCCAGCAGGATGTCCTGCGCCAGGGCGAGCATGGCGTCGCCGGCCAGGATGGCCGCCCCCACGCCGTACACCGTCCAGGCGGTCGGCCGGTGCCGCCGCTCGGTGTCGCCGTCCATGATGTCGTCGTGCAGGAGCGAGAAGTTGTGCACCAGTTCCACCGCGACCGCGGCGGGCACACCGCGCTCCGGCGTGGCATTGGCGGCCCGGGCCGACAGCAGGGTCAGGGCCGGCCGCAGGGCCTTGCCCGCGCCCGCGGGCCGGCCCGGGGTCCCGGGCCGGGCGGCGGGGGCCGCCGCCGTCCCATCGGCCAGCCCCAGGTGGTAGGCCGCCACCCGGCGCACGTCCGGGGTGAGCCTGCCCACCGCGGCGGCCAGGGCCGGGCCGACCAGGTCGCGGGCGGTCTCCACCCCGGCCGGCATGACGGCGGTCATGCCGGCACCCTCGCGTCGGCCGGAGCGGGCCTGCCGCTCGCTGCCACCGCCAGGTCGTGGCGCAGTGCCCGTACCGCGTTCAGTCCGCTCCGCACGGCTCCCTCCATCGTGTCCGGCCATCCGGTGTCGGTCCAGGCACCGGCCAGCACCAGGCCGGGCACGGCGGTGGCGGCCGGTGGCCGCAGCCGCTCGCACCCGGGAACCTGGCGTATCGTCGCCCGCCGCTCCCTGGTGACGAAAAAGTCGGTGACCCGCGCGCCCCCCGCGGCCGGGAACAGCTCCGCCAGGGCAGGCAGGAACTGATCCCGCAGGGCCGACGCCGGGACGTCCACATAGCTGTCCGCCGCGGACAGCGAGATCGCGAGGTACTGGCCGGCCCGCAGCCCGGACGGGCCGGTCCGGTCGAAGACCCACTGGACCGGCGAGTCGACGGCGGCCGCGAACGGCAGCCGGGTGACCCGGCGGTCGTAGATCACATGCACGTTGACGATCGGCGAGGTGGCCAGCTCGCGCCACTGGGCCGGCCCGGGGTGGCTGGCCGGGGCATCGGCCGGCATCAGCCGGGCCGCGGTCTCCGGCGGCACCGCGAGCACGACGCCGTCGGCATCGATGGCCGTGGGCCCGTCACCGGCCCCGCGGCGTTCGGCCAGCTGGACCCGCAGCCTGCGGCCTGAGCCGTTGCCGCCGGGCCGGCCGGGCCGCAGCGACACGGCCGCCGCCTTCGCACCCAGCCGCACCTGCGCGCCAAGCCGCGTCAGCAGGGCCGCGGCCGCGCGGCCGTGCAGGTCGCCCAGCGGGATCGCGGGCACCCCGATGTCGGCCGCGTCCCGCGCGCCCAGCAGCGCCGTCTTCACCACGGTCGCGGCCAGGGCCAGATTGGCGTCGTCCCCGGGCACGTTCAGCGACGACACGGTGAACAGGTCCCACAGCACCCGCCTGATCCGTTCGTCCTGGCCACGGGCGGCCAGCCAGTCACCAAGCCGGGTGGTGTCCAGGTCGCCCCGGTCCGGGTTGAGTGCGGTCATGGCCAGTGCGGCCCGGGCGGCCCGCAGGCGTTGCGCATAAGAAAGGTGCCGGTAGCCAGCCAGGGCCGCACCCATGTGCAGCGGGCCGGGCAGCCCGGTGCGGCGCAGGCGGGCCCGGCCGCCGGGGCTGAGCACGGTGACATCGAACCGGTCCTGCAGGGCGACCGATCCGGCCATGCCGAGCCGGGCGAGCAGCCCCAGGTAGGCCGTGCAGCAACGCAGGAACACGTGCTGGCCGTTGTCGACGATCAGGCCGTCGCGGCTGAACGAGCAGGTGGCGCCGCCGAGCCGGGGCCGGGCCTCCAGCAGGGTGACGCTCACCCCGGCCTCGCTGAGCGCGACCGCGGCGGTGATGCCGGCCAGGCCGCCGCCGATCACCACCACCGAGCGCCGGGCCGGGACGCGCGGCCCGGCGCTGGCCGCGGGCCGGGGGCCGGTCACCGGGCCGCTCCGGCCGGGGCGGGGCGCGCGCCGTGCGGGCGCAGGGCGGAGGCCAGTGACCTGGCCGCCACCATCGCCTTCTCGCTGGTGGACAGGGAGACGCGGCGGTCAAGGACGGCCCGCGGAGTGGCCGCTATCCGCTTCAGCAGGCGGAAGTAGATGCCGGCCATGGCCCCGGCCGAGGCCGCGCTGCGCCAGTCGAGCAGCGGCATCAGCGCCAGCCCCTTGGCGTACCAGGTGGCGGCCCGCTGGGCCTCGAACTCCACCAGTTCGGCCAGCTTGTCACGGTCAGCCTGGTCGCCGGCCAGCGCGCAGCCGAACCGCTCGAAGTCCTCGGCCGGCAGGTAGACGCGCCCGCCGGCGTAGTCCTCGCGGATGTCGCGCAGGATGTTGGTGAGCTGAAGCGCAACCCCCAGCGCGTCCGCGAGCGGCGCGGCGGTGGCCACGTCGGCGGTGCCGAACACGCCCAGCGAGAGCCGGCCGATCGAGCCCGCCACACAGCGGCAGTAGTACAGCAGGTCGTCGAAGGTGCGGTAGGTGGTCCCCCGCACGTCCGCCTCGCAGCCGTCGATGAGCTCGCCGAACGCGGCCAGCGGGATGTCGAACCGGCCCGCCGCGTCGGCCAGCGCCAGCAGCACCAGGTCCTGGCCCGCCCCGTTTGCCCCGGCCGGCCGGTCGCCGTTGCCCGCCAGCGCGGTCACACTGGCCCGGGCCTGCGCCAGCGCGGCCAGCTTGTCCGGCTTGGGCAGGTCGCCGTCGCCGATGTCGTCGATCCGGCGGGCGAAGGCATACACCGCGGCCAGCGCCTGCCGCTTGGGCGGGGGCAGCAGCCGGATGCCGTAAGAGAAGTTCCGCGCCTGCGACCAGGTGATCTCCTCGCAGTGCCGGTAGGCGGCGTGGACGTCCATGGCCTCACCGCCCGGTCGCATAGGCCCGCAGCAGTTCACTGGCGACCCGCCGGCGGCGGGGCCGCGGGGTGGCCGAGAGCGGGTCGTGACCGCTGGTGGCGATCGCGGCCAGCGCGGCCCGGCCACCGGCCACGTAACCCGCCACCGCCGCCCGCGCCGCTCCCCGCAGCGTGCCCACGATCGGCGCTCCGGCGTCGAGCATGTCCCGCGCGCGGCGTTCCTCGAACTCGATGAGGGCACGGACGTGCGACGCGGCGTGCGGGGCGGCCAGGTCGGCCTCGGTGACCCCGAACCGGTCCAGGTCGGCCAGCGGCAGGTAGATCCGGCCGGCCCGGAGATCCTCGGCCACGTCCTGCCAGTGCTCGGCCAGCTGGAGCGCGGTGCACACCTGGTCCGAGAGGGCCTCGCGCTCGGGGGTGGCGGCCCCGAAGACGTGCAGCACGATCCGGCCGACCGGATTGGCCGACAGCCGGCAGTAGCCGAGCAGGTCGGCGAAGGCCGGGTAGCGGGTCACGACCTGGTCCTGGCGGTTCGCCTCGATCAGGTCCAGGAACGGCTGGGCCGGGATGGCGCAGGACACCACGGTCTGGGCCAGCGCCCGGATGACGGGCAGCCGCGGGCCGGCCTCATCGGGTCCCGGCGGACCGCCGCTGGTGCCCGCCCCCCTGGCGCTGCCGGCCCGGCTGACCTTCCGGTAGAGCCGCCGGATATCGGCTTCGGCCTCGTCCAGCAGTTCGAGCCGCTGCCCCGGTGCCGCCTCGTCGCCCATGTCGTCAACGGACCGGGCGAAGGCGTAGACGGCGGCCAGGTGGCGGCGGTACCTGCGCGGGAGCAGCCGGAGCGCGACCGGGAAGTTCTCGGCCCGGGCCTGAGCCGGGGCCGCGGCGCCGATCGCCACGGCCGCCGTGCTGCCCGCCCCGGCGGCGCGGTAATCACCAGCTTGCGTCGTCTCCGGGGTCACTGCCCTATCCCTTCATAGTTCGCGCGCAAAAGCAAATAATGACATGCGCGTCACCTGACATGGGCGTCGTAGAACCGGCGGCACGTCCGGTGAGCAGGCGCAGGAGAGGGATTATACATAGCCGTCAATTACTGCTCCGGCCAGCCTTAATAGCGGCCTTTGGGCGCGATCGTCCCGGCATTGGGGTGCGGTGACGCGGGCTATTAACCGGGCGTTGATCCGCCGTGCACCTGGCCGGGGTGCGCTGCATCGCCGCAGTTCACGGTGGATGGACAGGCGGGCCTGGCCGGTTATCCGCGCGCCCACGGCCTAGCCGCCGCTGGCTTCCGCCGGGCGGTGGCCGCCCCGGAATAGGCCATCCGCCCGGCTGCTATATGTCACCGCAGGTAACACTCTGTGTTACCGCCGGGTTTCCCGGCTCAATTGCTACGGCAGCCGCGGTGGCAGCGCCGTTCGGCACGGATGCGGCCAGCCCGCCCGGCCGGCTTTGTCTGACATCGGCGTCAGACAAAAAGACGCCGCGTTCACGGCAATTTCGCTGACGCTTGTGTCATATTCAGCGCGGCATTAACGCTCAGCCGCGCCAGATGAGCGCGAGCGCGCAGTCGTCGCCGACCCCGCCGGCCTGCATGGCCCGCACCAGATCCACGGCGCCCGCCCGGAACCCGGAGGTGACCAGCCGGCCGGCCTCTCCCAGCAGCCGGTCGGTCCCGTAATCGATGTCCCGGTCGCGGGCCTCGACCAGCCCGTCGGTGTAGAGCATGAGCGCGTCACCCGGCCGCAGGGTGCCGCGCGCGGGAACCAGCCGCAGATCGGCGACCACGCCCAGGACGATGCCACGGGCCTGGGTGAGCCGCCAGGTGCCGCTGCTGGCGACGAAATGCGCGGCGGGCGGATGCCCGGCCGAGGTCACCACGTACTCACCGGTGGCCAGGTCGAGGGCCAGATGAACGGCCGTGACGAAGCCCTCAGGCAGCCCGCCCCGGCGGAGATAGGAGTTGCAGGCGGCCAGGAACCCGTCCTGCGGCACCGAGCCGAGCAGCCCGCCGAACGCACCCGACAGCAGCAGCGCCCGGGTGCCGGCGTCGACCCCCTTGCCCGCCACGTCCACCAGCGCGACCTCCAGGGCCTTGCCGTCGCACGCGGAGACCAGGAAGTCGCCGCCGAACGAGGAACCACCGGCGGGCCGGAGCACCGACACCGTCCCCCAGCCCTCGGGGAGTTCCGGCAGGGTGCCCTGGGCCCGGATCCGGTCCCGCAGTTCGATCAGCATCTGGTTGCCGCGCAGCCCGTGCATGCCGAGCTTCTTCCTGGTGCGCGCGAGCGCGTCCGCCAGCAGGGCGGTGACCACGATGGTGGCGGCGAGCCCCGGGCCGGCCCGGTCGGCCAGCACGTCATAGGCCAGGCCGGCCGCGATCAGCGCGAACAGGATGCGCAGCGCCCGCGGCCACAGCAGCAGCCCGCCCGCCAGCACGGGCAGGATGAGCAGGCCGGGTGAGAACCACGACTCGGACACGTGGACGGCGGCCACGCTGATCGCCACCGTGGCCAGCGCCAGGGCCAGCGCCAGCCGCCGGTTCCTGGTGATGAGCTGCCGGCGCACGAAGCCGCTCAGCTTGCTCGCGGCACCGCGGGCAGCGCGCACGGAACGGGACCAGCCGGGCACAACCATGATGGCCGCACTGTATCGGCCCTTCCCGGGTTCGGAAAAACGGCGGCACCGGCCGGGCCCGGGCCGCGGCCGGCGGGCGATAACTGATTGGCGCCCGGGACCCGGCCAGGGGTAGGAAAGCGGCATGGCTGCCCCATTTCAGCTCCGCGCCATCACCGGGGGCGAGGTGCCCGGCCTGCTCGGCGTCCACGAGCACGCCTTCCACACCGGGCCACCGTCCGCCGCCTCTCTCGCCCGCCTGCAGGCCCGGCTGGAACTGGACCGGACGCTGGGGGCGTTCGACGGCCCGGCGATGGTCGGCGGCGCCGGCGCCTACAGCTTCCGTATGCGTGTGCCCGGCGCGATGGCGGCGGTCGCCGGGGTGACCATGGTCGGTGTGCTGCCCACCTACCGGCGGCGGGGCATCCTGTCCTCGCTCATGCGGCAGCAACTGGACGACGTGCACGGCCGCGGCGAAGCGGTGGCCGCCCTGTTCGCCTCGGAAGCGGGCATCTACCAGCGCTACGGGTACGGGCGGGCGTCCTGGCACGCCAGCTACGAGCTGCGGGGCGGCGAGGGGGCGCTGGCCCCCGGCGCCCCGGCCGACGACGCGCTGCGGCTGCGGCTCACCGACCCCGAGTCGGCCCGGGCCGAGCTGGCCAAGGTGTACGAGACGGTGCTGGCCGAGCGGCCCGGCCTGTACGCCCGCAACGACGCCTGGTGGGACCGGCGGCTGGCGGACACGCCCGAGGACCGGGGTGGCGCCAGCCCGCTGCGCTGCGTCATCGCCGAGGACGGCGCCGGGCCGCGCGGGTACGCGCTGTTCACCGGCTACTCGCGCTGGCATGAGGCCACCTTCCTGCCCGATTCGTCGGTGTCGGTCCGCGAGATCATGACCGCCGACCCGGCCGCGGCCGCCGCGATCTGGGGCGACCTGCTCAGCCGGGATCTGGCCACCGAGTTCCACGCCCAGTTGCGGCCGGTGGACGACCCGGTCCTGTTCCTGCTGGCCGACCCACGCCGGCTCCGCATGACCGTCGCCGATGGGCTGTGGGTGCGGCTGGTGGACGTCCCCGCTGCGCTCGGCCAGCGCCGCTACGCCTGCCCGGTGGATGCCGTCATCGAGGTGACCGACGGCCTGTGCGGATGGAACCAGGGCCGGTGGCGGCTCACCGCCGGTGGCGCGGGCGGCCCCGCGGCCGGGCGGGCGGGCGGGCAGCCGCCCGGTTTCGCCGCCACCTGCGAACCCACCTCCGCCCCCGCCGACATCGCGCTGCCGGTCAGCACGCTCGGCGCCATCTACCTCGGCGGCACCAGGCTCGGCCCGCTGGCCGCCGCCGGGCAGGCGACCGAACTGCGGCCGGGCGCGCTGGCGGCGCTGTCGGCCGCCCTGTCCTGGGATCCCGCCCCCTGGTGCCCGGAGATCTTCTGACCCTGCTGGCCGCCGGCTGGGCGCGGGCATCGTGCGACACTGGCAGCGGAGGCCAGCATGCCCGGGATGAAGCTCACGCCGCTCACCGCGATGCGGGTCCGCGACGTGTCCAGGCCGCAGCCCCACCACGAGGCGCAGGCCGAGGCGGAGGTGGCGGAGTGGCCGCCCGCGTCCCCGCCGCCGCCCGCGCCGGCTCCCCCGCCGGGCCGCCGGGGCGGGGCGGCACCGAGGCCGGCCAAGCCACCCAGGCCCACCGCA
>DATDGI010000038.1:0-16624 GCA_036522155.1 Streptosporangiaceae bacterium
GGACCGGGCCGCCGAGATCTGGCTGGTGGCGCGGCGGTGGCGGGAGGCGCTGGCGGCCGCGCCCGGCTGCCGGGTGGTGGCCAACGCCGATGACCCGCTGATCGCCTGGGCGGCGGGCGAGGCCCCGGACGTCATCTGGGTGGCGGCCGGGCAGCGCTGGCACGAGGACTCCTGGTGCTGCCCGCAGTGCGGCTCCCATCTGACCCGGGACGACCTCGGCTGGCGCTGCGGCGAATGCGAGTTCGCCCGGCCGCCGGCCAGGTGGGTGCTGGACGGCAGTTCGGTGATCGACTCCCAGGGCCGGGTACACGACCTGGCGCTGACCCTGCCCGGCCGGGCCAACCGGGCCAACGCGGTGGTCGCGCTGGCGGTGGCCGAGGAGTTCCGCGTTGATCCCGGGCAGGCGCTGCCCCGGCTGCGCGCGGTGACCTCGGTGGCGGGCCGCTACACCCAGGTGGAGCGCCGCGGCCGGCAGGTGCGGCTGCTGCTGGCCAAGAACCCGGCCGGCTGGCTGGAAGCGTTCGACGTGCTGGATCAGCCGCCGGTGCCGGTGCTGCTGTCGGTGAACGCCCGCGAGCCGGATGGCAAGGACACCTCCTGGCTGTGGGACGTGGACTACCGGGTGCTGCGCGGCCGGCCGGTGTTCGCCGCCGGGGAACGCCGGCTGGACCTGGCGGTCCGGCTGGAGGCCGACCACGTGCCGTTCGAGCTGGCCGAGAGCGTTGACGACGCGGTCGACCGGGTGGACGGTGGCCGGCTCGACGTCATAGCCAATTACACGGCGTTCCAGCAGATCCGGGTCGCGCTCGGCCGGGCGGCGTGACATGACGGGCAGCCCGGTGGCCAGCGGCACACACGCCCAGCGGGCGAGCGCACTCCGGCTGGTCTGGGTCTACCCCGACCTGCTCAGCACCTATGGCGACCGGGGCAACCTGCTGGTACTGGAGCGCCGGGCCCGGCTGCGCGGCATCGGAGTGGAGTCGGTGCTGGTCAACGCCGACCAGCCGGTGCCCAGGCAAGGCGACATTTACCTGATGGGTGGCGGCGAGGACCTGCCGCAGGTCCTGGCCGCGCGGCGGCTGCGGGCCGACGGTGGGCTCGCGGCCGCGGCCCAGCACGGCGCGGTGATCTTCGCCGTGTGTGCTGGCTATCAGTTGCTCGGCACCGAGTTCGGCGGCGAGGACGGCCAGCCGCTGCCGGGCCTGCAGATCCTCAACATGCGCAGTGGCCGCGGGCAGCGGCGCGGGGTCGGCGAGATCGTCGCCGACGTGGATCCGTCGCTGGGCGTGCCACGGCTGACCGGATTCGAGAACCACCAGGGCGTCACCCGGCTCGGGCCGGGGGTAGCGCCGCTCGCCCGGGTCTCGGTCGGGGTCGGCAACGGCGACGGCACCGAGGGCGCCTTCGCGGGCCGGATCCTGGGCACCTACCTGCACGGCCCGGCCCTCGTCCGCAATCCGGGGCTAGCCGACCTGCTGCTGACCTGGGCGGCGGGGCCGCTGCCGCCGCTCCGGCCGGAAGAGGAGGCGTGGACACTGGCCCTGCGCGAGCAGCGGCTGGCGGCGGTGCCCGGCGGGGCCGCCGAGCCGGTCAGTACACCAGGGCCTGCGTCTCATCGGCGGTGACCTCGGCGACGAAGGTCGGCGCCCCGGCGATCCTGACCCCCTCGATGACGTCCCCGGGTTCGATACTGCGCCGGGCGGCGCACTGCGTGCACAGCGTCACGGTGCCCGCGGCCAGCACGCTGGCCAGCAGGTCCGCGAACGGCGGCGAATGCGGCAGGTCGATGTCCGCGGCCCGGCCGGGCAGTGCCAGCCAGGCGGCCTCCCCGGTCAGCCACAGTGAGACCGCGAGGCCGCTGGCCGCCGCGGTCGCGGCCACGGTCAGGGCCTGGCCACAGCGCTCCGGTTGGTCCTTGCCGGCGGTGACCTTGATAACGAGGGTTCGGGCAGCCATCCCCGAACAATAACCCCCACTCGCCTGCCATATCGTCGCCAGTCCCGGCCAGTTTGCGCGATGAACGGCGAGCGGAATGGCTGACCGGGGACTTCAGCGCCCGAGGGCCGGTCCGCGCCACTGGAAGGGTGTGGCGGTGGCGGCCCGGGTGGCGCGGGGATGCGTAGACTTCGGGGCTATGCAGGGAATGGTCAGCGGCGCGCTGCTGGTCGCCGCCTTCGCGGCGGCCGCGGCCGCCGCGGGGTTCGTGGCGGTGCGGCTGTACCGGGTGAGCGGGGCCGTGCGGGGCGGGCCCAGCACCCGCGGCGGGCCCACTGCCAGCAGCGTTCCGGCCGCGCGCCGCCCGGCCGCCGGAACCCAGGATCCGGCTGATGCCTGAGGATCTCCCGGAGCCGCATCCCGGCCTGGCCCCGCTCCTGTTCCTGCTGGGCCGGTGGGAGGGCGCGGGCGTCGGCGGCTACCCGACCATCGAGAGCTTCCAGTTCGGCCAGGAGATCTCCTTCAGCCACAACGGCAAGCCGTTTCTCTACTACGTCAGCCGCAGCTGGCTGCTGGATTCCGAAGGCCATCCCGTCCGGCCGCTGGCCATGGAAACCGGGTTCTGGCGCCCGCAGCCCGACGGCAAGGTCGAGGTCCTGCTGGCCCACCCGACGGGGTTCACGGAGATCTACCTCGGCGAGGTCACCGGGACGAAGATCGAGATGGCGACCGATATCGTCGCCCGCACCTCGTCGGCCAAGGAAGTGACCGGCGGGCACCGGCTGTACGCGCTGGTCGGTGAGGATCTGGCCTACGCCTTTGACCTCGCCGCGGTCGGCCAGCCGCTGCAGCCGCACCTGTCGGCGCAGCTCAAGCGGGCCGGTGCGGCCAGCCCGCCCGGCCCGGACAGCTGACACCACGGGCCAGCCGGCACCGCTGCGGACCCGGTCTAGCCGGAGCGCATCCAGTAGGTGTCGAACGCGGCGCCCCGGAACAACTGGGTCGGCTGGTCCAGCACATTCCCGCCGCCGAGATTGATGATCTTGGCGGTCGTCCATCTGCCCGAGCGCAGCGTGCCGGTGAACCCGGCCTGGTCGGACAGCCGTACCCCGGCGAAGCTCAGCGCGCGGAAATCGGTGAGCGGCAGGATGGTGCCGTCGTTGGCGGGCGCCTCGCTGATGACCTCCGCGCTGGACCGGTGGCAGGTGGAGCCGCCCGGGCAGGCGATGGTCCGGCTGAAGCGCGCGCCGTTGGAGGTGTCGGCCAGGCTGAGCACGAACCGGTTGCTGCTCTTGCGGTAGACGACGCTCACCACGATCGCGTCACCCGGCCGGACGGTGATATGCGGGTAGACCGGGAACCTGGGGAACATCTCGTACCAGGCGGAATAACTGGGAGTGCTGCCCAGGCAGGCGGCGAGGACTCCGGTCTGCTCGACCGTATTGGTGTCGAATCCATCGAGGCCGGCCCAATGAGCCGAGAATGTGCTCGGAGTGGCCGTGCAATTCACATATGGCACGAAGAAAGTGGCCGTCACCGACTGGAAGGAGCGGCTCGGGTTGGTGGCGGCGTAACCAGCCCAGTTGGTGGAATTGACACTGGTACCGCGCACGGTGGGGATGGGGCTGGGCAGCTGGTTGCGTGCGCGCTTCATGGGGATGCCCGGCTGGATGCTGCCGAGCTGGATCCGCAGGTGGGCCGCGTGCGGGCGGATCACGCCCGCTGGCCGGGCGTGATCCTGGCCGGTACTGGCCGGGGTGAGCGCGAAGCCGCCGGCGGTGAGAGCGACAACCGCGCTGCCGACGGCGATTCCGGTGAGGTGCGAGAACTCCCGCATGCGGCCGGTTTCCCTTCCCTTTGCCCGCGGTGCCGGGCTGTCCCGAAGCGTTCCGGTCAGACATTACGCCGTGGCTATTCACTCGGCGTGCAAATACCGCTCAGCACATTAACGTGCCGCGGTGCAAATAATCTTTAGTGCAGAAATAGCGGGCGGCCAGAAGGCAGCGCAAAGACCCCGGCAGAATCCGGGTGGGACATAAAAACCCCCGGGCCGCTCCCGTGGGCGCGCCCGCATCCCAGCGGCCAGCGCGCGGATAACGCGCGCGGCGACCGCTTCGCGGGATGCGAGGCTGGCCACACGGGGACCGGCTGGACAAGGCCGGTCAGCCCGGGGGGTCGGTGTCTGCCGAGGATTCGCCGGCCGCCGCCTTGCGGCATCTGGGCCCTACCCAAAGGGGACGGCCCGTGCGGCCGATGATCACACCGCCGGGCTTACGCCACGGCTGGTGCGCCGGCGGGACGGCGGCTAGCTGACAGCCACCTCGCGAGTCCGACATCTATGCATGCTGTTGGACCACCTCCTTTCCCGCGTTGGCCGCAGGCTATGTCAGGCGGGCGGGCCGGGGCAAGCGGTTACCCGGGCACCGGCCGGCCGCCGGCGCCCCGGCATGGCCACGACCGGCGGGACATGACCTAGTCTCGGGGCCATGACGCAGGCGTGGGACAAGGAGCTGCGGGCCCATGGCTACCGCGTCACGCCCCAGCGCCAGCTGGTCCTTGAGGCCGTGACCAAGCTGGAGCACGGCACGCCGGAGGAGATCTGGGCGGACGTCCAGCAGACCGCCAGCGGCGTGAACATCTCCACCATCTACCGCGCGCTGGAACTGCTTGAGCAGCTCGGCCTGGTCACCCACACCCACCTGGGCCACGGCGCGCCCCGCTACCACCTGGCGGCCGAGGCCGACCACGTGCACCTGGTCTGTGCCAGCTGCGGCCGCATCACCCAGATTTCCCCGGACGCGGTCGCCGCTTTGGTGACCGTCCTCGACGAACACCATGGATTCCAGACGGATGTGGGGCATCTCACCGTTTTCGGCCGCTGCTCGGACTGCCGGGGAAGCTAGCCGTCCCCGCCGCCGCGTAGCCTTACCAGCATGGAATCCCCACTGCTGGCCCAGCCCGGGGCCGTCGCCGCGGACGGGCCCGACGCCGGGGTCGCCGCCCATTACGGTGACCCGTTCGCCGAGCAACGTGCCCTCTCGCGCGCGGCCGGGGCGGTGGACCGGTCCCACCACCAGGTCCTGCGGATCACCGGCGACGACCGGCTGACCTGGCTGCACAGCCTGACCACCCAGGACGTCGAGCACCTGCCGCCTGGCCAGACCGCACAGGCGCTGGTGCTCAGCCCGAACGGGCACATCGAGCACCACCTGACGCTGGCCGACGACGGCACCGCGGTCTGGCTTCACGTCGAGCCGGGCAGCGCGGGCGCGCTGCTGGATTTCCTCACCTCGATGCGCTTCCTGCTGCGGGTGGACCCCGCCGATGTGAGCGACGAGTTCGCGGTGCTCAGCCTGCTCGGCCCGGACGCGGCCGGGGCCGTGCCGGCCGAATCGGTGATCGCCATGAGCGATCCGTTCGGTATCGATGTGGTCGTCCGGCGGGACCGGCTCGCCGCGGTGGCCGCCGATTTGCAGCAGCGCGGCGTGCGGCCGGCCGGGGTGATGGCCTACGAGGCGCTGCGGATCGCCGCGCACCGGCCGCGGCTCGGGCTGGACACCGATCACCGCACCATCCCGCACGAGGTCGGCTGGGTCGAGACCGCCGTCAACCTGTCCAAGGGCTGCTACCGGGGGCAGGAGACGGTCGCGCGGGTGCACAACCTGGGCCATCCGCCGCGGCGGCTGGTGTTCCTGCACCTGGACGGCAGCGGGAACGTGCTGCCCGCCCACGGCGACCCGGTCACCATGGGTGACGCGGACGTCGGCTTCACCGGCTCGGCCGCCCGCCATTTCGAACTGGGCCCGGTCGGGCTGGCGCTGATCCGGCGGACGGTGCCGGTGGACGCGGCGCTGCGGGCGGGCGGGGTGCCCGCCGCGCAGGAGGTGGTGGTGCCGCCGGACGCGGGCGCCAACGTGAAGATCACCCTCAAGCGGGAGCGCGGCGCCCTCGGCCCGCGCCGCGGGTAGGGCCGCGCCGCTGGGCCGCCGGGCGGATGGCCTAACGTTGGCTTCCGGCAACGGGCGGGGCCGCCAACGGCGACGGCCCGGACCGCGGTAGGAGGTTGAGCGTCTTGCTGCGCCGCATGCTGCTGGCCGCCTCGGCCAGCGACCGGATCCGGGCGATGGTCGTCGCCACGCCGCTCACGGCGGGCGTGGTCGCCCGGTACGTGGCCGGTGACGACGCGGCCGCGGTGGTCGCGGCGGCCGCCCGGCTGCGCGCCAGCGGGCTGCTGGTCTCCATCGACTACCTGGGCGAGGACACCACCGACGCGGACCAGGCGGCCGCCGTGGCGGCCGAATACGTCGCGCTGCTGGCCCGGCTGCGGGCCGGGGGGCTGGCCCGCGGCGGCGCCGTGGAAGTCTCGGTCAAGCCCACCGCGGTCGGCCTGCACCTGCCCGTGCTCGGGGAGAAGACCGCGGCCGCGAACCTGGCCCGGATCTGCGCCGCGGCCAGGGACGCCGGCACCACCGTCACCGCCGACATGGAGGACCACACCCATGTCGAGGCCACATTGCGGCTGGTCAGGGAACTGCGGGACGACTTCCCCGACCTCGGCTGCGTGATCCAGTCGCAGCTGCGGCGCAGCGCGGCCGACTGCGCGGAACTGGCCAGGCCGCGGTCGCGGGTGCGGCTGTGCAAGGGGGCCTACCAGGCGCCCGAGCAGGTGGCGTTCACCGCCCGGGCGGAGGTGGACCGCTCCTATGCCCGCTGCCTGCGGGTGCTCATGGCCGGCCGCGGCTACCCCATGCTCGCCACCCACGACCCGCGGCTGATCAGGATCACCGCCGCGCAAGCGGAGCTGACCGGGCGGGGCCCGGCCCGGTTCGAGTACCAGATGCTCTACGGGGTCAGGCCCGCCGAGCAGCGGCGGCTGGCGGGCACTGGCGCGCAGGTGCGGGTCTATCTGCCGTACGGCAGCGACTGGTACGGCTACCTGGTCCGGCGGCTGGCCGAACGCCCGGCCAACCTGGCCTTCTTCCTCCGCTCACTGGCCTCGCGCTCCTGACGCCCACCGCCCCGGGCGATAGGCTCGCCAGAGTGATCGCGATCCTGGGCGCCGGCAAGATGGGCGAAGCGCTCATCTCCGGCCTGCTGCGGGCCGGGCGCAATGCGTCCGGGGTGCAGGCGGCGGTCCGCCGCACCGAACGCGGCGACGAGTTGCGGGAGCGCTACGGCATCGAGGTGGTCACCGCCGCGGAGGCGGCCAAGGCCGCGGACACCCTGGTCATCACGGTCAAGCCACAGGACATGGCGGGCCTGCTGGCCGAGATCGCGCCGTACGTGCCGGCCGACCGGCTGATCATCTCGGTCGCGGCCGGGATCCCCACGGCCATGATCGAGCGGCGGCTCGGGGTACCGGCGCCGGTGGTGCGGGTCATGTCCAACACCCCGGTCCTGGTGGACGAGGCGATGAGCGTCATCTCGGCGGGCGCGCACGCCGGGGAGGAGCACCTGCGGCGGGCCGAGGACCTGCTCCGGCCGGTCGGCAAGGTGCTGCGCATCCCCGAATCGCAGCAGGACGCGGCCACCGCGCTGTCCGGCAGCGGCCCGGCCTACGTGTACTTCCTGGTCGAGGCCATGGTTGACGCCGGGATCCTGCTCGGCATCCCGCGCGCGACGGCGATGGAAATGGTCACTCAGGCGGTCTACGGGGCGGCCACGATGCTGCGTGAGAGCGGGGAGCATCCGGTCATCCTGCGGGAGGCGGTCACCTCTCCCGGAGGGACCACCATCTCGGCGATCCGCGAACTGGAGAAGCACCGGGTGCGGGCGGCGTTCCTGGCCGCGATCGAGGCGGCCAGGGACCGGGGCGCCGAACTCGGCAGTGGCTGACCGGCGGCGCGGCGTGGCCTGCACCCTGCACATGGCCTGGGACGACCGGCTGACCGGCTATGACTTCGGGCCGGGTCACCCGCTGGCACCGGTCCGGGTGGAGCTGACGGTGGCGCTGGCCCGGGCCCTGGGCGTGCTGTCGGGTCCCGGGGTGACCGAGGTGGCGCCGGCCCCGGCCACCGATGCCGAGCTGGAACTCATCCACGACCCGGGCTACATCGCCGCGGTGCGGGCCGCCGCGGCGGCCCCGGCCTTCGGGCTGGGCACCCCCGACAACCCGGTGTTCGCCGGGATGCATGAGGCCTCGGCGCTGGTGGCCGGGGCGACGCTGGCCGCCGCGGGCGCGGTCTGGCGCGGCTCGGCGGAGCACGGGGTCAACGTGGCGGGCGGGCTGCATCACGCGATGCGCGGGATGGCCAGCGGGTTCTGCGTGTACAACGACCCGGCGATCGCGATCGCCTGGCTGCTGGCCAGCGGCGCGGAGCGGATCGCCTATGTCGATATCGACGTCCATCACGGGGACGGGGTGGAGGCCGCTTTTTACAACGACCCGCGGGTGCTGACCATCAGCCTGCATGAGCATCCGATGACCCTTTTTCCCGGTACCGGCCTGCCGCGCGACAATGGCGGGCCGGATGCGCCGGGATTGGCGGTGAATGTGGCCCTGCCGGCCGGCACCGGCGATGCCGGCTGGCTGCGCGCTTTCGGCGCGGTGGTGCCCCCGCTGGTGCGCACGTTCAGCCCGTCGGTGCTGGTCAGCCAGCACGGCTGCGACACGCACCGGCTCGACCCGCTCGCTCACCTGGAACTCAGCATTGATGCGCAACGAGCTGCGCACGCCCGGCTGCACGCGCTGGCGCATGAGGCAGCGGGCGGGCGCTGGCTGCTCACCGGCGGGGGCGGTTACGCGCTGGTGCAGGTGGTGCCGCGGACCTGGACCCACCTGCTGGCCGAGGCGGCCGGCCAGCCGCTGGACCCGGCGACCGCGACGCCGGCCTCCTGGCGGGAGTTCGTGCTGACCAGGACCGGGGAGCGGGCCCCGGAGACGATGACCGAGGGCGCACCCGCCTCGTTCGTGCCGTTCTCGTCCGGGTACGACCCGGCCGACCCGGTGGACCGGGCGATCCTCGCCACCCGCAGCGCCGTCTTCCCGCTGCACGGGCTGCCACCGGCGGATTGACGCCATCACCGTGGCGCGAATTGCTGGCAAAAAGCGCGGACACAACGTGGCGGAACGGGGACATTGCGCCGGCCAGGATCGGCCGGGCCGGGCCGCCGGCCTCCGCAAGATCCGTGCCAGGCGTGACGAAAAGAGACTCGATGGAGGGTTGCCCTTTTCCGCACAAGACTTACGCTGGGGACGGAGGTGACTGATGCGCTGAATCCGGCCAGGCGTACACAGCACCCCACGCGGAAGAGGGCGACTCATGGCTGCAACTGAAACCCCCCTGAGTGACGTCAGGTTCCTGACCGTGGCAGAAGTAGCCTCGATCATGCGTGTGTCCAAGATGACGGTTTACCGGCTTGTCCACTCGGGGGAACTCGAGGCGATCCGCGTCGGCCGGTCGTTCCGTGTCCCCGAGCAGGCGGTCAATCAGTACCTGCGGGATTCCTTCGTCGCTGCGAGCTGACCGGCACGGCGTGGGCCCGCACTGCCCGGCGGGTCCAGGAGGTGGGGGAGCCTGGGGATGGACCGGGGCAGCGGGAGCGGTAACCTAGACCGTTGGCGTGTGCCCGGCCGGCCGGCCTTGGGCCTGCGCAAGCAAGCCCGGTTGAGCCAGAGCATCGATCAAGGGTGGTGTCGTGGGCTCCGTCATCAAGAAGCGCCGCAAGAGAATGGCCAAGAAGAAGCACCGCAAGCTGCTCCGGAAGACGCGCGTCCAGCGGCGGAACAAGAAATAGTTTGGGCGGTCGCGGCCCGGTGTATCACCGGTGGCCGCGGGCCGGTACCCGCTGGCCGCAGGCAGATCACGGGGGGACGCTGGTCAGGATGGCATGCGGGGGCGCTGTCGCGGCGGGCACGGGCCGCCGTCCGGGAAGGGACATACGGTGACCAAGCCGTCGGTGGCTGCGGGCGGCGAAGGCCGCGACGCGGCCAGAGGGGACGTGGCCCTGCTGCCGCCACGCCATGGGACACCATCCGCCGGTATCCGCTCCGGCGACGGCACCGCCAGCGGCCGCCCGGTGAACCTGCTGGGCCTGCCGGAACTGGTGGTGGACCGCCAGCAGGCGGTGTTTGAGGACGGGCCGGTGACCCGTGCGGGCAACCTCACCGCACGGCTGGCCGGCGCGATCGAGTTCGCGGCCCGTCAGCTGGGCGGCGGCGGCGAGGTTGACCAGTTCGGGTTCGACCCGGAGTTCAACAGCCGGGTCCTGATCCCGCTCGCCCGCTTCTTCTACCGGCGCTGGTTCCAGGTGCACATGCAGGGGCTGGCGAACGTGCCCGCGGCCGGGCCGGGACTGGTGGTCGCCAACCACTCCGGTGCGCTGCCGTTCGACGCGATCATGCTCCAGGCCGGCCTGCATGACGAGCACCCCGGCCACCGGAACCTGCGGCTGCTGGGCGCGGACCTGGTCTACGAGGTACCGCTGCTGGGCGCGCTCGCCCGCCGCGGCGGGCACACCCGGGCCTGCCCGGCCAACGCGCATGTGCTGCTCCGCTCGGGCGAGCTGGTCGGGGTCTTCCCCGAGGGGTTCAAGGGCATCGGCAAGCCCTTCGCCGACCGCTATCAGCTCCAGCGGTTCGGCCGGGGCGGGTTCGCGGTGAGCGCCATCCGGGCGCAGGTGCCGATCATCCCCTGCGCGGTAGTGGGGGCCGAGGAGATCTATCCGCTCGTCGGCAACGCCAAGCCGATCGCCGAGCTGCTCGGGCTGCCCTACTTCCCGATCACCCCGCTGTTCCCCTGGCTGGGGCCGCTCGGGGCGGTGCCGCTGCCGTCGCGCTGGATCATCGAGTTCTGCCCGCCGGTCGCGACGGACTGTTATGAGCGCGGCAGTGAGAACGACCCGGCGGTGATCGCCGACCTGAGCGGCCGGGTACGCGGCACCATCCAGCGCAAGCTGGACGACCTGCTCACCGAGCGCGGTCCCGCGTTCGGCTGATCCGCCCGCCGTTCCGGCCGCGCCGGGGTCAGCGGCGGGCGCGGCGGCGGGCCAGGCCGGCCACGATGCCGCCGGCCACGGCACCGGCGGCCGCCGCGGCCGGGAGGGCGATCATGGTCGCCTTCCGGCCCGCCCGGAAGTCGTGCACCGGCCAGTCCTGGGCGCGGGCCACGGCCCGCAGGTCCGCATCGGGGTTGACCGCGGCCGGATGCCCGACCATCTGGAGCATGGGCAGGTCGTTGGTGGAGTCGCTGTAGGCGGAGCAGCGCGCCAGGTCCAGGCCCTCCCGGGCGGCCAGCGCTTCCACCGCGGCCGCCTTGGCCGTTCCGTGCAGCAGCCCGCCGACCAGCCGGCCGGTGTAGACCCCGTCCACGGATTCGGCCACGGTGCCCAGCGCCCCGGTGAAGCCCAGCCGGCGGGCGATGATGCTGGCCAGTTCTACCGGTGTGGCGGTCACCAGCCACACCCGCTGGCCCGCGGCGAGGTGGCCCTGCGCGAGCGCCCGGGTGCCTTCCCAGATCCGGTTGGTCATGCTCTCGTCGTAAATCTCCTCGCACAGCGCGACGATCTCGCTGACCTGGTGCCCGGCCACGAAGGCCAGCGCCGCCTGCCGGGCGGCGTCGATGTGCTCGGCGTTCTCCGAGCCGCGGACCCGGAAGTAGGCCTGCCCGAACGCCATCTTGAGCAGGTCCTTCGGGCCGAACATCTTGCGCGCGGCCAGGCCCCGCGCGAAGTAGTAGATAGACGCGCCGCGCATGAGCGTGTTGTCCACATCGAAGAAGGCGCCGGCCGTGGGATCGGGGGCGGGGGGCGGCTGCTCGACCTCGGCGGCGGCCGCCGCCGCCTCGCCCGCGAGCGCCGCCCGGTCCTTGCGCAACGGCCTCGCCCACACCCGGGAGGCCCGGGCTATCCGCTGGGCGCCAGCGACCAGATCGTCCGGGCTGGGCTCCCTCCCGGCCGGGCCAGGTAGCTGAAGCCGTCCCCGCAGCAGCCTCATAGCGCCTTCATGGTACCCAGCAGACTGGCCCGGCTACCCGGACCCGGTGGGCCATCTGGCAGGCATCATCAGCCACCGTCAGGCACCATAGAGGGGGATGTCTGTTTCTTTCCTGGCCGCGGCCGCCGCGGCCCTGGTCGCAGCCGTTATCACCGGGATACTGGTGCGGCGGCTCGCCGGGCTGCCCCGGCTGAATATGGTTGCCTGGGTGCTCGCCGCCGCCGGGATCACGATCGCGCTCGCGGCCCAGGCGCTCGGTTTCCATCGCGGCTTCAATGCCTCGACCTTCCGCGCGGTCGAGATCGGGGCGCGGCTGATCGCGCCGATGGCGCTGGCCTGGGGGCTGACCGAGCTGGTGGGCCGGAGCTTCGCCGGCCGGTTCGCCGGCCGGCTGGTGCTCGCCGCGCTGACGGTGATCGCCGGGGTGATCCTGGCGGCCGATCCGCTCAGCGGTGTGACATTCACCACAGCCTGGCCCGCCGCCTCAGATCACTACCAGCTCATCCCGACCAAGGCGCTGCTCGGGCTCGCCGCCGTCACCGGGCTGTGGGCGGTGGTGGCGCTGGTCATCGGCGGGATGCGGGCCCAGCGCCAACCGGGCTGGCGGGACGTCCTGCCGCCGGTCGCGACCGCGGCGGTGGCGATCCTGCTGACCGAGGGCCTGGCGGTGCATCTGCCGGTCAAGTCGGCCTACGCCGCGCTGTGCCTGGCGGTCGCGGGACTCACCTGGTTCACCGGCCTCCGGGCCAGCCGGCTGCGGCTGGCCGCCCTGCACGACATGCCGGACATGGGCGATGACCACGGCTGGCGCGACGGCTACCCGGATGACCCGGGTTACGCCTACCAGAACGGCAGCGGATCCGGCCGGGGGACCGGCGACACCGATTTCGGCGGACTGTACCGGCCGGGCTCGGGCCGGGTGGGGGGCGCGAACTTCGGCGGCCTGTACAGGCCGGACGACGACGGCTTCCGTGACGCCGGGTTCGCCGACAACGGGGGCTTCCCTGATACCGGTGATATCGGCAGCGACCCTGGCTACGGTTTCTACCGCACCGACACCGACCTGCGGCCGGTCGTCAACGGCGAGGTGGACCGGCGGGGCGAGCAGATGCCCGGCATCGTGGAGACCGGCGACATCCTGCCGGCCGCGTTCGACGTGTTCGCCCCCACCGCCCACATGCCCACCGATGACCAGACCGCGCTGCTGTTCGGGCAGATAGCGATCTACACCCTGCTCGACGGGCAGGCCGAGGAGTTCGACCGGCTGGCCCAGCAGGTGGTGGAAAAGGTCAAGGCGCTGGAACCGGACACGCTCGCCTACATCGTGCACGGCGTGCCCTCCGCGCCGATGCAGCGGATCCTGTACGAGGTTTACCGGGACGGCGGCGCCTACGAAGAGCACCAGCGGCAGCCCTACATCCAGGACTTCGAGGAAGGCCGCCAGCCGCTCGTGCTGGCCACCAACGTGATCGAACTCGGCGTCCGGCAGGCGAAACTGTCGCCGCTGAGCGGCCAGGATGTCCCGCCCAGCCTGACGGGCATGGCCAACGGGGCGGGCCTGGCAGGCCCGGCCACGGCCCGGCCGCCCAGTGACCGGCGCCAGCGCAGCGACCGGCCGCGCGGCGATGATGCGCGGCCGCGCGAGGAGTCCCGGCCGCGGGACGACCACCGTGACCGGCGTGATCAGCGCCCCGCCGGGGAGGAACGGCTGGACGGCGATCCGCGCTGGCACGGCGACCCCGGCAGGCCGAGTGACCCCGGACGGCTGGGCGACCCCGGACGGGTGAGCGACCCCGGACGGCACAGCAGCTCGGGCTGGCACGGCGATCCGGGCGCCGGGGACGACCCGGGGTGGCGGAACGAGCCCCCGCCGCAGCCCGACCCCGGCTGGCGGGACGAGCCCGGCCCGGGTGGCGACCCCGGCTGGCATGACGACGGCGGCCAAGGCGGCGACCACGGCTGGCCTGACGACCATGGCTGGCCGGGCGGTTCGCGGCGGGACAGCGATTCGCTGCCGCCTGAGGTGCCGCCCCTCCCGGACGACCTGGCTGATCATCCCCGGCTGGCCGGCCGGTCCGGGGTCTACGGTCGCCCCCGTCCCGCATCCCCGCCGGGTGACCCGGGCGAGCAGCCGCGGGACAACGGCAGCCGGTGACCTCCCCAGACCACCTCATCACGTTGCTCAGCCGGCCTGGCTGCCACCTGTGTGACGACGCGCGGGAGGTCATCGCCCGGGTCGCGGCCAATGCCGGCGCCCGCTGGGAGGAACGGGACATCACCGCCTCCGAGGCCGACCTGGCCGAGTACTGGGACAAGATCCCGGTCACCCTGGTCGACGGGGTCCAGCACGACTTCTGGCACGTGAGCGAGGACCGCCTGCGCGCCGCACTCGCCCGCTGAACCGCCCGGGATCCCAGGCCAGAGGCCACCGCGTGGGCGGCGGCCGGACGGTCCGGTGTGATGGCCGGTGGGCGGCGGCCGGGCGGCCCGCTGGGTGGTGGGCGGGTGGCCGGGCCGCCCGGCGAATGGGCAGGCTCACTTTGTGCAAACGTTCACAAGAGCGTACGGTGAACAGTGAGTGTCCCCCGGCGGGCGCTGGTTCGCCCGCGGTGCCCATCGCGTCGATCATCAGGAGCACCGGCGAATGTCCCGCCGCCCAGCCACTGGCAACGGCAGTCAAGGCATCCCGGAGGCGACAATCGCCCGCCTCCCGGTGTACCTGCGGGTGCTCTACACCTGCGCCGAGCAGGGAATCGCCACGGTGTCCAGCGAGGAACTCGCCGCCGCCGCCGGGGTGAACTCGGCCAAACTCCGTAAGGACCTCTCCCACCTGGGCTCCTACGGCACCCGCGGGGTGGGCTACGACGTCGACTACCTCGTCTACCAGGTATCGCGCGAGCTCGGCCTGACCCAGGACTGGCCGATCGTCATCGTCGGCGCCGGGAACCTGGGCCGGGCGCTGACGAACTACGGCGGGTTCGCGTCCCGGGGTTTCCGGGTCGCCGCCGTCCTGGACGCCGACCCAGCCGTCATCGGCAGCGAGATCGCCGGCCACACCGTCGAGAGCGCGGACCGGATCGAGCAGGTGGTGGCCCAGCACCAGGTGTCCATCGGGGTGATCGCCACCCCGGCCGGCACCGCCCAGGGAGTCTGCGACCGCCTCGTGGCCGCCGGGGTCACGAGTATCCTCAATTTCGCTCCTGTGGTGCTTACCGTGCCGCTGGGCGTCGACGTGCGTAAGGTCGACCTGTCCATTGAGTTGCAGATTCTTGCCTTCCACGCGCAGCGGAGGTCTATCGTGCGCGTCGCCCCGGATGGGAAGCGTTCCTACCAAGGCGCCAGCCTGAACGCCGCCGCCGGGGAATCGGCGGTGGCGGCGCCATGAGCGTGCTGACCGTCGGCCTGAGCCACCGCAGCGCCCCGGTCGCCATCCTGGAACGGGCCGCGGTCACCGGCGACGCCCTGGGCAAGCTGCTGCACGACGTGTTCCAGGCCGAGCCGGTGGCCGGCACCTTCGTCGTGTCCACCTGCAACCGGGTGGAGATCTACGCCGAGGTGGACAAGTTCCATGCTGGCCTGTCCGGGATTTCCGACCTGCTGGCCCGGCATTCGGGCGTCCCGCTCACCGAACTGACCCCGCACCTGTATGTCCACTATGAGGACCGGGCGGTGCAGCATCTGCTCGCGGTGACCAGCGGGCTGGACTCGATGGTCGTCGGCGAGACCCAGATCCTCGGCCAGGTCCGGCAGGCGCTCGCGCTGGCCCGGGAGCAGGGCACGCTCGGCCGCGTGCTTGACGACCTCGGCGCCCTCGCGCTCCGGGCGGCCAAACGCGCGCACGCCGAGACCGGCATCGACCGCGCGGGCGCGAACCTGGTCAGCGTCGGGGTGGGACTGGCAGCGGCGCGGCTGCGCCCGGCCAGCGGTGACTCCGATCAGCCGCTGGCCGGGCTGAGCGTGCTGGTGGTCGGAGCTGGCTCGATGAGCTCGCTGGCGGTCGCCACCGCCCACCGGCTCGGCGCGGCCAGCATCGTGGTCGCCAACCGGACCCCCAGGCGGGCCGAACGACTGGCGGCCTCGGTCTCCGGTGCCACCGCCGGGCTCGCTGACCTGCCGGCCGCCCTGGCCGGCGCCGACCTGGTCATCTCCTGCACCGGCGCGGACGGCCTGGTGATCACCGCCGGGATGGTCCGGGACGCGCTCCGGCGGCGGGCCGGCACCCCGGCCGCCGGCGCCCGGCCGCTGGTCCTGCTCGACCTCGCGCTGCCGCACGACGTGGACCCCGGGGCGGCTGACCTGCCCGGGGTTACCGTGCTTGGCCTGGACGCGCTGGAAGCCGCCGGGCACGCCGCCGCGGCCGCCCAGGCCGAAGACGTGGCGGCGGTCAGGGCCATCGTGGCCGAGGAATTCGCCGCCCGGGTGTCCGCGCGGCGCGCCGCCCGGGTGGCACCGACGGTGGTCGCGCTGCGCGCCAAGGCGGCCGAGGTAGTGGAGGCGGAACTGGGCCGGCTCGGTGGCCGGCTGGGCACCCTGGACGAGCGCACCCGGGCGGAGATCGCACGGGCGATGCACCGGGTGGCGGACAAGCTGCTGCACGCGCCGACGGTGCGGGTCAAGGAACTGGCCGGCTCGCCGGGCGGTGACTCCTACGAGGCCGCCCTGCGGGTGCTGTTCGACCTTGACCAGCAGGCGGTCGAGGCGGTCACCCGGGCCGACGCGGGCCTGGCCCTGGGCCCGGCCGGGGAGGGCAGCCGG
>DATDGI010000039.1:0-9056 GCA_036522155.1 Streptosporangiaceae bacterium
CCGACAGCAGGGCCGGGGCGGTCAGGGCCGGCTCGGCCTCCGCGGCGAAGCCGTGAAAGATCACCACCGCGCAGGCGGCCGCCACGCAGGCGATCACCGCCGGCCGGCGGCCCAGCCAGGGCAGCAGCGCCGCCACGCAGAGCAGCAGCGCGACCGGGGCGGCCGGCCAGCCGCCCAGCAGGTAGCGGCTCGCGCTGAAACTCAGGTAGACCGAGGCTCCGAGCAGCGCGGCCAGGCGCAGGCTGGCCGCGGTAGACAGGCGCCGGTTGTGCGCCGCACGGGCCCGCAGCCCGCCCATGACCAGCGCCCAGCTATCCCGCGGCAGCGGGGCCGCCCGGCCGGCCGGGGTCGCCTCCAGCAGCGTGCCCAGGATCTCCTCGCCACGTTCCCGCCGGTACCCGGCCGGGTAGGCGCGCAGCAGCAGCCGGCCGCGGCGCTCCAGCCTGGTCATGCCGTCCCCGGCCGGCGGCGGGGGAGACGGGGCACCGCCCCCGCCGGCTCGCCGGTGACCAGCCGCGCGGCCTCGGCCATCCGCTGCGCCTCCGCGCGCAGCGCCGCCGACCCGGCCTCGGTCAGCCCGTACGAACGGCGGATGCGGCCGCTGACCATCTCCTCGCGGACCAGCCGGACGTACCCGGCCGCGGTCAGGCGGTCAAGCGCGGTATAGAGCGTGCCGGTGGCCAGGCGGACCCGGCCCGCCGACAGCTCCCCGGCGCGCTTGATGATGGCGTAGCCGTGCAGCGGCCCCGACATCAGCGACGCCAGCACGAAGTACGTCGGCTCCCGCATCGCGCCCGCTGAGGTGGTCACGCCTGGGAGCATAAGTAGATTACCGATGCATTGTCAATCGGCATATTGATCGCCGTGCGGGTCGTGGCACCGGACGAGGTCGTTGTCCACCGCGTAGACCAGCAGGTAGTGATCGGCGCCGATGGCGCCCCGGCTGCCGACGCGTGGATCCGTGCCGTCGCAGGCAAGCGCCGCTAGTTCATCCGGTCGAGGATCTCGCGGACCAGGTCCATCGAGGTGTGCGGGTGCAGGAAGGCGAACCGGGCCACGGTCTCGCCCTCCCACGCCGACGGCGGGATGAACGCCACCTGGTCGCGCAGCAGGCGGTCGGCCCACTGCGTGTACTGGGCCGGTGGCCAGCCGCGGCGGCGGAACAGGACGACGCCCAGCTCCGGCTCACGGATCAGCTCGAGCTGCGGGCGGCTCCGGATCTCCGCAGCGGTCTGGCGGGCCAGCCCGATCGCGGCCTCGATCGCGGCGGTGTAGGCCGCCACCCCGTGCACGCACAGCGAGAACCACAGCGGCAGCCCGCGCGCCCGCCGGGTGAGGTGGTAGGCGTAGTCGGCGGGATTCCACTCCGACGGCTGGTCATGGATGACGTCCAGGTAGGAGGCATCCTGCTTGTGCACCGACCGGGCCAGCGCCGGGTCCCGGTAGAGCAGCCCGGCGCAGTCGAACGGCGCGAACAGCCACTTGTGCGGGTCCACGACCAGCGAGTCGGCCTGCTCGATGCCGGCGTACCTGGCCCGCACGCTGGGCGCGAACAAGCCCGCACCGCCGTAGGCACCATCGATGTGGAACCATGCGCCGTGCTCGCGGGCCACGGCCGCCAGGCCGGCCAGGTCGTCGATGATGCCGGCGTTGGTGGTGCCCGCGGTGGCCACGATCGCCGCCAGTGACCCCGGGTCGCCGTCCGCCTCGATGGCGGCCCGCAGCGCGGCGCCGGTCAGCCGGTGGTCGCTGGTGTGCACGGTCAGCGCATCCATGTCCAGGATCCGCAGCGTGCTGACCACCGAGGAGTGCGCGTCGGCACTGACCGCGGCCCGCCACCAGCGGCCCGCGCCGGCGGGCCCCGCCTTGCGCCTGGCCACCTCCCGCGCGACGACCAGGGCCGACAGGTTGGCGGCCGAGCCCCCGGACACGAAACAGCCGCCGGCCGAGGCCGGCAGCCCGGCCCGGTCGGCGATCAGCCGCAGCACCTGGTTCTCGGCGTGGATCGCGCCCGCCGCCTCCAGCCAGGACGTCCCCTGGATCGACGCGCAGGAGACGAGCATGTCGAACAGCAGCGATGCCTTCGTCGGCGCGGCCGGAATGAAGCCGAGGAAGCGCGGGCTGTCGGCCGAGATCACGGCCGGTGCCACCACCGAGGCGTAAACCCCCAGCACCTGGTCGGCGTTATGCGGCTCGTCGCCGAGCAGCCCGGCCATGGCGGCGTCGAGCTCGGCTGGGTCCCGCGACCCCCGGTCCAGCGGGACCGGGTCCAGCCGCAGCCGGTTCTCCGCGTAGGCCAGCACGGACCTGATCATCTGCTCGGTGACCGCATCGACACTGTGCACGGTCGCAACCTAGAACGGCGGGTCCGCGGCCACAACACCGGGGCCGGCCGGGTCAGATCGTGCCGGCCTCGATGGCCTGCGCGATCCAGGGAATGACCTCGTCGAGCATCTGGTCCAGAGTGGTGGTCGCCTCGAAGCCGAGCACCCGCTTGGCCTTCTCGGTGGCGGGGACGCGCCGCTGCACGTCGTAGGCGAACGGGTCGTCGTGGACGAGCCGCAGCGGCACGCCCTCGCCCCTGACCTTCCGCCAGATCAGGGCGGCCAGCTCGCTCACGGTCGTGCTCTCGGCGGTGGACAGGTTGAAGTCCTCGTTCTGCGCCTGCGGGTGGGCCATCGCGGTCACGACCCCGCTGGCCAGGTCGCCGCCGTAGGTGTAGTGCCGGATCTGGTCCCCGGAGCCGAGGATGTGCAGCGGGTCCTGGCCCTTGAGCACCTTCTGCACCAGGTCCGGCACGACATGGCTCATCGCCAGCTGCACGTTCCCGGACAAGATGGCCTCGTCGCCGACGGCCCGGCTCTCACCGATGCCAACGCAGTTGAACGGCCGGACGATCGTGTAGGCCAGCTGGTACTGGTCCCACGCGGCGCGGGCGAAGTACTCGACCGCCAGCTTCTGGAACCCGTACGAACTGAGCGGCGGCGGGATCTCCCGCTCCTGCCCCTCGTGGGAGGGCCAGTCACTGGCGCTCTCGAACACCATGGACGAGGAGAGGTAGGTGACCTTGCGCAGCCTGCCCTCGCGGTGGGCCCGGATGGCGGCGTCGCAGCTGGCCGCGATGATCCGCTCGTTGGTGGCCAGCAGGTCGTAGGCGTAGGTGTGGAAATAGGAGATCCCGCCGATCATGGCGGCACCGGCGATGAAGTGGTCGCAGTCCGCCAGCAGGCCGGCCATCAGCCCGACATCACGCGCGTCGCCCTCGACCAGGGTGTAATCCGGGTTGCCGTCGTAGGACTTCCGTATCCGCCCGTATTTGGAGAAATTGTCGATTCCGGTGACCGCGTAGCCACGGGCCAGCAGATCCTCGACGACATATCCGCCGATGAATCCGGCCGAACCGCTGACCAGGACCTTCTCCATTCGTTACCGTTCCTCCGGTTCGGTGCCAGCATCGGTATCGGAAGAATGCCCCGATACCTTGGCCCGGACTTCCTCGGCGGTCAGCCGTGAGCCAAAGGCAAAGCGGTACCAGCGCAGGTATTTGGGTATCCACTGGGCCACCTTGAAATTGGACACCCCGGCCTGCCGGTCCAGCCAGATGGTCGGCAGCTCGGCGACCGGCAGCCGCATCCGCTTGGCCTTCGCGGTCAGCTCGATGCCGATCTCGAAGCCGTCACGGGAGTCGATGCCGACCTGGCGGATGAACTCGGTCGAGTACGCCTTGAACGAGTTGGTGGCGTCCCGGGTGCCGACCCGGGCGAACATCTGCAGCGAGCGGCCGGCCGTCTTCGACATCAGCCCCTTCAAGTAGGGACCGCCGACCTGCTGCCCGCCGGCCGCGTAGCGCGAGGCCGCCGCCACCGCCACCCCCCGTTCCACCAGCCGCACCAGGTCGTCGATCTGCCGCGCGTCGTCGCAGCCGTCGGCCATGGTGACGACCGCCACCGGAGCCGACGCCGTGTCGATGCCAAACCGGATGGCGTTTGCCGGGCCCGGCCCGTAGGTGTTCACCACGTGCCGGACGCGTGCCTCCTTCAGCGCGTACTCGCTGATCACCGGGACGGTGGTGTCGTCCTCGCCGTCCACCACGACGAGCACCTCGCACGGCAGGCTGACCGATTCGAAGATGCGGTCGAGCACCGTGCGGACCTGCTCGCCCTCATTCCGGGCCGGAATGACGATGGATACCCGGGCCTCGGCTGCGGTCACACCTGCACGCCCTTGCCCAGCACGTTCCAGATGTCGGCCACCGGCTTGCCGGTCACCAGATCCCGGTACTCCGGATGCGGCGCGGCGATGATGAGCAGGTCGGCCACGGCGATCGCCTCATGCAGCGGCCGCAGGTGCGGGTCCACGGTCACGTACGGGTCGGTGCACACGACCGCACCCGCCTTGAACGCGAGGATCCGCTTGAGCTTGTAACTCAGGCTGGAGCGGATGTCGTCCGAGCCGCCCTTGAACGCCATGCCCAAGATGGCGACCGTCATGCTGGGCAGGTCGAACCGCTGCTCCAGCCGGTGCACCAGATAGGACGGCAGCCCCTCGTTGATGGCCATCGCGGTGTGGCCGAGGGCGAAGTTGTTGTTGTTGTAGGCGGCCAGCTGGAGCGTGTCCTTGAACAGGCACGGGCCCGCGGCGAACCCAGCGCCGGGCATGTCCGCCGCCCGCGGGTAGTCCAGGATCAGTCCCTGCCGGATGCGCTCGAAGTCAAGGCCCCGGTCGTTGGCCATCATGTAGAGCTGGTTGGCGGTGGCGAACTTGATGTAACGCCAGGTGTTGGTGAACAGCTTGGCCAGCTCGGCCTCTTCCGGCGTCATCGGCACCAGGGTCTGCGTCAGCCGGCGGAACAGGGCGCTGGCCCGCTCCAGGCCACGGCTGGTCCGGCTGGACACGATCTGCGGCAGCTCGAACAGCTCGGTCATGGCCTTGCCCTCGGCGATGCGCTCGGGGCAGAACGCCACCTCGATCTGCACGCCCAGTTCGGTGATCATCTTCTCGACCAGCGCGGTGACGCCCGGGTACACCGTGCTGCGGAGCACGAGCAGCTGGCCGTCGCGCAGGTAGGGCGCGCACGCCGCCAGCGCGTTGGGGATGGCCGCCTGGTCGGGATTGAGATGCTCGTCCACCGGGGTGCCGATGACCACGATCACATGCTCGGCGGTGCCGACGATGGCCGGTGCGGTCGATGCGGTCAGCCGCCCGTCCGCCACCGCGGCCTTGAGCGTGTCCTCCGCGCCCGGCTCGGTGAAGTGCATCTGCCCGGCGTTGACCAGGGCCACCGCGGACTGGCTGACGTCGTAGATGCCCACCTGGCCGCCGCGGCCGGCCAGGGCGATCGCGAGCGGCAGGCCGACGTGCCCGCAGCCGCCGATCACCACCACGTCGCGCTCGAAGGAACTGCCGGGCGACCAGTCAGTCACGCACTTACCTCCGCGCCAAGTCCGCTGCGGGCCGGTATACATAGGCGCCGTCAGCCTGATAGTCCAGCCGGAAGCCGGTCCCGGCCAGGTAGTTGCGCACCCCACGGGTCTGCTGCCAGACGATCACCCAGCCGATGTCCAGGCGGCGGGCGTTCGCGCTGGCCGCCGAGATCGGGACCGGATAACTGTCGGGCTGGTACGTGGCCTTCAGCAGCCCCATGTAGAACGCATTCTTCCTCATCGCCGCCAGCGTCTGGGCCGGCAGGCGGGATAGGTAGGCTATCGCACGCGGATGCCCGTCCGCGGTCGCCAGCACCTGATCCTCGGGGTTGAAGGCCCCGCCCTCCCCGGGCAGCGGGACCCCGCCCCGCACGCCGAACGGGACGTCGACGACGATCGAGGAGCTGTGGTCGGCGGCGATCGGGCGGTCCAGCGCCGGCAGCGTGGTCGGCATCACGCCCGGGGCCGGGGTGCTCCCCCAGCCGTTCACCACGCCGTCACCGGCCCAGCCGGCCTCCATCGCCGCGGCCACCAGCACCACCACGGTCAGCGGCTTGCTGCGCCGGGCCAGCCAGCCGAACCCGGCCCCGGCGAGCAGTGAGGCGGGCACCAGCCCGAGCATCACCCACCGGGTCGCTTCCCGGAACCCGGCCATCCCCGGGATCTGCACGAACCAGGTGAACGGCATGATGAGGGACACCCGCACCCGGTACCACGCCTGGGCGAACGGCACGAAGACGTGGTTCCCGAGCCGGATCGTGGAGCCGAGCGCCAGCACGACGCAGGCGAACCAGAGCAGCCCCAGCAGCCGGGTGCTGCGCCGCCGCCAGCAGACGATCAGGCCGAGCAGCGCGGTCAGCGAAAGGATCAGGCCGAACGTCGGCACCCCGTCGCCGATCGGCCCGGGGTAGCTGACCACCTTGAGGAAGGTCAGGCCGAGGCCGTCCACCCGCGGCGAGACCGCGAACATGCCCGGCAGGTTGGAGCCGGAGGTGGTGTAGTACTGGTCCACCTGGGCCGCCGGGACCCAGGCACCGCCGGACCTGGTCTGCGCCACCATGGCGGCGATCTGCGGGCTCGCCACCACCAGCGCCGCGGCCGCGGCCGTGCCCACGGCGAGCAGTTTCACCCGCCAGGTGGCGGGCGGCTGGCCGTGGGCAGGCGGGGCCGCGGCACCGTTGCCGTTGGTGGCTGCCTCCCCGCTGCTGTCTGCCGGGCGGCCGTTGCCCTCCGCGTGGCGGCCCGCGCGCGCGGTCCCGGGCCAGCGCCAGCGCAGCAGCCAGGGCAGCAGCACCAGCGCCGCCAGGATGGCCACCAGCACGGCCGATTCCTGGTCGGTGAGCAGGCATCCGCCGATCACGACGCCGAGGATCACCGCCTGCCACGGCCGCGGGTTGCGGCGCAGCCGCACGCTGGCCTCCAGGGCCAGCGGCAGGAACAGCGCCCCGGCGGCCAGGTTGAGCTGGTACCAGGCGTGCCAGGTCATATCGGACGACAGGCCGAAGAAGGCACCGGCCGCGATCGCGCCGACCTGGGTGGGCAGCCACAGCCGGGCCGCCCGGTACATCGCGTAGCCCATCAGGCCCGGCATGAGCACCGACAGCAGGTTGAACGAGGCGCTGGGGCCGAAGGCCACCGTGACCGGCAGCATGACCAGGCCTTCCAGCGGCATCAGCGCGTGATACCCGAGCTGGGCCCCGAACGGGGCGGCTATGGCGCGGGTGTACCACGGGTTGCCGAGGTGCTCTACCTGGTGGGCGATCCACCAGAAGTCCCACACGTACACGCCGGTGTCCCGGGTGGACGGCAGCTTGCCGCCAAACAGGTAGGTGACGCGGGGCCAGGTGACGGCGATGCCGGCCGCCAGGTAACCGGCCAGGATGATCAGGTGGCGGACGACCGGATGGCCGGCCCTGGCCCGGCGGCCACCTACCCGCGGCGACGGCCAGCTGGGCAGCTGCAGCCTGGGCAGGCCGGACAGGCTGCGGGCAGGGCGCTCCGCTGATTTCACCGCCTGCGCGGATGCCGGCGTACCCGGGTCACCCGGGCCGCCGTCACGTCCCGGGTCCGCTTCACCACTCGTCTCGGTTGTCATGCCCGTCTGCAGTCACCACGATATGTACTGTTGCCGTCACTCACTGCGTACCCGTTCCGCGCCCCGGCTTTGCCGAAATCACCGATGCATACTGTCATACCGAAGGCAATTCTTCGAAGATAGCCGATATGCCAGCAATAACGTGCCGAGCCCAGCGGTAGCGGGCGCTGGGTTCCCGGGACCACTACGAATCGGTCACGCATGCGGAATGTTCGAGTATAGCCGGACTAATGATCTGGTAATGCGACCGGCCCGCCGGAAAATTCGCGGGCCACCCGGCCGGAATCAGCGGCCAGGCAGCGGCGTCACCGGCCGTCACCAGCTCACCCGGGAAGGCTACCGCCCCGGCCGCGGTGCTGTCACAGCCTGGGGCCGGTGGCTGCCCCGGCCGTGTCCGTCGCTCTCACCGGGTCAGGGTGGCCAGCCGCACGCCGAAGCCGATGAGCACAACCCCGGTGACCCGCTCCATCCCGCGCTGAACGGCAGGCCGCCGCAGCCAGCCCACGCCGCGGGCGACCAGCCAGGCCAGAATGGCGAGGTAGGCACCGGTTTCGGCGATGAACCACAGCCCCAGCGCCAGCGAGAACTGCGCCGCGGGGACCCCGGCCGGGATGAAGCCAGGCAGGAACGCGACGAAAAAGACGCCGATCTTGGGATTGAACAGGTTGGACAGCAGCCCGTTGAGATACACCCGGGCCCAGCCGGCCGTGGTGGGGCCGGCCGAGGCGGGCCCGGCCGGGTTGCGGCCAGCCGGCTCATCGGCTCCGCCGGGCGGGGCAGGCGGGCCAGCCGGGCGGCCGGCGGGCTTGCGCCGCCGGAGCCCCAGGCTGGTCACCCCCAGCCAGATCAGGTAGGCGGCACCGGCGAACCGGAGGATGTCGAAGCCGGCCCGGCTGACCCGGAGCAGCTCGGACAGGCCAAGGACGGCGGCCATGACCCAGATCAGCAGCCCGGACAGGGTGCCGCCGGCGGTGATCCAGCCTGCCCGCCGGCCGCCCCGCAGGGTGTTGCGCATCACCAGCAGGCTGTCCGGCCCGGGCGCGAGGATCAGAACGGTGGCGGCCAGCGCGAAGGCGAGCAGCGCGGCGGTCATCCCGGCCGTCCCGCCGAGGTCAGCTCGCGCGCGGCGCGGGTATTGATGATCCGGCCGGGCTCGATGCCGAACCCTTCCGCCCGGGCGCAGCCGTCGCCGACCCAGTCGAGCTGGCCGGGAGCGTGCGCGTCGCTGTCGATCGCGAACAGGCAGCCGGTCCCGGCGGCCAGGGCGAGCAGCCGGTCCGGTGGATCCTGCCGGTCCGGGCGGCAGTTGATCTCGACCGCGACGCCGTGGTCCCGGCAGGCGGCGAAGACCGCCCCGGGGTCGAACGCGGATTCGGGCCGGCTTCGCCCGATCAGCCGGCGGCCGGTGCAGTGCCCGAGCACGTCCACGTGCGGGTTGCGGATGGCGGTCACCATCCGGGCGGTCATCTCGGGGGCCGGCATCCGCAGCAGTGAATGCACACTGGCGACCACGACATCGAGCTGGCCGAGCAGGTCGT
>DATDGI010000040.1:0-2515 GCA_036522155.1 Streptosporangiaceae bacterium
ACCAGGGCCGCGCCCCCCGCCTCGGCGATCACCTCGGCCGCGTCCGGCGGGAGTTCGCCCGCCCGGGCCTGGACGATGGCTAGGGCGGGCAGGGCGGGCAGCCCGGTCATAGGGCCGCCCCGACCCGTTCGCCCTCGATCACGGCGGCGTGGGCGCGCCGCGGCGCGACGCAGTCGCCGATCCGGTGCACCTCGAACGGCGCGCCGGCCAGCTCGTGCCAGAGCCCGTCCTCCGGCTCGGGCGGCGCGGCGCACACCGCCCAGTCACAGGCCAGTTCCAGCACGGCACCGGTGGGATGGTGCAACAGCTCGAGCAGCAGGCCGCCGTCTTCGCCCGGCCGGGCGGCGAGCACCACCACGTCGGTCCGCTGCGCGATGCCCAGCGCGTGCGCGGTCACCTGCCAGGTCTCGGCGTCCAGGGTGACGCCCAGATCCTGGCCGGCCACCATCGCGCTGGTGATCACCTCCACCTGGCAGCCCCGCCCGGCCAGTAGCTCGGCCGCCGAGGTCGCGTGGTGGAAGCCGAGGTCGTCCACGATCACCACCGTGCCGGCCGGGGCCATCGTGCCGTCGATGACCTCGCGCACGTCGGCGACCCGCGGCTGGCCGGCCGCCCACGGGGGCCGGGCCGGGCGGGCGCCGGTGGCCACCACCACCGCGTCCGGCGACTCCGCCAGCAGGAAGCCCGCGGTCACCTCGTGGCCGGTCTTCACGTCCACGCCGAGCCGCGCGGCCTCGGCGGCCAGGTTGCGGGCCAGGTCGCCGAACTCCGCACGGCTCGGCACCATGGCGGCGACGGCGGCCTGACCTCCGGTCCGTTTGGCACGTTCAAAGATCGTGGCGTGGTGACCGCGGCCAGCGGCGGTGATGGCGGCCTGCAATCCGGCCGGGCCGCCGCCGGCCACGTAGATGCGGCGGGCCCGGCGGGGCGGGGGCAGCGGGACGGCTTCCCGGCCGGTGCGGGGGTTCTCGATGCAGCCGAGCCAGCGGTTCAGCCCCATCCGGCCGACGCACTCCTGGTTGCAGGACAGGCAGGTGCGGATCTGGGCGGCGTCCCCGGCCCGCGCCTTGGCCGCGAAATCCGGGTCGGCGATCTGCCCGCGGACCACCCCCACCAGGTCGCACTGGCCGTCGGCGAGCGCCCGCTCGGCCTGCAGCGGGTCCTTGAACCGGCCGACGCCGACCACCGGCAGCGACACCGCGCGCCGGATCGAGGCCGGGATGAACATGGCGTAGCCGGGCGGGATGCGCATGCTGGCCTCGATCATGTACAGGGTCGCGGTGGCCACGCCGATCGAGGTGTTGATGAAGTCGACCCGGCCGGTCGCCTCGGCCAGCACGGCGACGGCGACGGCCTCGTCGATGGTGATGCCGTCCTCGATCAGCTCGTCGCCGCAGATCCGGACGCCGAGCACCCGGCCGGGCCCGATCGCCTCCCGCACCACGTCGATGATCTCCAGCAGCAGCCGCGCCCGGTTGGCCAGCGGCCCGCCGTAGCCGTCGGTGCGCAGGTTGCTGGCGGGGGACAGGAACTGGCGCACGATCGATGAGTGCGAGCACTGCAGCTCCACCCCGTCGAAGCCACCGTCCGCGCAGCGGGCGGCCACGAGCCCGTAGCCGGCCACGATCTCGCGGATCTCGTGCGCCTCGACCGCCTTCGGCACCTCACGGAACAGCGGGTCGGGCACCGGGCTGGGCGCCCACACCGGCAGCCGCGAGTACATCCCTGATGCCTGGCCGCCGTTGTGGTTGAGCTGGGCCAGGATCGGCACATCGTGGGCGTGCACGGCCGCGGTGATGCGGCGGTAGCCGGGCAGCACCTCGGGCCGGAAGCCATGGATCAGCTTCTCGTACGGCCAGTCGGTCGGATGGGTGGAGTGCTCCTCGGTGATGATCAGGCCGGCCCCGCCCGCCGCCCGGGCCGCGTAGTAGGCGACGTGCTGGTCCGACGGCAGCCCGTCGGTGGCGTAGTTGGTGAGGTGCGCCGAGAAGACGATCCGGTTGCGCAGGGTCAGCGGTCCCACCCGGAGCGGACGGAACAGGTGGCGGTAGCGCCCGGTGCCGGTCATGCCGGGCCGCCCAGTGCCTGTGCCAGCCGGCGGCCTTCCCGCACCGCCTCGGCCACGGTGCGGGGCGCGACGCAGTCCCCGGCGCGGGGAATCCCGGGCTGGTACAGCGCCTCCTCGGGCAGCCGGTGGCCGCAGTCGATCAGCACCGCGCAGCCGATGCGGCGCTGCTCGCCGGTCCAGACATCCTCCAGCAGCGCGGTGCCCTGGCCGGCCTCGCGCAGCAGCGAGCGGAGCGCGCGGGTGACCCCGGCCTGCTGCAGGCGCACGTTCGCACCGGCCAGGTCGCCGGTCAGGCTGAGCTGGGTGCCCACCACCTGGTCGGGGGTGACGACCGTGACCGGCCGGCCCTGGCCGGCCAGCCATTCGGCGACCGCGACCCCGACCGGGCCGCCGACCGGGTCGTGCACCACGGCCGGGCCGTCAGGCAGTGCCGCGCCGGACAGGGCC
>DATDGI010000041.1:0-14266 GCA_036522155.1 Streptosporangiaceae bacterium
TGTCGGTGGCCATGAGGTGATCGTCGGCCGCGCGGGCCTGTTCAGCCATCTCGGGATGACACCCCCAGCGGCGGTAGCCGATCAGTGCCGCCGCTGGGAGCAGGCGGGCTGCACGACGGTCCTGGCTGGGTGGGACGGCCAGGTGCAGGGGGCGGTGGCGGTAGCCGACACGGTCAAGCCTTCGGCCGCCCCGGCGGTCGCCGGGCTGCGGCGGCTGGGCTTGCGGACCGTGCTGCTGACCGGCGACAACCCGGCCACGGCGCAGGCGGTCGCGGCCCAGGCCGGTACCGAGGAGGTGATCGCGGAGGCACTGCCCGACCACAAGGTCGCCGTGATCAGAGCCCTGCAGGCGCAGGGCCACCGGGTGGCCATGGTTGGCGACGGGATCAACGACGGGCCCGCGCTGGCCGCGGCCGACCTGGGGCTGGCCCTGGGCACGGGAACGGATGTGGCGATCAGCGCAGCGGACTTGATCTTGCTGCGCGACGATCTCGGAGCCGTGCCGGACGCGATCCGCCTCGCCCGCGGCACACTGGCGACCATCCGGGGCAACCTCACCTGGGCTTTCGGGTACAACATCGTGGCGATCCCGCTGGCGGCCGCGGGATTCCTCAACCCGCTGATCGCGGGCGCGGCGATGGCGCTGTCGTCGGCCTTCGTGGTGGGCAACAGCGTGCGGCTGCGGCGCTTCGGGGCCCCGGCTCAGGCCGGCCGTCGCTGGAGGCAGCACGGTCCCGGGCCGGACGGGGCTGGGGTGCCTGCCGGCGGTCCTGAGCGGATTGAGGCAGAGGAGCAGGTGGCGTAATGCCCGGGATGAACTCGGGGGTCAATGTCAACGACCCCATCGTGGTCGCCGCGTTCAAGTCAGCGCTGCTGCACCAGGGACTCATCGCGCTGCTGATCTTCGCGGTACTCGGGCTGGCCTGGATCAGCGTGCGGGCGTGGCTGCCGACCTCGTCCCCGGCCGGCGAGCAGCCAGGACTGGGTGGCCCGCCGGCCCCCGCCGTGGCCGAGCCTGCCTGGCGCCAGGTGCTGCGGATCGGCTTTGGCCTCATCTGGGTCTTCGACGGGATCCTGCAGGCGCAGCCCAAGATGGCGATCGGCCTGCCGTCGCAGGTGATCGAGCCGCTCGCGGCGGCGTCACCGCGATGGGTCCAGCACATCGTGAACTGGGCCGGGACCACCTGGTCTTTCCACCCGATGCAGGCGGGCGCCTCGGCGGTGTGGATCCAGGTCGGGATCGGCATCTGGATGCTGGCCGCGTCGCATGGCCCCCTGTCCCGGCTGGCCGGGCTGGCCAGCGTGGCCTGGGGGCTGGTGGTCTGGGTGTTCGGGGAAGCCTTTGGCAGTATCTTCGCCCCCGGCCTGACCTGGCTGTTCGGCGCCCCCGGTGCCGTTCTCATCTATTGCGTGGCCGGCGCGCTGATCGCGTTGCCCGAGCGGATGTGGGACAGCCACCGGCTCGGGCGGGCGATCATGGCGGGGCTGGGCCTGTTCCTGATCGGCATGGCAGTCTTGCAAGCCTGGCCAGGACGGGGATTCTGGCAAGGGCTCGCCAGCGGGAAGCCGGGCACCCTGGCCGGCATGACCACCGCGATGGCGCAAACGCCGCAGCCGGGGTTCCTGTCCGCGTGGATCAGCGCCTTCACCACCTTCGATGAGGCGCACGGGTTCGCGGTCAACCTGTTCGCCGTGGTGGTGCTCACGGTGATCGGCGCGGTGTTCCTGAGCGGCCAGCGGCGGCTGGTCCGCCCGGCGCTCATCGCATTCACGGTGCTGTGCCTGGCGGCCTGGGTACTGGTAGAGGACTGTGGCTTCTTCGGTGGCCTGGGCACCGACCCCAACAGCATGATCCCGTTCGTCCTGCTTGCCACGGGCGGCTACCTCGCCCTGACTCCGGGGCCGGTGATGGCAGCGAAGCCGGCCACCGCGGCGGAACCAGCCCAGGAGCCCGCCGCGGCAGGCTGGCGGGACCGGGTCCAGCCCGCTTTCGTGCGGCGCAGTGTGGCGACGGCGAGCTTCCGGTCGGTCGCCGCCGTTGGCGCAGTCGGGCTCATCATCCTCGGCGCGGCGCCGATGGCCGCCGCCCAGGCCAGTCCCATCGCCGACCCGATCCTGGCCGAATCCATCAACGGCTCCAGCGCGCCGCTCAATTTCCGGGCGCCCGCGTTCAGCCTCACCGACCAGCACGGGCGGACGGTCACGCTGGCGAGCCTGCACGGCAAGGTCGTGCTGCTGACCTTCCTGGACGACACGTGCTCGGTGGACTGCCCGCTGATCGCGCAGGAATTCCGCCAGGCCGGGCAGCTGCTGTCCGCGGACACCCAGCGGGTCGAGCTCGTCGCGATCAACTACAACCCCCTCAACACCCAGGTGAGCTATATCCAGGCGTTCGACCGCCAGGAGGGCATGGCGGCCGTGCCGAACTGGCTGTACCTGACCGGCACCAGCGCCCAGCTCCAGCAGGTGTGGCGGCGTTACGGCGTGGCCCCAGCGGAAATCCTCCCGGCCGGCTCGATGGTCGGCCACGGGGACTACGCGTTCGTCATCGACCAGGCCGGCCACCTGCGCCGCGAACTGGGTTTCGATACCGGACCGGGAACGCAGGCCACGAAGTCGTCGTTCGCCGCCGAGCTGACCGGCGCCGCCCAGCAACTGCTGGGGCACTCGTGAGCAGACCAGCCCGGCTGGCCGCCACCGCGCTGGCCGTCGCGGCCGCGGCGCTCATCGCGGGCTGCAGCAGCGCGGCCAGCCCCGCACCCGGCCCCGCGCCCGAAGCCCCGCCGGGCGGGGAGCCCTTCCTGGCCACCTCCATGGTCACCGCCACCGGCACCTGGGCGGTTGCGGTGATGGGCGGCTCGGTCGCCTCGCACAACAACTTCTGGCAGCTGTTCGAGCGGCCGGCTGGCAGCCCGGACTGGAAGCTGGTCACCCCGCCCGGGACGCCCGACAACGGCGGCCTGGTCCTCGCCGACGCGGGCGGCCCGTCACTGATCACCGCGTTCCGGCCCAGCCAGTACCTCACCTACACGCCGCTGGCCCTCACCCGCGACGGCGGCCAGGCCTGGGCGTCGGCCGGGCCGCTCGACGGGGCCCTCGCCAACGTGCCGGACGCCCTGACCGCGGCGCCCGGAACCGGGCGCCTGCTCGCCCTGCTCACTAGCGGGCGCGCGGAGATCGCGACCCCCGGCTACACCCGCTGGAACACGCTCGCCAGCCAGCCGGCCCTCGCCGCGACCCGGGCCGGCCGGCGCTGTGGCCTGCACGACCTCACCGCGGCCGCGTTCAGTCCCGCAGGGGTACCGCTGCTCGCCGGCACCTGCAGCCGACCGGGAACCGTAGGCATCTTCGCCGTCACGAACGGGACCTGGCAGGCGGCAGGGCCCAGCCTGCCCGCCACGCTCGCCCGCCAGGCCATCACTGTCGTCAGGCTGACACGGACCGCAAACGGCACCGTGGCCCTGCTGAAAGCGGGCAGCGGGCCGGCCGCGAGCCTGCTCGCCGCCTGGCTGCCGGGCGGCGGCAGGAACTGGGCCGTGTCACCACCGCTCAAACTCAGGGGCGCGACACTCTCCTCCGCGTTCTTCGGGCCCACGGGCGCGGCCGGGGTGGTGCTGAACCGGAACCGGGCGGAGACCATCACCGGCGCCGGGGCCGGATGGCGGTCCCTGCCCGCATTGCCCGCCGGAACGGCGACGCTGACCCCGGGGCCGTCGGGCGGGTTCGACGCCCTGGCCGTCCACGGGACCAGGCTCACGGTCTGGCAGCTCGGGACGGGTTCCCCCAGCTGGCACACCACCCAGGCGATCAACGTCCCCATCCAGTTCGGCTCATCGGGCTGACCAGCGTTCCGCGGCAGGGCGCGCCGCGATCGCACGTGACCTGAACTGCTGCGGCTATGATGCGGCGTGGCCGGATGAAGCTCCGGCGGGCACCTGCCCGAACCGCCGCCGTGGCTGATGGCTTCTACCGGGAGAAGTCCCTCCTGGCCGCCGCCGCCGCTGGCTGCTGCCAGGACGTTCCTGGCAGGAGCAGCGAATGAACGTGTATTACGTGATGGCCATCTGGGTGGGGATGGCCCTGCTGTCCTCGGTGATCAGCATCAAGATCGCGATCCCGGCGGCGCTGGTCGAGATCGTCGTCGGTGCCCTGGCCGGGAACATCCCCGGCATCGCCCCCCACGTCACCTCCACCGACCTGGTCACCTTCCTAGCCAGCCTGGGCTCGCTGGTGCTGACGTTCCTGGCCGGCGCCGAGATCGACCCGGTGTCGCTGCGCGGGCACTGGAAAGCGAGCGTGTCCATCGGGCTGGTCTCGTTCGCCCTGCCGTTCCTCGGCGCGTTCGCGTTCTGCTGGCTGGTGCTCGGCTGGCGCCTGCACGCGGCCGAGATCGGCGGGGTGGCGCTCAGCACCACCTCGGTCGCGGTCGTCTATGCGGTCATGGTCGAGACCGGGCTGAACCGGCATGAGCTGGGCAAGCTCATCCTGGCCGCATGCTTCGTCACCGACCTGGGCACGGTGCTCGCGCTCGGCGGGCTGTTCGCCAGCTACGGCTGGCTGCTGATCGTCTTTGTGCTGGTCAGCGTGGCCGCGGTGGCGCTGCTGCCGCGGCTGCTGCGGTTCGCGATCGCCCGGTTCGGCCACCGGGTGTCCGAGCCGGAGATCAAGCTGCTGCTGGTGGTGCTGCTCGGGCTGGGCGGGCTGGCCACCCAGGCCGGCAGCGAGGCCGTGCTGCCCGCCTACGTCGCCGGGCTGGTCGTGGCGGGCGTGTTCCTGCACGACCGGGTGCTCATGGACCGGCTGCGGTCGATCGCTTTCGCGCTGCTCACCCCGTTCTTCTTCCTCCGCGCCGGGACCCTCATCTCCGCGCCGGCGCTGGCCGCCGGGGCCGGGGTGATCGGCGTGCTGCTGCTGGTCAAGCTGGCCGCCAAACTCATCGGCATCTGGCCGGTCGCGGCCGCGTTCCGGCTGCCGCGGCGCGAGCGCGGCTACACCACCCTGCTGATGGCGACCGGGCTCACGTTCGGCTCCATCGCCGCGCTGTTCGGTTTCACCCACCACCTCATCGACCGCGCCCAGTACACCGAGCTGGTGACCGTGGTCATCCTGTCCGCGTTTGTGCCGACGCTGATCGCGCAGCAGCTGTTCCGGCCCACGGTGCTGGACAGCGAGGAAGAAGAGGCGCTGGGGGAGGAGGACCTGTCGATCGTCCACCACCGGCGGGGCACCGGGGCCGGGCCCGCTACTTCCTGACCCGGAACAGCAGGTGGGTCACCTGTCCCGACCGGGTGGTGCTGACCGGTTCCAGCTCGACCCGGGCCGGCTCCGGCGGCGCGAACAGCGGGGTGCCCCCGCCGAGCAGGACGGGCAGGATGTAGACGCGGACCTCGTCCACGAGGCCGTGCCCGAAGCACTGGACGGCGACGCTGGTGCCCAGGACCTCCAGGTTCTTGCCGTTCGCGGCGGCCAGGGCGGTGGTCACGGCCGCCCGGATGTCGCCGGACAGGAAGGTGACCGCGGGGTCGTCGCCCGGCGGGTGGTGGGTGAGCACGAACGTGGGCCCGGACCAGGCGCCGCCGTAGGCGTCACCGCTGGGCTTGCCCGTGTCCCGGCGGCCCACGTCGTAGGTGTTCCGGCCGGCCAGCATCGCGCCGGTCGCCCCCATCACCTCGGCCGAGGTGTCCGGCCCGGCGTAGTCGAACACCCAGTCCATCGCGTGACCCGGGCCGGCGATGAACCCGTCCAGCGACATGGCCCGGTGCACGACCACTTTCCCGCCGGCCGGGCCGGTGTCTGCGCTGGCTGCTCCCATGGGCAAGGGATACCACGGCCCGGCCGGGTGAGGGTGCCCCCAAAAGCTCCCAAATATATATAAAAGCGTAGTTATCGGGCGGAGAACTGGCGCGCCACGCCGGGCCGTAGAACGTCATTCCGGGCTCTCGTGCTAACGCTGGGTTACCGTGGGAAATGTGTTCGGATGTGCAGTTCCGCTGCCGCCCGTCGCTTCTGGCTGGGCCGACACCGCGCGCCGGGCTGACCGGCGGCGGGACGATCACGCCGTAGCGGCGGCGCGGACCACTCCCCGTGACCCCGTCCGATCGAAGGCCGCATGACGTCTCCGGATGACGCCAGCAGCAAACCGGCGCCTCCACCACTTCCATCTGATCATGCGGGCAGCGTGCTGTGCCGTCTGCTGATCTCCCACCCCGAGGTCGTCGACATCGAGATCCTGGGCCAGGCCGACTTCGGCGAGGGCATCGTTTACTCGCTGGGCGTCGTCTTGCCGGATGGCCGGGAACTGCTGGTCGACGTCGGCGACGTGTGACGCCCGGCGCCGCGGGCCGGGTGCGCCGCGGGGTCAACGGGCGGCCGCCCGCCCGGAGGGCGCATCGGCGGGATAGCCTGCTTGCCCCACCGGCGGGGGCCGGACCACAGCGCGGGCACGGCGTCGACGGCGGCGGCCAGCGCGTACGCCGCCGGTTCGTAGTTGAGCCGCCAGCCGACGAAGTCCGGCCAGGCCTCCTCCGGCGTGCGCTCGATCGGGAAGTCGACCTCGTGCAGCCGGGTGACCGCGTCGAGGAAGTCCTGATAGGTCAGGTTGATCTGGCCGTCCGGGTCGGCCTCGTCGGGCACCTCGAAGCCCATCGCCCGCCCGACCTGGGTGAGGCACACGAACCCTGAGCGCAGGCACAGCCGGGCCGACACCGTTGGCGCGGATTTCGGGGACAGCACCAGGATCAGCGCGGCGGAGTCCAGCACGGCGAGCAGCCCGGTCACCCAGGATGACAGCGGCCGGGGCGAGCGGAACCGCACCAGCGGCAGATAGGTGGTGTGGCTTTCGGCGACATCGGCGGCCCAGCGTTCCCACCGCTCGTAGAGATCGGGCAGGGTGTCGATGGTCGACACGCCCGTGCCGAGCGCGTAGTGGGTGCGCGCCAGCAGTTCTGGCCCCCAGGACGGCACCCCGGCTCGCGCGTTCAGCAGGGCCACCTCGGTTTCCCGGCGGTTGAACGCCGCGTACAGGGTGGGCAGGTAGGCGATCTGCAGGGTGACGATGACCAGCCCGCTCGCTGCGGCGAGGAACACGATGGCCGCCGGCAGCGGGCCCGCCGGGGCCGCGAACCCGAGCGTGAACATCGAGGAGCCGGCCATGGTGAAGGCGTACGTGATGCCGCCCCGGGCGAACGGCCAGAACAGCAGCGCGTACCCGAGGAAGGAGATGCCCAGCCAGGCGGCCAGCTGGCCGAGCAGGATCACCGCCGCCTGCGCGGCGAGCACCCGGTCCCGCCGGCGGTGATCGCTGATCGGGCCGGTGACCAGCCGGAAACCGCCGTTCACGATCTTGTCCACCCACCGGGTCAGCCAGCTGCCGACCGGGCGGGGCACCATCAGCGTGCCGACGACGCTGTTCAGGGCGGTGAGCACGAGCAGGCCGCCGGCCACGGCGGCCGCCACCCGAGCGTCCATCGGCACCACCATGGGTCCTCCTCGCAGCGTCGGCGACCGGTCCGGCTATTGTCCGCGATCCCAGATATTTGATCATCTCAGTCACTGGCGGGGACGGGGGAGGACCCAGCGGGTGACCGTCGGTTGACCTTCCCGCTGGGTGAAGCCGCACAGTGGTGGCACCGGGCGCGGGTGCCCGGGACGAGGAGCCATCCATGGAAGTGCTGAGCATCGGCGAGTTCGCGCGGCTGTCCAGGCTGTCGCCCCGCGCGCTGCGGCTGTACGACGAGCTGGGGCTGCTCCCGCCGGCCCGGGTGGACCCGGCTGACCGGCCTACCCCTGGCCCGCCAGGCTGACGTGGTAGACAGCGGCCTGGAAGGTGCCGGACTGGTCGGGCGGCAGCCCGGTGAACCAGACAAGTACATAACGGCCGTGCGCCGGGCTGCTCAGATGCAGCCGGACCACCCCGCCCGGGCCGGCTGACTGGGCGACGGTCCGCGTGCCGGACAGGGCCGGTGTGTTGCCGATGCGGAGCTGGAAGCTCGCGCCAGGGGCGGGGCCGAGGGTGATCTGGGCGGCGGTGATCGTGACCGGTCGGCCCATGTCCAGCAGCAGGCCGGTGCCCAGGTACAGGCCCCCGAAGCTGGCGCTGGTGTACCAGTCGGTGTGCCAGCCGCCTCCGCCGTTCGCGCCGCCTCCGCCGTTCCCGCCCAGCACGAGCGGCGCGAGCTGGGGGTTGTCGCCGCCGTTGGGACCGAACGCGGTGGCGCTGACCGGGATCAGCTGGGCTGGCGCCGGGGTGGGTGCGGCCGGTGACTGGCTGTTCCTGGCGGCTGAGCCCAGCCGGTGGTGATGGGCCCGGCCAGCGTGGCCGACGGGGGCCGCGTGCTTCCCGGCCGCGGACGGGCTTACCGTCACGTGCTGCGAGCGCGAGACGAACAGGTACACCCCGAAGCCGAACACCACGACCAGGGCCACCCCGAGCACGGCGGTCCAGTTCAGCCGCCGGGACGACGCGTGAGCCTGCGCGGCCAGCCTGCGCGGCGCGCGCATCTGCGCCGCGCGCCGCACCGCCGCGCCGGCCGAGACCGCCACTCCCGAGATGGCGGACAGGTCCGGCCCGCGCGGGCGTGGCTCCCTGGCCGAGGCGTCAAGCAGCTCGTCCAGGCTCACCGTCGCGAACGCGCCCGGCGCCCGGTAGACCTCGTCGTACTCGCTGATCAGCGGCTCGGAGTCGGTCCCGACGACCTTGGCGATGCTGCGGATGTGCCCGCGGGCGTAGAAGTCACCGCCGCAGGGGGAGTAGTCGTCGTCCTCGATGGCGCGGATGATCGTCTGCCGGATGCGGGTCTGCTGGCTGACCTGGGCGACGGTGAGACCAGCCTGGCGGCGCGCTTCCGCGAGGGTTTCACCGATGGGCACGGTGCGCCTCCACTGCTTTGCCGCACCGTGCACCGCTCCCGACCGCGGCGCGCGGGGCGGTCTTAGTGCTTCACTGCCCCGGTGCCTGCGGCGGAACCATCATCCTCACCTACGATTCGGGTGGGCGCCGGCGGGTCAGGCCGGTGCCGGGCGGGTCAGGCCGGTGAGGTAGCCGATGATGGCCGGGTAGAACGCGCGGAAGGCACGTTCGAGGGCGCCGCCTAGCTGGTCGCCGGGCCAGCCGGCGGGCAGCAGGTCAGTGGGCAGGTCCGGGTCGTCGGCGCTGGCGTGGTAGATCGGCAGCGTCGCCTCGGCCAGGGCACGGAACGCGGCGGCGCCGGGCCGGTGCTGTCCTGCCTGGCCGGTCAGGGTGTGTGCCTGGTCCAGGACGGCCCGGTACCGGTCCGCGAGCGCGTCCAGGTGCCACAGCCGCGCCGCGACCTCGCGGCTGTCGGCGGCGTCCAGCCTGAGCTCGATCCGCAGCAGCTGACCGCCGGCCGGTTGCTCGGGCAGCAGTTCGGCCAGCTCCGCCCAGCGGTCGGTGGTCGCCACCAGCAGGCCGGGGCGCAGCGTGGCGTAACCAAGCAGGTGCGCCGTGTGCCGCAGCCGGTCCCGGTAGGCCCGTGCGTCCTCCGGGATCTCGTACAGGACCCCGCTGAAGAATCCCGTCCATTCCGGCCGGTGCCCGCGCAGCTGGGCTTCGATCCTGGCCTGCGCCGCGAGGATGGCAGGAGCCAGGCGGTACCTCGCCTCCCGGCCGGTGCGCTCGGAGTCGAGCCAGCCTTCCCGGCGCATCCGCAGCAGCAGCGACCTGGCTGCCGCCTCCGACAGACCCAGGTCGGCCAGCAGCCTGAGCAGGACCCGGCCAGCCAGCTGCCCGCCGGGAAGCTCACCCCCCGCTGGCACCGCAGCGGCGCCGAAAGCGAAGAAGACCATACTCATGCGGGGACTCAGGTCGCTGATCCCGTTCACCCACAGCGCCCAACATAGTGCATTTTTATCTCCGGTCGTATGCTATCATGCACAGTATGAGTGTACCCGAGCCTGCAGCGCGAGCGACGCCGGACGGCCGTGGCCGCCTGCTGTCGCTGGCATCGATTGCCGTCTTCGACATCGCCGGGCCGCTCGTGGCCTACTCGCTGCTGCGGTCGCACGGGGAGAGCGAGGTGACCGCGCTGGTGCTCAGCGGTGTGTTCCCTGCCTTCGGGGTAGCCCTGGGGATCGTCCGCCGCCGCCGCGTCGATGCCATCGGCGTCCTTGTCCTGCTGGGCATCGCCGTCGGCACCATCCTCGGGCTGGTCAGCGGCAGCGCCCGGCTCGTCCTGATCGAGGGATCGGTGCCGACGGGGGTTTTCGGTCTCGTCTGCCTGGGCTCGCTGTGGACCAGCCGCCCGCTGATGTACCGCTTCGCGCTGGAGTTCTTCGGGCCGGACACGCCCAAGGGACGCGACTTCGCCGACCGCTGGCAGTACCACAGCTTCCGGCATACCTTCCGGGTCATCACCGCCGTTTGGGGACTGGCCTACCTGGCCGAGGCGGCGGCCCGGGTGGTCATCATCGAGACCACCTCGACGGGCACGGCCCTGGCGATCTCCAAGGTGATGCCCTTCGCGGTGGCCGGCGTGCTGGTGGCCTGGATGCTCGTCTACGGCCAGCACGCCAAGCGCAAGGGTGAGCGCCTGGCGGCGGCGAACCGCGCCGCCTACAGCGAGGCGCCACCCGCCACGCCCGGCTGAACCCACTAGGCGGGCACCGCCTGTCCCCGGCTCCTCCGGGTTCACGGCTTGGGATCGCCGTGTGCACCGTGCCTCCGTCTGGCGCGTCTGCATATACGCGGTCATAATCGGGCCTTGGGGGAGTTAATGACGCGGAGCCTGCCGGCGCCCCGGCGCCTCGTTTGGCCTGCGGTCCACCATGCCCCGCCGCCATGCCCCGCCGCGATGGAGCCGCGGTGAGTGAGGAAGCGCCCCCGGCCGCAGCCGCCAAACCGGCGCCGTCCCGGGCCAAGGGTGCCCGTCCGCGCACAGCCCGGGTGCAGGCTGACGCGGCGGGCGAGAGCGAGTCTCCTGCGGCGGCTGCTAAGCCAGCCAGAGCCTCCCGGCCGCGCACGGCCCGGGTGCAGGCCGATGGGAAGGGTGACGCGGACTCCAAGCCAGGGGGCTCCAAGCCGGCGTCCCGGGCCCGGGCTTCGCGCCCGCGCACCGCCCGGGTGCAGGCGGAGGCGAAGGGTGAGGCGGAATCCCCGGCCGCAGCCGCTAAGCCGGCCCGGCGCCCGGCCAGGCCGTCCCGCCCGCTGGCCGGGGCCAGCCAGGCCACGGGGGAGGCGGCCGCGCCGCCGGGCCTGGCCGGCCCCGGTGGTGAGATCGCTGGATACCAGATCGAGGCGCAGATCGGTGAGGGCGGCATGGCGGTTGTCTACCGCGCCAGCGATGAGCGCCTGGGCCGCCGGGTGGCGCTCAAGTTGCTGGCCCCCTCAACGGCCTCGGATACCGAGTTCCGGAACCGGTTCATCCGCGAGTCACGCGCCGCGGCCGCCGTCGACCACCCGAACATCATCCCGATCTACGAGGCGGGAGACGCCGGCGGCGTCCTGTTCATCGCCATGCGTTATGTGCAGGGCGGTGACGCCGGGACCCGGCTGGAACAGGCTGGCCCGCTGCCTGCCCGGCAGGTGTGGGACATCGTCAGCCAGGTCGCGGAGGCGCTCGACGCGGCCCATGCCCGCGGCCTGATCCACCGCGACGTCAAGCCAGCGAACATGCTGCTCGACGCGCCGGCCGGGGGATCCGCGTCCGCCGCCCAGCACGAGCACGTGTACCTGTCTGACTTCGGGATCAGCAAGCAGGCACTGTCGTCCAAGACCCTGACCGCGACCGGGCAGTTCGTCGGCACCCTCGACTACATCGCGCCCGAGCAGATCGAGGGGCACCACATCGACGGCCGCGCTGATCAGTACTCCCTGGGCTGTGCTGCCTTCGAGTTGCTCGGCGGGGAACCGCCCTTCCGCCGTGGGCGCGGGCTCGCCCTGATCAACGCCCACCTGTCGGAACCGCCGCCATCACTGACCGCCCAGCGGCCGGACCTGCCCGCCGCAGTGGACGGCGTGCTGGCCACCGCCATGGCCAAGTCGGTGGACGAGCGTTACGCCACCTGCGCACAGTTCGCCGCGGAGCTGGGCCGGGCACTCGGCGTGCTGCCCGGCGAGGCCCGGCCTCCCGGCCCGGATCACCATCCGGCCACCGAGTCGGTTCAGCAGCCAGCCACCTTGTCGGTCCAGCAGCCAGCCACCGTGCCGCCCGCCCCGGTGCCGGCCCCGGCCGCGAGCCCTGGGCCATATGTCCCGCCTCGCGGGCAGCAAGCCGTCCCGCCGGGGGCGGCCTGGCCGGTGAGCCCCTATGGCCCCTACGGCGGTACCCCTCCAGCCGGGCCGCCACCGGCCCCCCGGCGGCGATCGCGGGGGCTTCGTGCCGGCCTGATCACCGTGGCCGTCGCCGTGGCGGTGGCCGCCGGTGCCGCGGTCGCGGTCCTCGTGATGCATCATGGCCGGTTCAGCGCCTCGCCCCCGCCTTCCCCCGCACCGGCGACGGGGTCACCAACACCGGCGCGGTCGGCGGCACCGCCACCGTCACCCAGGGCAGAGGCGCTCGCGGTCAGCAACCTGCTGGCCTCCGGTGGCAGTAGCAGCACCACGCTGACGTATGCCGCAGACAACGTCCAGTCGTGCACCAACCTGAACCGCAGTGTGCGGCAGATCCAGAAGGTCCGCGACCAGCGCCAGGCGGAATACGAGCAGGCCCAGAAACTGTCCACCGGTGCGCTGGCCAACGGCAGCCAGCTCAAGGCCGACCTGGTCCAGTCCCTGCTGGACTCGCTCAATGCTGACAACGACTACCTGTCCTGGGCGCAGGCGCAGGCCGCCAGCTGCCAGCCCGGGAGCCAGTCGGGCGCGGCGCTCGCCGCTGACCAGCAGGCGGTGCGGGACAAGACCAGGTTCATCCAGCTGTGGAACGTGATCGCGGCGCAGTACGGCCTGGCGCCGGCCACGGTGGGCAGTATTTAGCCTTCACGCCGGCCCGCGGCTGGCCCGCGAGCAGGCGCGCTAGCCGTTATGCAGAAAACGGATGATCGCCGCTTCGAACGCCGACGCCAGCTGCTTCTGGAAGAGGGTTGTCGTCAGCAGGGCGGCGTCCGTGGCGTTGCGCATGTTGCCGCATTCGATGAGGATCTTGGGGACGCGGGTCAGGTTGAGGCCTGCCAGGTCGTCGCGGAATGTGAGGCCATTGACCCCGTCGTAATTGCTGACCGGCATCACCGTGTGGGCCAGCAGCGCCGCGCGGACGTCGTGCCCGAACCGCACCGAGGTGGCGATCACCTGATTGTTGGGCCCGTCGGCGACCGGTTCAAGCACCGTGAAACCGCGCCCGGACGCAGGCCCCCCATCGGCGTGGATGTCGATGGCCACGTTGGCGTGGCTGTGGTTGATGATCTGTGCCCGCCGGTTGACGCACGGGCCGACGCCCTGGTTGGTGGTCCGGGTCAGCACCACCTGCGCGCCGTCGCGTAGCAGGTCCGCGCGCAGGAACATGGCGACGCGGAAGTTGAACAATGCCTCGGTGTACCCCGCGTCGGTTGCGGTCCCGGTGGTGTCGCACGTCTCCGACTGGCGGCCGTTCCAGATCAGCTGGTTGATGTAGGCCGGGTCAGAGCCGTTGAGCCCGTCGTGGCCGGGGTCGATGCCAACGATCATGCCGGCCAGGGGCTTTCCTGGCTGGCTCGGCGAGGCCGTGGGTGAGCCGCCGGGGGAGTCCCCGGCGGCAGGTGTGCTGTGCTGGCTGGTGGACCGTGGGGCGTCCGGGGCGGGCGCCTGCGGTGACGGGGTGCCACCGCAACCGGCCGTCAGCCACAGGAGGCTGACGGCCACCGCCACCCCGGCTGCGTGCCCTGTGATTCTCACGGTCCTGTTCCCTCGCGCGGGCCGCCACGCCGGGCAGGCACGGCACAAGACCACCTTATCGAAAACATGTTCGTATGATAGACCCAGACGGCTGCGGGGATAAGCGGTTCCGGCCCGGCCTGGCCAGGTCCAGGGTCCGCCAGCTGCGCGGGAAAGCGCCTGCCACACCCTGCACGCTACCGCCGCACAACCGGCGGCGCCGCTACGGCGGGACATTGAGGCGGCTACTCCCGCGATCTGGGCCCGCGGCTCGCTCCGCTACCGCGGCTCGGCCCGGCGAGCGGACCAACTAATGTCAGGCGGCCGGACGCAGGCGCAGATCAGGTTTCCCCTGGCGTCGGTGAGGCGGACCCGGGCCACGAGCTGGTGACCTGGGCACAGGGCGTCCTCGATGACGCCGGGATCGACGTCGACGAGCCGGAGCTTGGCCGCGCGGAACAGGCG
>DATDGI010000042.1:0-22515 GCA_036522155.1 Streptosporangiaceae bacterium
TTGAAGGCACCATGCGCCAGGCAACCCACGTCACCGGCATCCGCCGCGCCCGCTACCTCGGCCTCGCCAAGACCCGCCTGGAGCACAACGCCGCCGCCGCAGCGATCAACCTGATCCGCCTCGACGCCTGGCGGACCGGCACGCCGCTCGACCGGACCCGGACCACCCACCTCCAGCGACTCGACCTCACCATCGCAGCCTGAGCCCGAATAAGCCAACAGGGTCCCTAGACCGGTCAAAACCGCGAGGCGATCCCGGTGCCGCCAGGCCCACAATGACAGCCTCGCGCTCGCAACGCCGGGGGCAGAGGGCGTGGTCAGCGGATTACCCCGTCCTGGTTCAGGTGCAGAATGTTGAACTGGCCGTAGCTGTCTTTCAGGTCAAGCTCGATGCCAGCCCGGACGGTCGAGTTCCCGTTGCCCATCTCGGCGATGGTGTACTCAAACCCATTCGGTAGGTCGATCCGGGACCGCACCGGCTTGCCAGTATGGCGGCTGATGATCGGCGCGCCGCGGGACTCGACCAGTTGGCCAATCTTGAGGCTGGCCATCCGCTGGTCTATGTCGATGGACAGTTCGATCGGCTCGTACAGGGTGTCCAGCACGGTCGACATCGTGCTGTTGTAGATGAAGAAGTGCGTCGCCCCCGGCGTCGTCGACTCGCCGTGCAGGATCTTCCGCAGGGCTTCTCGCTGCGCCGGGTTCGCCCGCTGGTCGATGATGGCCTGCTCCGTGCCGTTGCCGTCGGCGATCTCGCCGCGCCAGTACAGCAACAGCGCCCAGCTCAGGCCATCGAGCCTGGTTTCGTTGAAGTGTCCTTCGTCGATGCGCCCGCACACCACGGCTTCGCAGTGCCCATGGGTTGTCTTCGCTCCGAACTGACACGGGCAGCCCCAGGAACAATTGCAGTTCCCGTACTCGCTGCCCCAGATGGTCCATCGATCAGCCATTGGATACCCTCAAATCCCGCCAGTTGATGTAACCGTCGAGTGCAGTGAAAACCTGGCGTTGAAGCGTCCCCGCACCCGGTGGGCCTCGAAGGTGGCTCCCATCAGAGCACCGCCCCCAGTTGTTCATGCGCAGTGCTCACTGCTGCCGTCGGCATGCCTGGCCGCCGGGCGGGACACCGGAGCCGGATCCAGGTGGCCCGTGCGACCGCGACTGCCTGTCCGCGCGCCGTGAACACCGCGGAGCCGGCCGATATTTTGCGGCCCTCGGCTGCCAGGCGCCAGCCTACGACGACATGCGGCTCGCATGCGATGACCTCGCCCATCCGGCGAGCGGCAAGACGGCCCAGCAGGTACGGCGCGCCATCGGGGACGGGCTCGCACAGCGCTCCGATGCCTCCCGGGCAATCGAGCGCTGCCCAGATGAACTCGGGCCTGATCTGCCCGCTGGCGTCGGCGAGTTCCTCGCCGGGAAACCAGAGATCTGCCGACAGCCCGGTGCCCGGCACCGGCCCGACGCATATGCGCAGGCCATCACCTGGCAGGCGGTCCGGCCCGCACACGAAGCACCCCGGAAACGGATGCAGTTCCGGGTGCATCCGCAGCTGCGACCGCGCGCCTGCGGCGCGGGCCTGGCGGATCGTGACGGGATCGGGGAGCCGGACGTGCGGGCCGCCCGGCACAACGACGGCCTCGGCGATCAGCTTCTGCCCGTCCAGGACCCGAACGGAGCCGTGGTCGTCGCGCTCGACAGCCAGCGGCCATTGCAGTGGCGGCGGCCGGCGGAGCGTGACCTCAGCGGTTCCATCGAGGCAGCCAGCGATGAGCCCGCACACGTAGCCGCCGTTGCCGCTGCCGGGGGGGCCGCAAAAGCGCGGCGCGATCACGAGCGAGCCGGTCATGCCCGTGCCAGCAGCTTCTTCACCGCGGCCACGCCCGCGACGGCCTGCTCATCGTCGGGCGACTGCGGGATCAAGTTGAACTCCCTGCAGCCAGCATCCGCATACGGGGTAAGGAACTCGGCAACGTCATCGGCTGTGCCGTACGGGCAGTAGCGCTCGAACCGCTCGAACGGGAGCTGGTAGAAGGCTTCCATCACTGGCGCGATGCAGGCCCGAGCAGTCTGCCTGGAGTCCGCGAGCCCGCACCATACCTGCATCGCATGACGGGCCGGCGGGCACGGCCGTCCCGCGCGGGCCGCCTCTTCTGCGGCCATCTGGGTAGCGGCGGCAAAACGCGCCGGAGAATTCCAGATCCCGAGCCAGCCATCGCCTAGCCGACCGGCCCGCCGGATCGCCGCGTCCGATCGCCCGCCGACGATGATCGGTACCGGGACGGCTGGCGCAGGCGCGATGACCGCGTCGTCGAAGTCGAAGAACGCGCCGTGGAAGCTGACCGCCGTGCCATCCAGCAACTGACGAACGATGGCCAGGCATTCATCCATCCGCTTGCCGCGCGTAGCCGGGTCCACCCCGCATACCGCGACCTCGTGGCGGTCCTCGCCGCCTACCCCGACACCGAGGACGAGCCGTCCCGGAGCGAGCTCGGCGAAATCAGCGAGCTGGCGGGCCACCAGCACGGGATGGCGCAGCGGCAGCAGGTAGACGCCGACGTGGACGGGCAACGCCGGATGCAGCATCGCCAGCGCCGTGGCCTGCACCAGGCCGTCGAACCCCAGGCCGAAGAAGCTCACGTGGTCGCCGCAGCAGACGTAGTCGACGCCCGCCTCCCCGACCTGCGCCAGAAACTGGCTAGCAATCCCCGGACCTCTGCTAAGCAGGCCAGGCGGCGGGAACATGCCGACCCTGATGGCCGGCGAGCGGGACCACTGGGTGGCATCAGTCATATCCCGAGGCTAAGACCGGCCAGCTCCACGCCACAATCGGGTGAACTACCGGCTACCTGCGGGGTGTCGCAGGCCAGGACGGTCTGGGGCAGGCCGCGGGCCGGCCGAACTACCTAGAATGCTGAGCGCGGAGCCGGTGCTCGGTCACCCACCTGGCGATCTGCGCGCGCGAACGCACCTGCAGCTTGCGCCGGATGTTCTCGACGTGCGCTTCCGCCGTCCGCGGCGCGATCGACAACCGCAGAGCAATAGAACGGTTCGTCAGCCCCTCGGCGACCAGCCCGGCCACCTCCAGCTCACGGTCAGTGAGCGGGGCCCGCCCGCCCGCAGGCTCGCAGAGGAAGCCGAGCATCGTCTCCAGCACTGCGGCCCAGTCCCCGTGGTAGAAAAGGTGGCTGGAGCCGGGCAGCGGGAACAGCGAAGCGCCGGGGATCAGCGCGGCCACTTCCTGCCCGAGCTTGAAGCTTGTTGCCCTGTCACCCTCACGGTGCAGGACCGCCGTCCGCGCGCGGATCGTGGGCAGCAAGCCCCTGATGTCAGTCGCGTAATAGACATCGAGAAGCCGGCTGCCCACCGCGGCCGACGCGCTCTCCCGCTGAAACCGGGCCAGCGCTTCGATGTCGTCAGCGCTCGGGTCGGGGATGAAGATCCCGGTCATCATCTTCAGCCCAAGACCCCAGTTCGCCCGTACCAGGGACACGATCGAATCCCTGACCTCCTGCGGTGCCAGATCCGCGCCGCTGGCACACATCCCGTACAGCACCAGCGCCTCGACACGATCAGGGAACCTCGCAGCCGCAGCCGCGGCGATCTGGCCGCCCTGCGACGCCCCGAACATCGCGAACCGGTCGGCACGCGCGGCATCCGCCACCGCCAGGGCCGTCGCCACCTGCCCGTCGAACGACAGGTCAGCCGACTCCCTGTCCGACAGGCCGCATCCCGGCTTGTCGTAACGGATCACCGTGAACCGCTCCGCTAGGCGCTCGATGAAGCCGCCGAAACCAAACAGCTCCAGCTGGCCGCGCAGATGCGAAACCCAGCCCGTCTCGCACAACAGCGGCGGGCCAGAGCCAACCACCGAAAAGGCGACCTGCCCCGCCGGGGTGCTGCAGTACCTGACCGCCGACATCACCGGTCAAGCCTGACAGCCCCGTACCGGCCAGTAAAGGCCGGCCAATGTTAGCGGCCAGGGCCGCGTGAGCCCGAACTCTCAGAGAGGAACCGCACCCTGACCTGTTCGCTCGTCGTTTGCTCGGCTGCCGCGGTACCACCCGTCAGCGCCCGGCACGGGTCGGCAGAGAACCGAGGTGAAGTCCGCACGAACGGGTATAGAGAGCACTGATCTGAGAGCAGAGCAGCGCACTCTTAATCAGCGGGTTCGGGGTTCGAGTCCCTGGCGGCGCACCCGTTTTTTGTGCAGTCCCGTCGCATGCGACCGATTCGCTCCATGTACGACGGATTTAGAAGCGGTTTCACAAGTGGTGGCGTGGCCGCTGGCGGCGGGTGGCAGGATCGCGGCATGGCTGCTGCGCGCCGGATTACCGCAAGGACGCGGATCTTCCAGCTGAAGGTTCAGTTGCGTGAGGTCCGTCCGCCGGTGTGGCGGCGGGTGCTGGTGCCAGGCGAGATGGGCTTGGCCGAGCTGCATGAGGTCGTGCAGGTGGCGATGGGCTGGACCGATTCGCATTTGCACGAGTTCGAGGCGGAGGGCGCTCGTTACGGCGTGCCCGATCCGGACTGGGGCCTCGATGACGTCGCGGATGAGTCGGGGGTGAAGCTGTCGCAGGTGGCGGGGGAAGGCAGCCGACTGCGGTATGCCTATGACTTCGGCGATGGCTGGCAGCATGACGTGATCGTGGAGAAGGTGCTAGGCCGGCAGCCGGGGTTGCGCTATCCGTGCTGTGTGGCCGGGCGGCGTGCGTGCCCGCCGGAGGATGTCGGCGGGCCGTGGGGGTACCAGGAGTTTCTGGTTGCGGTGGCCGACCCCGGTCACGAGGAGCACGAGCAGTGGATGGAGTGGGCTGGGGGCGGGTTCGACCCGGCCGGGTTCGACGTGGCGGCGGTGGGCAAGGCGCTGGAGGCTTTCGCGTGGGACAGCAGCCCGCTGCGGCCGGTGGGCTAACGGCGCCGTCTAATTGGGTGCAGGGCTAAGCCCACCTAACTACGTCATCCATCACGACGTCCGGCGTCGGCGGCCTTGCGGTACCACTGCTCGGCCTGGTCCTGCTCGCCCTGCTCAGCGAGCAGGGCCCCCAGGTTGAACATCGCATCCGCGTCCCCGGCGTCGGCGGCCTTGCGGTACCACAGCATCGCCTGGTCCTCCTTGCCCTGCTCGCCGGGCAGGACCCGGCCACTCCCGGCTCGGGCCTGATCGCCCGCCGCCGCCTCGTAGGCATCGAGGGCCTGTTTGAACTGACGTCTTTTTGTCTCCGGGTAGATCTGGGTGAACACCACCACGACGGCACCCGTCCACAGTGCCCAGCCGAGCGTGTAGAGCAGGTCGCCCACCAGCAACAGAGGCTCCGTCGTCACCGAGGTCTTGAGCAGGAATCCGCCGACATGAGCGGCCAGACCCACCACGAAGCCGATCCCGAGGCTCCAGTACAAGATCCGCTGCCCGGAAGCCGACCGCCGAACCAGCGTCAGGTTCTCGCCCACCCAGGCGAGTAGTGCGTCACGTTCCCGCTCCCCGAGACCAAGGACGTCTTGTCCTTGAGCGCGCTCGTCAGTAAATGGGCGTGGAGCCCCCTTCGCTCCCGGTTCTCCAGTCATGGTCGAACCTCCTGGCAGCCAGTTCTACACCGCGGCTCTCGCTGCAAGCCCCTCGGGACCGGGCTGAACAACCGCCAGCAAGGCCGACGCCCAGGACCGCGCCGCTCTGGTCGCGGGGGAAAGCGCGCAGCCCATCCAGGGTCGGCTGTCATACCGTTGGGGTAGTGCCATCCGTCGCGCGTTCTCTCACCAGAGCGACTGTGGCGCATGGGCATCGCGGCGGAGCGCATCATGTCGCGCATCGACACCTCCGGGATCAGCTAGCAGAGGGGCATCGTGAAGGCACCCATCGCCAACCTGGCGGACTTCGCCGCGCTCGATCCGTTCTTCCGGATCATCGAACAGGGCCTGGACGGCCTGGCCGGGCCCGGCCACTTCTTCGACCTCCTCGCCGAAGACATCACCATCGACTACGTGGTGACGGTTCCCGGCTACCCGCGGCATATCGAGGGCCGCGCCGCGGTCGCCGAGCTGTACCGCCCCTACGGCACCATGATCGTTCTTGACCGCTGCTTTGATCTGGCCGTTCACCACGACGTGGCTAAGAGCGTCGTGGTCCTCGAGTACGCCTCCGAGGGCCACGTCGTGGGCACGGGGCGTCCGTACTCCAACCGGTATATCTCCGTGCTCACACTCCGCGGGGGCGAGGTCGCGCACTGGCGGGACTACCTCGACCCGGTCGCTGTCTTCGACGCCCTTGGCTGGCCGCCACGCTGACGACCCGCCAGATCGGTGAGGTCTGCTGTAGTGGCGGGCACCGGTATGGTCCGTGACCATGGACAACAATGACGTGAGCAAGTGGTTTGGTGAATACCTCAACGCCTTCGCGGCTTGCGGCCGAGGCGAGACCGACACCGCTTCGCTGCTCGCGTACTACGGCGTTCCGCTGTTGCTCACGACCGACGACGGATTCTTCGCGGTGACGAGCGACCAGCAAGTCGTTGCGGTGATGCAGCAGCAAGTCGACGGGATGCGCGCGGCCGGCTACGGCCACACCGAGATCCTCGGCTCCGAGGTCACCGTCCTGAACTCCACATCCGCTCTCTACCATGGGACCTTCTCGCGCCAGCGGAGCGACGGCAGTGAGATCAGCCGGCTCACCGCGACCTACCTTGTGACCGACGGGCCGGCGGGCCGGCGCATTTCAGTACTGGCAGTCCATAGCCCCTGACTCCTCACCTGGGGCACTGCGCAACGCCGGCTAGGGCTGTGCCAGATGCGCGATCCATGCCTTACCGGGCCCCGGAAGTCCCGCGGTCTAGATTCGTTTGATGGTCGCGAACCAGGCCGGTGCGCCGTCGTCGTGGTATCTGGTCTGGACCCGGTCCGGTTCGATGGCGCCGACATTCCATCCCTGGCCGGGGCTGAACGCCGCTCTCAGCTCGTCCTGGCTGATGGGGTGCGGGCCAGTACCGGGACCATCGTCACTGAAGCACAGCACATACAGGGTTCCGTCGTGCCCGGTCACCGACGCCAGGCTCGCCACGTATCCGGGCCGCTCGCCGGCGTCGAAGGTGTGGAACAGCCCGCAGTCCAGCACCGTCTCAAACCTGCGCCCCAAACGCTCCAGCTGCAGCGCGTCAGCCACAGCGAACTCCACTTCGATCCCACGGTCACCGGCCTTCGCCCGGGCGATCGCCAGTGCCGTCTCCGCCACGTCAACGCCCAGAACCGGCAACCCCAGCGAGGCGAGGTGAAGCGCGTTCTCGCCGGTCCCGCAGCCCGCATCGAGCACCGCTCCGGCGAACCCGCCCCCAGATGCCACACGCACTATCGCTGGCTGCGGCTGGCCGGTATCCCACGGCGCAGGGCCGTCGCGGTACGACGCATCCCAGGGCAGTCCCGACAGCCGTTCGTGACTGGTTGGCGGCCGGCCACCGAACGGATCGCCAGTGGGGGCCCCTGATCGCTCCGGCAACGTCGCCCCTTCCTGCAACTGACCTCGCCACCTCATCGTGGCACGCCAATCCACAGATCCTGACCATTCCTCTGGTGCTTGTGCCGGTGCCCCACCCGCGCCGTCAGGCAGCACCACCGCGAACATCAGCCCGGCTCCGGGATCATCGTGCTGGAGAAGCGCCGGTGCCGGTCGAGGAGCTCGTCCTCGGTCTCCGGGCCGCCGAGGTGGGCGGTCATCTCCGGCGTGTTCGCCTCCCGCAGGAGACTGAGACCGGCCTGCGTCCACCCCTCGAGCCGGACGGCCGGCGCATCATCGCCCACTCCGGGGTGTGGGGCCGTGCCAGCGCCGACGAGGGCCGATCCTTCCGGGCGGCCCTCGGGTGGTCCTAGACGAGTTATGTCGAAGTCTGGCCGCGGGAAGGCGGCGAGGGTGTCCAAGATCCGGTTGTGCTGACCGACCTGGACACCCTCATCACCGCACTGTATGTGAAGATCGATGACAGCCTGCCGCGATGCCGGCGGCGGGGGCGGCCGCCGCGGCTGTCTGACGCCGAGCTGATCACGCTGGCCGTTGCCCAGGCGCTGCCGGGCATTGCCTCAGAGGCCCGCTGGCTGCGCATGGCCGCTGCCCGGCTGGGCGGGGCGTTCCCGTTTCTTCCGGGCCAGCCTGCCTATAACCGGCGGCTGCGTGCCGCCGGGCCGCTGATCGGCCAGATGATCCGGCTGCTGGCCCGCGGCACCGACCTGTGGCACGACGATGTGTGGCTGGCCGATTCCACCCCGGTGGAATGCGCCCGGTCCCGGGAGACGGTCAAGCGTTCTGGCCTGGCCGGCTGGGCCGCCTATGGTTACTGCGCCTCCCACTCCCGCTACTTTTGGGGGCTGCGGCTGCACCTGCTGTGCACCCCGGCCGGGCTGCCGGTCAGCTGGGCCCTGGCCAGCCCCAAAGTGGACGAGCGTGAGGTGCTGCGCGAGCTGCTGGCCCATGACACCAGCCTGATCGCCGGCCGGGCTGGCCAGACGATCATCGCTGACAAGGGCTACGTCTCCAGCGACCTGGACCGCTGCCTGCACCAGCAGGGCCTGCGGCTGCTGCGCCCCTCCTACCGCAACCAGCCGCCCCGCCCAGGGCAGGAGCTGCTGCGGCCCATCCGCCAGCTGATCGAGTCAGTCAATGACACCCTCAAGGGCCAGATGGCGCTGGAACAGCACGGCGGCCGCACCCCCGCCGGCGTCGCCGTGCGGATCAGCCAGCGCATCCTCGCCCTGACCGCCGCGATCTGGCACAACCGCGCCACCAGCCAGCCGATCACACGCTCCCTGATCGCCTTCGACCACTGACATCGACATAACTCATCCAGTGAGGCTCCGCCTCGGACCGCCAAGCCAGTTGGCTGACCTGCGCAAATAGCGCACCGGCCGAACTTCGAGCAAGCTCACGCAGGGACCCGCGGTCAAGATCGGCCGACCACCGCCGCTCGCTGCGCCGAAGTCCGGCCGACGTATGCGGCCGGTCGTGCCACCCAAAGTGGCTGGTCAGGACTCTGCCTGCAGATGTGGGAGCGAGCGCCCTCGACAATACGCCGCCCGAAAACTTGACTCAAGTGTGCAGAAGTTGGGGACCAAGGAACCCTAGGTCATCCCGCGGCGAGCGCTGAGCGCCGGAGCGCACAGCCCTGAGCTGCCGGAAGCCCCGCGTGCCCGCTTTCCGGCCGCCAGGAGCGACATTCACCCGATTCATCGGACGACAACTCACCAAGTCCGGCGCGATACTCGCAGGAAGCTCACGGAGACGAGGAGTACTGACATGACCGAGACCGGGGAATTGCCAGGACCGGACCAGCCGGTCAGCTTCGCCACGCACATCAGGCCGTTGTTCCGCGAGCGGGACCGGGGGGCCATGAGCTGGGCATTCGACCTGGGCTCCTACGACGATGTGCGCACACAGGCGGAGACAATCCTGGGCCGGCTCGCCGCCGGGGAGATGCCCTGTGACGGCGCCTGGCCCGCCGAAAGGGTCGAGGTCTTCCGCCAATGGGCGCGGACCGGGATGCAGCCGTGCCCCGGGCCGCCGGCAGGCAACTTCCGCCATGGCGTGATGCCCACCGCGCCTGCCCGGCGGCGGCCGTCTCGGACCCCGCCGGCTACCTGGCACTGCCTGGGTTGGCCCGCATCCGGATCAACCGTACGCACTGGTGACTGATCGCCGTTTCCGGGCCTTGGCCGGCTCGGGCGCGACGGGGCGATCGGGCCCGGCCCGGTTGCCGATTTTGCCTGATCTTGCGAGCGCTCTCGGCGGCATGCGCGGAAGCGTGAAGTCGGTGGCTCAGGGCGCTGGGCGCAGTACCTCGATGTGACACCGTGGGCCCGTGGCTCGTGCCAGCCTCCCGTCACCGGTGAGCAAGGTCACCTCCAGCGCCTCAGCGAGCGCGACGTATGACGCGTCGTAGATCGTCAGGTTGTCGCGAAGTTCCCAGCAGCGGGCCAGCAGAGCGCGGTGGGGTGCCCGCCGCAGCGGCAGTGCGGTCAAGTCAGCCAGGGCCAGCGCGGCCCGGCGGGCATCCATGACGCCGTCGCGCTCCTGCCGCCGCCAGACCGAGGTGACCTCGAGATCGACCAGTTCGGGGGCGGTCAGCCGCTCCCCGCGCAGGCGGGCACGTGCATGATCGCCGTCTTGGCCGTCGTCGGCGAGCGCGACGGCCAAGACGCTGGCGTCAACGGCGATCACGGTCGGCGCGCAGAGTCGATACCGCTGTCTTTAGTGGCACTGAACCGCCGGAGCGGCCACCCGCTCGGTCCAGGACCTCCTCCAGGGTTGGCTCGCTTGCTTCCTCGATCAGCCGGGTGCGCAAGTACTCCTGGAGGGACTGGTGCGCGGCGGCCGCACGCTGGCGCAAGACAGCATGGGTCTGTTCTGGGACATCTTTGATCTGCACACTGGGCATGGCGCCATTATGGCGCTAGAAGCGCCAGTTCACAACCGCGTTGCCGTCGGCAGAGCCCGGCGTCGGTCAGCCATGCGACCGGCCCGCGGCCCGCAGATCACCCGGTTGGGCGAAGCACAGGCAGCCACCCCCGGCGACGCACTCGAACGATGGCTGCAGCGCGCCGGCGTGTCCCCCGCGGCCAGCCGCCTGGTCGTGCCGTCCGGTTCGCTACCCGAACTGCTCCGGACCGCGCTCGCGCCACTCAGGCCCGCGCTCGATACGGCCGAAAGGCGGGCGCCGGCCCGCCAGGAGCGCACCGGCGAGGGGGGCGCTGAACGGCAGGAGCCAGCTCAGCGTGGTTGACATGTCCGGGGCCCTGCTCTCAGCGGCGATCACCAGCGGCCAGCACCAGGCCACCAGGGCGGGCAGGGCGTGCTGGAACTTCGGTGCCGCACCGGGAGCTGACCTGATCCGGCGCAGCGCGAGCCGGGTGAGATGCACACTCCAGGCAATCAGGCCGGTGAAGACGAGCAGGCCCGGGACGGCCCCGTCGATCATGCGTCAAGTATGCCTTCGCCGCCCCGGGCCCGGTCTGCCTCAGTGGGCGGGTATCAGGACCTTGCTGATCACGTAGACGGTGGCGTTCGCGGTCTGGATGTTGCCGCAGATCACGTCGGCGTTGTTCACCTCGTAGACCGCGCCCATCTTCGCCCCCTTCAGGGTGCCACCGGCCAGGGTGGTGAACGTCATCCCGCTGGCCAGCTCCGCGGGCGTCACCCGCCCACTGACGACGTGGTACTTGAGGATGCGGGCCAGCTCGGCTGGGGTGTGCATCATGGCCATCTGCGCGTCCGGGATCTTGCTGAACGCGCTGTTGGCCGGGGCGAAGACGGTGAAGGCGTGCATGGTGTTCAGGTCACCGGTCAGGCCCGCGGTCTTGACGTCGGCGGCGAACGTCGTCAGCAGCGGGTTGTGTGCCGCCGCGGTGACCACCGGATCCATGCTCATGCCGTGGAAGCTGCCCATGCCACTGGCGGGCACCATGCCGCAGTCTGGCCCGAACGTGGCCGAGGCAGCACTGGCGGACGCGGTCGCCGAGTGCGAGGGCATGGCGTGATGGGTGGCGGTGGCCCCCGTCGCTGAGGAACTGCTGCTGCCGCATCCGGCGGCCAGCAGCGCCATCACCCCGGCGAGCACGGCAACGGCACTACGGCCCCCCGCGGCAGCATCGTTTCGCATGGTTTCTCCCGTTCCCCGGATGGATGCCTGATGGATTCTCACGCCAGGAGATTCGGCACCGGCGCGGCTGTTTATTGGTCCCGGCGCGGCGGGCGGCGGCACGACGACCAAGACAGAGCGCGGCGGGCGACGAATCATGAACATGGAGATGGGGCTGGGCCGGGGCAGTGTGCCAGCCGCCGGCCTGCCGGCCATGGCCAGCACCGGGCTGGCCGGCCTGCTCGCTCAGGTCGCCCAGGGCGACCCGGTCGCGTTCGAGGCCGTGTATGACCAGGTGGCGGCGCCGGTGTTCGGCACCGTCCGCGGAGTGGTCCGCGACCCGTCGCTGTCGGAGGAGGTCACCCAGGAGGTCCTGGTCGAGGTGTGGCGGGCCGCGTCCCGCTTCGATCCGGGCAAGGGCAGCGCGATGGCGTGGGTGGTCACCATCGCGCACCGCCGCGCGGTCGACCGGGTCCGGTCCGAGCAGCGGTCAGCAGAACGTAACCGCCGGGCCGCGACCGCCCTGATCGCCTATGACGACGTGGCCGAGACCGTGCAGGGCAACCTGGACCGCGAGCGGGTCCGGTGCTGCCTGGGGACGCTGACCCAGTTGCAGCGCCAGGCGGTCACCCTGGCCTACTACGGCGGCTACACCTACCGGGAGGTCGCCGCGCTGCTCGGGGTGCCGGCCGGCACGGTGAACACCCGGATGCGTGACGGCCTGATCCGGCTCAGGGACTGCCTGGGGGTGGCGCGGTGAGAAGCAGGCAGCCCGAACCGCACACCCTGGCGGGCGCCTACGCGGCCGACGCCCTCGACGGCCCGGACCGGGCCCGGTTCGAGCGGCACCTGGCCCGCTGCCAGGAATGCACCCGTGAGGTCAGCGGCCTGCGCGAGACCACCGTGCGGCTCGCGGCCGCCGCGGCGGCACCGCCTCCGGCCACATTCAAGGAACGGGTCCTGGCCGAAGCGGGGCGCACCCGCCAGCTGCCGCCGGTGACCCGCGGCTCGCATGCGCCCCGGACGGGCCGGGCGGGCATCGCCGGCCCGGGGCCGGCCCGGGTGCGCGGCCGGGTGCGGGCGGGCTGGCCGCGCCTGCGGCTCGCGCTCGGGCTGGCCGGGATCATCATGCTGGCGGCCGCGGCCATCTGGGTCGGCGGGGTGCGGCTTTCGCCACCGGCCCAGCAGCCAGCCGGCTCGATGATCGCCGCGGTCCTGACCGCCCCCGATGCGACCATCATCAGCGCCCCGGCCCGGACCGGCGGCACCGCCACCGTGGTCATGTCCGGCCGCGAGCACATGCTCGTCTTCGCCGCCGCTGGACTGCCGTCCCTGCCTGCGTCGCGGTGCTACGAGCTGTGGCTGATGGGGCAGGGCCGGGACCGGGACGCCGGCCTGCTCCCCATGCCGCGGCACGACATGATCGGCCCGGTGCTCGCATCCGGGCTGCGCCCCGGGGACCGGCTGGGCCTGACCGTGGAACCCTCGGGCGGCTCAGCCCGCCCGACCTCGGGGATGATCCTGGAGGTCGTGCTCTAACCGGCTCCCGCGGGCAGACCCGGGTGCAGGCCGCTACTTGCTGAGCGACCCTCAGAATGTCGTGTTCTTGCCGCCGAGGATGCGGACGATGTGCCCAGGGCCCGAACTCAGGCCACCGCTGTCAGAGGCAACGGCCCACAGATGCCCGACCGCCAGCTGGTAGTAGCCAACGACGACGCTGGAGTTCACCCCGATCTCGTTCTGGTGCAGCCACACGTTCTCCCTGGCCTTCGAGGCGAAGGTGACGATGACAATGTTCAGGCTGGCGTCGGTCCCGTTCGAGCATGGGCCGCCGGTGGCATCTACGTACTGCACGGTGTCGCTGGCCCATTGGGGGTCTGGGTCGGCGTGGGCCACCCGGCAGCCGAGCTTGGCCGCAAGCGCGCCCGCCTTGGGCGGCCCGGCGGGATGAGAAGGAGAGCTGCCACAGCCCGCGAGCACCGCGGCCACACCGATCGCGGCCGTGGCCACGCTGCTCTTCGTTCCGGGGCGTGGCCCTGGCCGGCTGGCCCGGCGATGCGTCGGCTCGATCATGGTCGCACCCCGTCATGAGATGTCGGGCGGCACCCGAAGGCGGTACGGCTTCACCCGATATTTGGTCATTTTTGGGAAGAGTGCCGCGCGTGCACCACTAGGCACAATAGCGGGGCGGTGGCACACGCGGCCCCAGTTACGGGCCGGGCTATCGGGTGGGGAACCAGCTCAACCGGCCCGGGTCGCGGTCCCGAAGACCACGTCGGTCCGCAGCACCGTGACCGCCTGCGCGCGCAGTTCGGCCAGCAGGCGGTCGCGGAGGAGGTCACGCTGGCCGGGGCTGAGCGCGCTGATGGTGGCCCGGTAACCGGTCCCCAGCACGATGTCCCAGAAGCTGTCCGGGTCCGGCAGAGCGTGGTGGCCGGTGACGGCGGCCACGGCCGGATCTGGCACGCCGGCGCGGGAGAAGAGGCCGCCGAGGGCGTCCGGCGTGGTGATCTCGTCCCAGGGGTTGAACGCCTTGAACAGCGACGGCTCCACTTCACCGACGCACCGCCAGAAATGACTGTTGGCGGGCTCGAACAGGCCCGGGCCCCAGGTGGTGACGGCCAGCACGCCGCCGGGGCGGACCAGACGCCACATTTCCCGCACGAACTCCGGCATGTCCGGCACGAAGAAGACGCCGAAGACGCACACGACCGCATCGAAGCTGCCACCGGCCAGCCCGGTCCTGGTGGCGTCGGCCTGGCGGAACTCGGCCTGGGCCAGGCCCTCCTCGGCGGCTCTGGCCCCGGCCATGTCCAGCAGCGGTGCCGCCACGTCGATCCCCAGCACCCGCCCCGCTGATCCGACGGCGCGGGCGGCCGGAATGGCCGACGCCCCCGCGCCACAGCACAGATCGAGCACGGCGTCACCGGGCGCCAGCGGCAGGCGGGCCACGGTGGCGGCCCCGAAGCGGTCCCAGAAACTCAGGGCAGGCAGCGCGTAGTGATCAGCCGCGGCCCCATAGGTGCGGGCCGCCCGCTGCGCATGTTCGCCCAGTGGCTGGTCAGCTCGCGTGGCCCACCTACCCGCTGCGGGCTCCTGCCCGCGCCCGGATCAGCAATCGTGGGCCAGCATAAGCCTGGCAGGCGTCAGCTGCCCGGGCAGGGATCGGGGCCAGGGCTCGGGTTGAGCAGCCGCCACTGGCTGGCCATGGTGCCGCGCAGGACCGAGCACAGGCGGCGGACCTCGTCGGCCGGATTCAGGTCCCAGATCCGGGCGGTGCCGTCGGCCGACGTGGTGATCAGGTCGCGGCCATCCGGCGTGTACGCCACGTCGTTGACCTGCTGCGTATGGCCGGCCAGGGTGGTGGCCAGTTGTCTGCGGGCGACCTGCCACAACTGGACGGACGTGTCCTCTGTCGCTACGGCCAGCGTCGCACTGTCCGGGCTGAAGGCGAGCGACCGGACGGTGGACGTTAGCGGGCCGAGGCTTCCGGCACGCCGGAGGGTGGCGGCCGCCCACAGGGTCACCGCGTCCGCTCCCCCGGCGGCCAGCAGCCTGCCGTCCGGGCTGAACGCAATCGCCTCGGCACCTCCGCGCACCGGGAGGTGGCGCGTCACCCGGTTGCTCCGGACGTCCCAGAGGCCGACCGCCCCGCTCCCGGTGACGAACGCCAGCGTGCGCCCGTCCGGGCTGTACGCCAGGCCGAACGCGGCGGTGGTCGCCGACGGCGAGCCAGCCTGGATGAGGGCGAGCCGCCGGCCGGTGGCCAGATCCCACTCCGCGACGGTGCCGAAAAGCGTGGCGGTCGCTAGTGTCTTCCCCTCCGGGCTGAACGCGATGCTCTCCACTGCGTCCGAAGAAGAGACCGGGCCCGCGGGGGCGGTGAGCACCGCCCGCCTGGTGCCGGTGGCCACGTTCCAGAGCACGACCGAATCGCCCGGGCCGTCCGTCGCCAGCACCTGCCCACCCGGGCTGAACGCGACCGCGCCGGTGCTGAGCTGGCCCGTCGGCAGCAGCCGGGCCGGGACCTGCGGGTCGGCGGGGTCCCACAACTGGACGGTCCCATCCCCCGCGGAGGTGGCCACCAGGTGCCCGGCCGGGCTGACGGCCACCTGGAACAGGGAGTTGTCGGCTGGCTGGTAGAACGTCCCCCGGCCTTCGTCCAGCGCGATCAGCCCGCCGCCGGGGCCGCCGAGCACGAGCACCGCCCCTCGGGGGCTGGCCGCCAGCTCAAACGGGCTCGGATGGGGGCCTATCTGCATGGTCGTTTCCGTGCCAACGGTCAGGCCATGGGTGACCAGCTCCCCGCGGGCCGGGTCGAGCACGTAGAGGTACTGCCCCTCCTGGCCGAACGCGATGGACGGGGTGTCCGTCGCGCCGAAGTCGTCCTCAAGGACGGACGATCCGGTGGCCGGATCCCACACCCAGACGGTGCCATCCATGCTGGCGGCGGCCAGGACCGTCCCGCCCGGAGCAAACTCCACCGACCTGACCGGCCCCGCCGCCCGCCGGAACACCGCACGCTGGCGGCCGGTCGCTACCGTCCACAACCGCACGGTGCCGTCCGCACCGCCGCTGGCCAGCAGGCGCCCGTCCGGGCTGAAGGCCAGCGACCAGACGAGGCCCCGGTTCCCGGCCAGCCGGGCGATCAGCCGGTGACGGGCCAGATCCCACACATCGATCAGGCGGGTGGGGCCCTGCGCGACCGCGAGCAGCCGCCCGTCCGGGCTGTAGGCCAGCGCGCTCAGCGGCCCGGTGTCGCCGGTCGGGTTGGGCAGCGGCCGGCCGGTGGCCACGCTCCACAGCCGCAGGCTGCCCGGATGGCCGGACACATCGGCGGCCAGCGTGGTGCCGGCGGGGCTGAAGGCGACGTGCCCGACCACGCCGTTCAGGCCGGTGAAGGTGGCGAGCCGCCGGTGGGCCGCCAGATCCCACAGCCACACGCTGCTCCGCCGGTAGTCCTGGAGCCCCGGCTGCCCGCCCACAGCCAGCAGCCGGCCGTCCGGGCTGACCGCGTCGGACACGGTCAGGTACCCGGGGGGCATCGCAAACGAGCCTGCGTAGGGATCGGCCTCCCGGCTCAGCAGGCTGCTCAGCGCCGCGGGCGTGTGGTCCTCCTGCCAGGCCGCCAGGGCGAGCAGGTCCGCGTCGGCGAGGTTGACCGACGCCGCCTGGTCGGACTGGGCCGCAAACGCACCGGACTGCGCTCGCCGCAGCTGAGCCTGGGCGGCCCGGCCGCTGCTCACCGCCAGGCCGGCCGCGACCAGGGCGGCCACCAGCACCACGGCGAGCCCACCGGCCAGCGCCCGCAGCCGGCGGTTCTGCTGCCGGTCCCGCTGCCGCTGGCGCAGCTCGGCCGCCTGCCCGGCCTCCTCGGCGGCGGTGCTGGCGTCCAGGAACTGGCGTTCCAGCGCGGTCAGCTCCGCCTCGTTGTCCCCCGCCGTCCGCCAGTCCCGCGCCTCGCCGAGCCGTATTCCCCGGTACAGGCTGCCCGGATCACGCCCGACCTCGGCCCAGATCCGCGCGTCATCGGCGATCTGCCGGTGCCGCAGCAGCCCGGCCTGGTCCTCGGCGATCCACTCGCGCAACCGGGGCCAGGCGCCGAGAAACGCCTCATGGGTGATCTCCACCCCCTCGGTGCCGGCGCTGATCAGCCTGGCCTGGGTGAACCTGGCCAGCACGGCCCCGGCGGCGGCCGGGTCGAGCCCGGCGAGAAGATCAGCGCGGGAAACCCGCCGCCGGGTGACCTGGGCGCCGCCACTGACCAGGCGCAGCATGATCCTTCGCACCACCGGCTGGGCGGTGGCCGGGAAGTCCTGGTAGATGCGGTCCGCCTCGGTGGCGATGGCACCGTGGATCCCGCCCGCCGCCCGGTAGCCAGCCACCGTCAGGGTCCGCGCCTCCCGCCGCTCCCAGGTGGCCTGCAGGGCATAGCCCAGCAGCGGCAGTGCTCCCGGCTCGTGACTGGCGCCACTGCCGGGCCGCACCCCGAGATCGGTGAGCAGCAGCTCGGTCAGGCCGGGTTCGACGTCGCAGCCGGCGGCCGCGGCCGGCCGGGTGATCGCGGCCCGCAGTTCCGCCTCCGAGAGCGGGCCGACCATCAGCTGGCTGTCCGGAAGCAGCCGCCTGAGCTCGCCGATCGCGGCGCAGTCGGCATAAAAGTCTGAGCGCACGCTGACGACGACCAGTGCCCCGGCGGGACGGCCCGCGACCGCGGTACCCGGTGCCGTCCCGCCCTGCCGGGCCAGCGCGAGCAGCACGCCCGCGAACCGCGCCCGTTCGGTCTCGTCCCCGCACTGGGTGAAGATGTCCTCGAACTGGTCCACCACCAGCACCAGGCGGCCCGCCCGGTCACCGGGCAGGGACCGGGCCAGCGCGTCCGCGGCGGCGTCCGGGTCACCGTCCAGGGCGGTGCGCAGCGCACCGTCCGTTGATCCGGCCCGGCTCGCCACCGCCTTGGCCAGGGTGGTCAGCGGCTGGCCGCCGGGACGGTCGATTAGCACCCGCGGCCAGCGGCGGGACCCGGCCACCGGCAGCAGCCCGGCCCGTAATGCCGGGACCAGGCCCGCCCGCAGCAGCGACGACTTCCCCGCGCCGGACGGCCCGAGCAGGAACAGTGGCAGCCCGGCGGCCATCTGCTCACCCAGCCGGCCAACGAGGTGCGCGACCAGTTCCTGCCGGCCGAAGAACCATCGGGCGTCGGAACTTCCGAACGGCCGCAGGCCCGGGTACGGGCATAGGTCACCGGGCCCGGCCTCCTCGGCCCGCGGCCCGGCCGCCCGCACCGCCTGCGCGGCCGCGACCCGCTGCACCAGGCCGGTGATGACGTCAAGCTCGTCCCGGACGGCCAGGATCTGGCTGCGCTGCGACACTCCCTGCTGGATGAGCGTGCGCTGGACCTCGGCCAGCCGGGTGCCGAGGTCGTCGAGGACCCAGCCGAACCCAGCCATCTGCTCGCCCAGCTCCGCCAGCCGGGGTGCCAGTTCGCCGCCCTGGTCGGCCGCCAGCGCGGCCTGGATCGCGCCGGAATCGCGCAGCACCGCCGACACCTCGCCGCGCAGGCCAATCCCGGCTTCGCCCGGGTCAGCCAGCGCCTGCTCGATCACCGTGGCCAGCTCGGCGCGGAGGTGCTCACTGGTGGCCTGGCCACTGCGCTCCCGCTCCGGGCGCCGCGCCCGGTCGGCGATGCCGGTCAGCACGGCCGCCAGGTAGCCGCCGCCGATCCCGCCGAGCTGCCCCAGCGCGGCCCCGGCCTCCCCGCCACCCATCCCGCCCACCAGCGGCACCAGCAGCGGCGTGAGCGCCGCCGCGGCCAGGAACGACACCAGCGCGGCCGGGGTGAGCCGGCGGGCCAGCCCGCCGGCGCGCACGGCCTCGGCCACGGCCGCGCGCATGCTGGCCGCTAACCCGCCGCGGCCGGGCGCAGCCTCGTCCCGCCGTTCGCTCACCGGGCTTTCGTCTCTATCCACCGGCCCGCCTCACGCCGGGACCAGCCTGCCGTCTTCTAGTTGCAGCACAGTATCGGCGAGATCCATCAGCCTGGCGTCATGGGTAGCGACCAGGGCCGTGACCCCCTCGGTCCGCACCACGGTCTGGAGCAGGCGCATGATCTGCTGGCCGGTTTCCGAGTCAAGCTGCCCGGTCGGCTCATCCGCGATCAGCAGCCGGGGGCGGCCGGCCAGGGCCCGCGCGATGGCCACCCGCTGCTGCTGGCCGCCGGACAGCTCGTTCGGGCGCTGCCGGGCGTGATCGGCCAGGCCAGCGAGGGTGAGCATGAGGCCGACCCGCTCCTCCCGCTCCCGCCGGCTGGTGCCGGTGATCCGCAGCGGGACCCCCACGTTCTCGGCTGCGGACAGCATCGGGATCAGCCCGAAGGACTGGAAGATGAAGGCGATGTCGGTGCGCCGCATCACCGTCCGTTCCCGCTCGGACATGCCGGTGACCTCCCGCCCGGCCACCCGCACCGTGCCCCGGGTCGGGAGATCGAGCCCGCCGACGATGTTCAGCAGGGTGGTCTTGCCCGACCCCGAGCGGCCGCAGACCGCGGCCAGCTCGCCTTCGGCCACGGTGAAGGACACCCCCCGCAGCGCGCGCACGGCCGTCTCACCGCGGCCGAATCTGCGGGACAGGTCGTGGGCCTCGATCATGGCCGCGCTGGCCGGTTCCGGCAGCACCGGCGCGCCCGCCGGGCCGGGCATGTAGGGCGGGGACCCGGCCGTCATTCCGGGCTGCCCTGTCCGGCCACCGGGCCAGCCGGGCGGTCCGGCCAGACCCCGATATGGTCCGGCTCCTCCTCCAGCCGGACCCGATCGGCCATGCCCAGCCGTTCGGTCATCTCACGCGGCAGCTGGACCCGGCCGGCCCGGTCGAGCACCGCGTACTCGACGGCATGGTGGGTGGCGTTGCCCTGCTCGTCGGCCAGGGTGTGACGCAGGGTCTCGGTGCTCGTCCGGCCGTCCCTGATCGCTATCGTGCGCCGGACCTGCGTGGACACGGCTGGGTCGTGGGTCACCACCAGGACGGTCGCGCCGAGTTCGCCGTTGGCCGTCTGCAGGGCGGCGAACACGTCGGCCGCGGTGGCGGTGTCCAGTTCCCCGGTCGGCTCGTCGGCCAGCAGCAGCCTCGGCTGGTTGGCCAGCGCCACCGCGATGGCCGCGCGCTGCTGCTCGCCGCCGGACATGCGCTCGGGCACCCGGTCGGCGCAGTGGGCCACCCCGAGCGTGCCGAGCAGCTCCGCCGCGCGGCGCGCGCCCGCCCGGCGGCCCATCCGGCTGAACCGCATCGGCATCAGCACGTTCTGCCGTGCGGTCAGGTAGGGCAGCAGGTTCCGCGAGGCCTGCTGCCAGACGAACCCCACCTCCCGCCGCCGGTAGGTCAGCCGGTCGCGGGCGGACATCGCGCCCAGGTCACGCCCGGCGACCCGGACCGTCCCCGCGGTCGGCGCGTCGAGCCCGGCGAGGATGTTCATTAGCGTGGACTTCCCGCTGCCCGACGCACCCACCAGGGCCGTCAGCTCGCCCGCGGCGACGAGCAGGTCAAGTCCCTGCAGCGCCTGCACCTCGATGCCGTCCCCGGTGTAGATGCGGACCACCCGGTCGCACACGACCAGGGCGTCCTGCCCATAGGCCGTCCGTTCCTGGCGTGCCTGCGCCCCGAGTTCGGCCAGGCTCGGGCCGGGCCCGGCGGCGGCGGTCTCGGTCATCGGTACAGCCTCCCTCTTCCTCCGCGGCCCGGCGCGCGCCGCTCCAGCCCGGCCATCACTCGGCCACCCGCAGGGCCCGCGCCCGTCCCTGCCGGTCCGCGATCATCACCTGGCCCGCCAGCGCGATCATGGCCAGCACCAGCAGCGCTCCCGACGCGATCGCCAGCGGGAGTGGCTCGACCCGGATGGGCACCCCGGCCCCGCTGCCGGTGAAGGCGGACAGGTCAATGGCCGGGCCGAGCAGCAGGGCCACCGCCCAGCCCGCGACGGCACCGCCGGCCACTGCCGCCAGCACCTGCGGCAGCGTCTCGACCGCGGCGAGCCAGCGGGCCTGGCCCTGGCCCAGGCCCATGACCCGCAGCCGGGCCAGCGTGAACTCACGTGAGCGCGCGCTGAGGACCAGGGTGATCAGCAGGATGAGCAGGCTGAAACCGGCCGCCGCGGCCGTGCCCTCGATGAAGGCCGTATCGGCGCCATGGGGCAGCGGCGCCCCGGTGAGCCCAGCCAGAACCTGGGAGCGCAAGGTGACGTTAGCGCCGGGCAGGGCGTGCCGGACGGTGGCCAGCAGGGCCCGCCCGTCCAGGTGCGGGCCGATCACCAGCAGCGTGGTGGGGGCGGGTGGGGTGGGGCCCAGGGCCCAGGCGGGCACCACGATATAGGGGCCGGTCGCGCCGGGGATGCTGGGGGTGCGGGCCACGATCCGGATCGTGAGTTTGCCCAGGCCGCCGGCCAGCGGGGTGGCACCATGGCCGGCCACGGCGATGGCGAAGCCGGTGCCGAGCACCGGCACGGCCTGGCCAGGACGGCTGGGCCGGGCGAGTTCGGCCGCCGGGAAGGCTGGCTGCGGCGTGCCGGCGGTCAGTGCGGCGTAGCTGGCCGGGTTCACCACCGCGACCCCGAGCACCTGGCCACCGGGCATGGTCCCGGAGGTGATGAAGACGCCAGCGGTCCGCGTCACCCCGGGCAGGGCGCTGATCCGGCGCAGCAGCGCCGGGGTCAGCTGCCGCGGGCTGCCGGATGCGTCGATCACCGCGTCCGCCCCGGTCCGCTGCCACGACGCCGCCACCTCGCCGCGCCGCACGGCGGCGTTCACCATCGCCCCGAATGCCACCACGGCCAGGGTGAGGATCAGGGCGAACGCGGGCAGCATGGCGCCGGCCGGGGTGCGTGCCGCCCGCGCCAGGCCCATGAAGGCGGTCACGCCGGGCCGGAACCCGGCCAGCCGCAGCAGCAGCCGGATCACCACCGGGTAACAGCGCATGATCAGGATCGCTACGGGGATCGCGATCAGCACCGGCACTGCGCTGGTGTAGAGATCGCTGTGGCCGCTGGCGGGTAGCCCCTGGCGGGTCAGCACCACCAGCCCGCCCACCGCGGCCGCGATCAGGGTGGCCTCGGCCACCAGCCGCCGGGCCGCATCGCGGCGGCTGGCCTCCCGGTCCGGCCGCTGACGGCCGGCGCTGCCCACGGCGTGGCTGCGGAACGCCAGCAGCGGTGGCCAGGCCAGCGCCGCCAGCAGGGTCAGCCCGGCCAGCCACCAGCCGAGCGGTTCGCTGTCGCCGGGCGTCAGGCCGGCCGCGAGCGCGGCGCCCGCGGCGGCCGCGGGCACCGCGACCACGGCGCCGGCCCGCAGCGCCAGCCGGGCGATCTGCCGTTGCGAGGCACCACGCGCCCGCATCACCGCGAACTCGTCGCGGCGGTGCTC
>DATDGI010000043.1:0-8772 GCA_036522155.1 Streptosporangiaceae bacterium
TGGTCGGCGCCGCGCTGGCGCGGGCCGGGGAGCCGGCCCGGCCGGCCGCGGCGGCCGGCGGCGCGGCGCTGCCGGAGGTGGCGGTCGTGGTCCCCGAGCCGGCCGGGCTGGTGGCCGAGGAAGACAGGAGCCGTCGCCCGACCGTGTTCTCCGCCCTGCGGGAAGTAATCGCGGCCATGGCCGGCGGCGACCCGCACCTCGGCCTGTACGGCGCGTTCGGCTACGACCTGGCGTTCCAGTTCGAGCCGGTCAGGCTGCGCCGTGACCGCCTGGCCGGCCATCGTGACCTGGTCCTGCACCTGCCCGACGAGCTGTACGTGGTGGACCGCAAGCGCGAGACGGCGATGCGCTACCGGTACGAGTTCGCGGTGGCCGGCGTGTCCACCGAGGGGATGCCCAGGCAGACCCAGCCGGCCCCGGCCGCCGGGCACCCAGACGGTCCCGCCGCGGTCCCGCCCGGCCCGGAACCGGGTGCGTATGCCCGGGTGGTCGAGCAGGCCAGGGAGCGTTTCGCCCGCGGCGACCTGTTCGAGGTCGTGCCCAGTCACGCCTTCCACGCCCCGTGCGCCTCCCCGGCGGCCTTCTATCAGTTGCTGAGGCAGCGCAACCCGGCCCCCTACGAGTTCTTCTTCAACCTCGGCGAGGGTGAGTGCCTGGTCGGTGCCTCGCCGGAGATGTATGTGCGGGTGACCGGCGACCGGGTGGAGACCTGCCCCATTTCCGGCACCATCGGGCGCGGCGCCGACCCGCTGGAGGACGCGGCCAACATCCGCACACTGCTGAACTCACCGAAGGAAGAGTCCGAGTTGACGATGTGCACCGACGTGGACCGCAACGACAAGTCGCGGGTCTGCGTGCCGGGCAGCGTGCGGGTCATCGGGCGGCGGCAGATCGAGATCTACAGCCGCCTCATGCACACCGTGGATCACATCGAGGGCCGGCTCCGGCCGGGGCTCGACGCGCTCGACGCGTTCCTGTCCCACATGTGGGCGGTCACCGTGACCGGTGCCCCGAAGACCTGGGCGATGCAGTTCATCGAGGACCATGAGCAGGAGCCGCGCCGCTGGTACGGCGGGGCGGTCGGGATGATCGGCTTCGACGGGGGCATGAACACCGGCCTGACGCTGCGCACGGCGCACATCACCGGCGGGATGGCCGCGGTCAGGGCTGGCGCCACCTTGCTGTTCGACTCCGACCCGGCCGCCGAGGAGCGGGAGACCCACCTCAAGGCCCGGGCCCTGCTGGAATCGCTGGCCGAGGCCGCCCGGGCCGGCCACGACGGCAGCATGGGCGCGCGGGGCGAGCGCCGCGCGGCCGCCGTCTCCCGGCCCGGCGAGGGCCTGCGCGTGCTGCTGGTCGACCACCAGGACTCGTTCGTGCACACGCTGGCCGGCTATTTCCGTGAGCAGGGCGCGCAGGTGCTGACGCTGCGGGCGGGGCTGCCGGTGTCGGCGCTGGATGAGTACGCACCCGGGCTGGTGGTGCTCTCGCCCGGGCCGGGCCGGCCCGCCGACTTCGGCTGCGCCGGGCTGCTCACCGAACTTGACCGGCGGGGGCTGCCCGCCTTCGGCGTCTGCCTGGGCCTGCAGGCGATGGTCGAGCACGCCGGTGGTGAGCTCGGGCTGCTCACCGAGCCGGCCCACGGCAAGCCCGGCCGGGTGATCCGGCTGCGGCCGGATGACGGCGACGGGCTGCTGGCGGGCCTGCCCGCCGAGTTCACCGCGGCCAGGTACCACTCCATCTACGCCTCGCCGGACCAGGTCAAGGGCGGCTTCGAGGTGACCGCGCGGACGCCGGACGGGGTGGTCATGGCGATCGAGAACCCGGGCGCGGGCCGGTGGGCGGTGCAGTTCCACCCGGAATCGATCCTGACCGCCGCGGGCGGCGCGGGGCATCAGGTCGTGGCCAACGTGCTGCGCCTGTGCCGGGCCCGGGCGGGCCGCCAGCCGGTCACCTGATGTCGGCCGCCGCCGGTAGGGTGCCGTGCCAGGGAGTGTCCAGCCCGAGGAGGACGCACGTGCGCTACCTGCCGCCCGCGGCCCGCGAGCCGGACGCGCAGTACCGGCAACTGCTGGCGCGGATCGCGCGTGACGGCACGTCCGTGCCGACCCGCCAGGGCCCGGCCGCGCTCACCCTGATGCAGCAGGCGATGCGGTTCGAGCTGGCGAATGGCTTCCCCATGATCACCGAACGGAGCCTGAAGTCGTTCTGGCGCAAGCCGATCGGTGAGCTGTGCGCCTTCATCAACGGGGCGACCACGCTGGACGAGCTGGCCGAGTTCGGCTGCGACTGGTGGGGGGACTGGGCGACCCCGGCCAAGACCTCCTCCCGCGGCCTGCCGCCGGGCAGCCTCGGGCCCGGTTCCTACGGCGGCGCGTTCCGGCATTTCCCGACCGCGGAAGGGGGCGGGTTCGACCAGTTCGCCCACCTGGTCGAGCAGATCCGGGAGCTGCCGGGCGACCGGACCCACTTCGTTTCCCCCTGGATCCCGCAGTACCAGGTGCGCGGTACCGGCAAGACGCCCCGTACCACCATCGCGCCCTGCCACGGCTGGGTGCACGTCCGGGTCATCGCCGGCCGCCTCCACCTGCACATGTTCCAGCGGTCGGGGGATGTGCCGGTCGGGGTGCCGGCCAACATGATCCAGTACGCGGCGCTGCTGCTGATGCTGGAGCAGCTCACCCAGATCAGCGCGGCCGCGTACTACCACACCATTTCCGACGCGCACATCTACGCCAACCAGATGGACGCCGTGCAGGTCATGCTCGGCCGGGAGGCCCGGCGGCTGCCGACGGTCACGCTGACCGGCGCGGGCCAGCGGGTGACCGACATCCACGACTTCCGGGGCGAGCACTTCGAGCTGGCCGACTACGAGCCGTACCCGTCGATCCCGGCCATCCCGGTCTCGCCATGATCATCTCGCTGGTGGTCGCGGCGGCCAAGAACGAGGTCATCGGCCGGGACGGCGCGCTGCCCTGGCATCTGCCGGACGATCTGCGCCGCTTCCGGGCGCTGACCACCGGGCAGGTGGTGGTGATGGGCAGGCTCACCCACGAATCGATCGTCGCCCGGCTCGGCCACCCGCTGGCGGGCCGCACCTCGGTCGTGGTCAGCAGCACGCTGCCGGACGCCGCGGACGAGCGGGTGGTGGTGGCCGGCTCGGTGGGATCGGCGCTGGAGGTGGCGGCCAGCATCAGCGCGCTGGCGGGCAGCGGCGAGGTGTTCGTGATCGGCGGCGAGTCGGTGTACCGGCAGGTGCTGCCGTCGGCCGACCGGATCTACCTGACCCGGGTCCACGCCGAGGAGGCGGGGGACCGGCGGATGCCGGACCGCTGGCTGGCCGGCTTCGAGCTGGTGTCCCAGGAGGACGCGACCGATCCCGGCACCGGCACCGCTTGCTCTTACCTGCTCTACCAGCGGGCCCGGCCGTGACGTTCTACTGCTTCGAGAACGCCAGGACCCCCGGCCAGGTGGCCGAGATGCGCCGTCTCGACGCCGCCGGGATCTGCCTGTTCTGCCCGGACGGGCTGGCCCGCCACCCGCCGGAGCGGATCCTGCTCCGCACCCGGCACTGGACGGCGCTGCACAACGACTTTCCCTACCCCGGCACCCGGATGCACCTGCTGCTCGTGCCGCGCCAGCACGCGACCGACCTGACCGGGCTGCCCGGAGCGGCCCAGCAGGACTTCTGGCACGCCCTGGAGGCGGTGGTCAGTGACCAGGAGCTGACCTATTACGGCCTGGGGGTGCGCAACGGCGACTGCCGTTATACCGGTGCCAGCATCGCCCACGTGCATGCCCACCTGCTGGTCGGTGAGCCCGGCCCGGGCGGGCCGGGCCCGGTCCGCATGCGGTTCAGCGCCCGGCCGGGCGGCCCGGCGCACCCTCCGGACCCGGCCTGACCACCCGGGTGTCCACCCAGATCAGTGTGATGCCGGCCGCCCTCAGCACCTGCTCACCATCCAGGACCGAGTACTGCCCGGCGAAATAGCAGCGGCGGAAGCCGGCCCCGGCCACCAGCCTGGCACAGGCCGGGCACGGGAACGTGGTGGCGTACAGGTCAGCGCCGGCCAGCCGGAGGCCGTCCCTGGCCGCCCGCGCAATCAGCGCGGCCTCGGCATGGATGGCGGTCGACAGGTCAGCGCGGACCCCCCGCCCGAAGCTGTCCCGCGGGTCGCCGTTGAAGTAGGGCGCGTATTCGGTGGGCTGATGCTGGTTCCAGGCGCAGCCGAGCACCTGGCCGTCCCGGGCGGCCAGCGCGCCCACCTGCCGCCACCAGTCCGAGCTGCGGCGGGCCGCATCCGCGGCGGTGGCGAGCAGCGCACGGGGGAGTTCCTCGCAGGTGATCTCGCCGTCGAAGGTGACCGGGGTGCGGGCGGCCGCCCACTCCCGGTCCCAGCGCAGGAACGTGCGGTCGAGCGTGACCGTCCGGCCCCCACCCTGCCTGAGCTGGCCGGCCAGCTCGCGGGTGATTTCCTCGTCCGGCAGCACGACGGTGTCGCCGGTCACCACCGTGGGCAGGTCGGCGGGGCCGATCACCCAGATCCGGGCGTGCGGCAGGAGCAGCCGCACGCAGTCCGCGGCCCGCTCCGCGGGCAGCGCGCGGATGTCCTTGGCCAGGCTGGGAAAGGCCTGCCGGAAATCGGGGCCGAGCAGCAGCACCTCGTCGGCGTCGGCATGCCTGGTGAGGAAGTCCTCGTAGCCGGCGTGCAGGACCGGCAGGTACAGCAGGACCTGTTTCACCCCGGCGCCTGGCCCGGGCCCGGCCGGTCGCCCGGCTCGGGCATGCCCAGCTGGATCCGGCGCAGCCGGGCCGAGGTGCTGACGGTCGCCATCCGCCCCAGTACCTCCACCCGGCCGCAGTAGCGCTGCTCGAGCTCGGCGATGTCGGCCGCGGTGTAGGTCTCCTCGGTCGCCACCAGCACGTCCGGGCGGACCGCCTTGATCAGCGCCCAGCGCTCGTGCTGCAGGTGCTTGAGCGTGACCAGGCCCACCCCGCGCTGGTGGGTCACCATCCGCAGCCGCTCCATCTCGGGCACGGCGGGCCGGTGCGGCCCCTTCCTGGCGCTGATCTTCTCGTCGCTGTCCAGCCCGACGATGAGGAAGTCGCCGAACCGGCGCGCGGCCTCCAGGTACATCGAGTGGCCCTCGTGGATGATGTCAAAGGAGCCGCTGGTCAGCACGACCCTCAGGCCCAGCGTGCGGAGGGCCTGCACGATGGCGGTGATCCGCTGGTAGTCCGGGACGAAACGCAGCTCGAAGTTGGAAGCGTCGGCGAACAGGCCGCTGTTGACCAGGGCCACCGTCCCGGGCGGGACTGGGCCGACCGGATCCGGAGGGCCCGCCGGGGTGACCAGACCGGCCGCGTCCTGCACCGGCGCGAACTCGTCGCGCACCTTGGCCATGTGCTTCCTCTCGCCCGCCGGTGTACCCGGCGGCTGCCTGCGGACGGTCCCGATCATATCGGCCACCAGGCCGCCCGCAGCGCCGTGGTATGCGGGCGGGCGCGTCAGCGGGCGGCCGGGGAACCGGCGGCCGCGGCGACTGACCCGCCGGGCTGGGCCGGACGGCCCCGCGGGTAGAAGCGCCCGGGCGGGTCGACCCAGCCGCACCCGTCGACCTGGGCGGGCGGGTCGAAATGGATGCGCGCGCCGGGGGCACGCTCGGCCACGACGGCCGCGGTGGCGGTCACCATCGGCGGTGGGCCACTGATGAACACGTCGCCCGTCTCCGGCGTCAGGTGCCTGGCCGTCACCTCGGGCAGCGTGCCCCGCAGGCCGCCGTACCCGGGCTCGTCCGACACCACCGGGATCAGCTCCAGGAACGGGCAGCAGCCCGCGAGCCGCTCCAGATCCGGCAGGTCGTACAGGTCATCCGCGCAGCGGGCGCCGACCAGCAGCCGGACGCAGGCCGGGGCCGGCCGCCGGGCCAGGGCCTCCACCAGCGCCTTGACCGGGGCCAGGCCGGTGCCGCCCGCGACGCAGACAACCGTGCTGGCCGACATCACCTCCGGCGTCATGTCGCCACGCGCCCGCCCGATGAGCACCGTGTCCCCGGCCCGGGTGTGGTGCACCAGGGCGGTGCTGACCCGGCCCCCAGGGACCGCGCGGACGTGCAGCAGCAGCGACGCGTCGGCCCGGGGCGCGTTCGCGATGGAGTATTCGCGCCACACCCGGGGCCACCGCGGCACCTGCACGCTGATGTGCTGGCCCGGCTGGTAGGGCAGCGGCGCGGGGCTGTCGGGCCGGAGCCGCAGGACGGCCAGGTCGGGGCGCCGCAGTTCGGAACCCGTCACCTCGGCCAGCGTCCAGGCGGGCTCGTCCCTGGCGCTGTGCACGGCATCGGTCATGATGGTGCACATGTAGCTGAGGGCGCTCTCCCAGGCGGCCTTCACCCCGGGGTTCCAGGCGGGGCCGGAGAAGACCTCGATGGTGGCCAGCAGCGCCTCGCAGAACGGCCGGTAGTGGCTCTCCGTTACGCCGTATTTGCGATGGTCGCGCGCCAATTCGCTCAGCCACCGGGCCAGCGCCTCCGGGTGGTCGCAGCTCCATACATAACGCGTGAGCGCGCCGAAGACGCGCCGCCGCGGCATGTCCATCGCGAGCGGGAACATCGGCCGGAGTTCGGGATTGCGCAGGAAAAGGGTGGCGAAGAAATAGGCCATGACATGCTCAGAGTCAGGCTCCAGCTGTGAAATCGATTTCCGCAGGAGCCGGGAATTGACCTGGGCGGGCGTCTCGGCGGGCAGCCGCGCCGCCAGACCGGCGCGGTCGGTGCCGCCGGGCTGGGCGGCCGCCGTTCCCGGGCGGCCGGTACCATCCTGAACAGCAGAAATGGCCGGGCCGGTGGAAACGCCCGCGCTGCCTGCTGACAGCGCGCGGTGGGCAGCGGCGCCGGCGCCCTCCGTTCCGGTGGCCGGCAAACCGGTCCCGGGGCCGGGTGTTTCCGCGGCGGCCTTCCTCTTCCCCGGCACTTCGGGGAACCGGTTCAGCGCAATCGCCATGCGCAGATTGTTTCACTGCCAGAAGGTGCCAGACAAGCGATTCCGGCACAACCTGAATACGAATATGGTTAGTAATAGGGACCGTTACGGGCAACTACGACAGCCATTAGTAATGCACCGGGTTCAATAACGTTTATCGGGCGCTGGGGCAGGAGCCAGGCAATCCGCCGGCCCGGCCCCTAGGATGTGCCCGTGACATCAGGCAGCTACCTGCGGTTTCCCCATCTTCACGGGGACGTGCTGACGTTCGTGGCGGACGACGACGTCTGGCTGGCCCCGCTGGGCGGGGGCCGGGCCTGGCGGGTGTCGTCCGACCGGGCCCCGGTGAGCCACCCCCTGCTGTCCCGTGACGGCTCCATGCTCGCCTGGGCCAGCGCCCGCGACGGCGCGCCCGAGGTCCGGGTCTGTGACCTCGCGGACGGCCGCGCCAGCCGGCTCACCTACTGGGGTGACCCGAGCACCCGGCCGGCCGGATGGACCCCGGCGGGGGAGATCCTCGCCCTCACCGCGGCCGGGCAGGCGTTCGGGGGGTTTCCCTTCGCCTATGCGCTGCCGGCCGGCGGCGGCTGGCCCCGGCCGCTGGATTTCGGCCCGGTGGCCGCGCTGGCGGTCGAGGAGGCCGGGGTGGCGCTGCTCAACGGGACCAGCGGGCGCGATCCGTCGCACTGGAAGCGGTACCGGGGCGGGACGGCGGGACGGCTGTGGGTCCGCCCGGCCGGGCAGGAGCAGTTCAGCCGGATCCTGGCCGGCCTGGCCGGCCAGCTCGCCAGCCCGATGCTGGCCGGGGGCCGGCTGGTCTTTCTCTCCGACCACGAGGGCACCGGCAACCTGTACTCGTGCCAGCTGGACGGCACCGGGCTGCGCCGGCACACCGACCACGACGGGTTCTACGCGCGGCAGGCGAGCACGGACGGCCAGCGGGTGGTCTACCAGTGCGCCGGGGAGATCTGGCTGCTCGACAGCCTGGCGGCCGAGCCGGTGCGGGTCGCGGTTTCGCTCGGCGCCGCGGCTCCCGCCCCGGCGCCCAGGCTGATCTCGGCGCAGGACGGGCTGGAAGCGCTGTCCTGCGATGAAACCGGGCGGGCCAGCGCCATCGCGGTGGCCGGGACCGTGCACTGGCTGACCCATGAGGACGGGCCGGCCCGGGCGCTCAGCGTGGCGGCGGGCATCCGGGCCCAGCTCCCCGAGGTGCTCGGCGCCACCGGTGATGTGGTCTGGGTGACCGACGCCGGCGGCGAGCACGCCCTGGAGGTCGCGGCCGCGGACGGGACCGGCTCCGGGCCGCCGCGGCGGCTGGCGGCCGGCCAGCTCGGCATGGTGGAAGAGCTGGCCGCCGCCCCGGACGGGGCGACGGTGACGGTCGCGTCCAGGGACGGCCGGCTGCACCTGGTGGACATGGCCACCGGCCGCGTCACCATGCTGGCGGCCTCGGCGGACGGGCCGGTCAGCGGGCTCGCGTTCTCGCCGGACTCGGCCTGGCTGGCCTGGTCGCAGCCGGACCGGCGGCCGCTGAGCCTGATCCGGCTGGCCCGGCTCGCGGACGGGACGGTGGCCGACGTCACCGACGGCCGGTTCAGCGACACCGAGCCCGTCTTCACCCGGGACGGCAAATACCTGGCGTTCCTGTCCCGGCGCAGCTTCGACCCGGTCTACGACGCCCACATCTTCGACCTGGCCTTCCCCCGTGGCTGCCGCCCCTACCTGGTGACGCTGGCCGCCGCGACCCCCTCGCCGTTCGCCCCGCAGCCCGGCGGCCGGCGGCCGGCCAC
>DATDGI010000044.1:0-10047 GCA_036522155.1 Streptosporangiaceae bacterium
TTGAAGGCACCATGCGCCAGGCAACCCACGTCACCGGCATCCGCCGCGCCCGCTACCTCGGCCTCGCCAAGACCCGCCTGGAGCACAACGCCGCCGCCGCAGCGATCAACCTGATCCGCCTCGACGCCTGGCGGACCGGCAAGCAGCTCGACCGGACCCGGACCACCCACCTCCAGCGACTCGACCTCACCATCGCAGCCTGAGCCCGAATAAGCCAACAGGGTCTCTAGGCGGCATCATCGCCGCGGCCTGGGTCTACGTCGTAGTGGCAGCGCGCCGCATGGCGAGCGGGTCAGCCGGCATGCGGGGTCATTCGATGGCGCCGGTGATGCACGCCATGGCCGGGATGCAGCCGTGGACGGCAACCGAGTTCGGCCTGATGCTGGCGATGTGGGCCGTGATGATGATCGCCATGATGGTCCCCACCGCGATACCGATGACCCTGCTCTATGCTGCGGTCGCCCGGAAGGCCGCCGTCCAGGACAACCCGCTGGCCCCGACGTTCGTCTTCGCCGCCGGCTATATCACGATGTGGGCGATCTTCAGTCTCGTGGCCCCGGTCGCCCAACGCGCCCTTGATGAGGCCACGCTGCTGTCACCCATGATGGTGTCCAGAAGCGCCTGGCTGGGGGCCACGCTGCTGATCGCGGCTGGCGTCTACCAGCTCACCCCGCTCAAGAACGCCTGCCTCAAGAACTGCCGCGCGCCAGCGCACTTCCTGTCCCGCTACTGGCGCAACGGCCGCCTCGGCGCCCTTCGCATGGGGCTCAGGCTCGGCGCCTATTGCCTTGGCTGCTGCTGGGTCCTGATGGGGTTGCTGTTCGTCGGCGGCGTCATGAATCTGTTGTGGATCGCGGCGATCGCCGCCTTCGTCCTAGCGGAGAAAACCATCCCGTTCGGTGCAGCCGGAGGAAGATTCGGCGGCATCGCGATGATTCTGGCTGGCGCCTTGAGCCTGGCCCTGTGAGAGTCCGGGCCGACAGGGCTCGCGCGCGCTGCCTCCGATCCCCCAACCGGCGCTATTCACGCACTACTTGCATAGTTGGCGCGTGTGCCGGGTTTGGAAGATCGGCCATCCAACTTCGGTTCGCCACAGGGAGTCGTCTTGGGTTTCGGAGGGGCCGACGAGGTAGTACTCGCGAATAGGCCCGTCGACCGCAAGCGCATGCTGGGTCACGTAGGCGGCGAGGACACCGTAAGTTCGGTCGATGTCGGTGTGGGGACCGGGGTGGACGATCGTCGCCAGTTCTGCTGATGGGATCACGGTGGCGCTGACGCGTCCAATCGGCTGGGGCACCGGATCGCACGGAAGGAAGATCGTGGCTCGTCCCCGGTCCTCGGTGAATAGCTCTGTATCGAAGACGCCCCCGGCGGGCCCGGCCGGGTTGATGTCCTGGGCGGACAGCGTGGCGGCCAACTCGCCGATGGCTCCGCGATACCAGGCCAGGGCGTCGGCCTTGTCAACGATGTCGGTGATGACAGCGGCGGGCGTGGCGGCGAGGTGGCGGTGATCGATGGGGACACTGGGCTGGGGGTGATCCAGCAGCTCTCGCAGGGATGTCACCGCTTCGTGGGTCCGAGCCAGGCTTGACTCCAGACGGGCCAGATGGTTGGCGATCACCCGGTTGCGGGTATCGACGTCGGGAGCCTGAAGCACAATCTGGATGTCTTCGAGTGGCATATCCAGGTCGCGGAAGCGGCGGATGATCTGAGCCGTGACGATCTGCTCTGTGGCGTACCGCCGGTATCCGGTGTCAACGTCTACATCGACCGGCTCCAACAGGCCAATCTCGTGGTAGTGGCGAAGCATCTTCACGCTCAGGTGCGTGGCCCGGGAGAAGTCGCCGATCGGCAGCGTTGAGTTCACGACCCCAGGTTGGGGTCTCCCCCCATGGGAGAGTCAAGTAGCGAATCCGCCCTTGACCCTCCCATTGCAGGAGGAGAGAAGCTGGGCTCAACCGGCCACGAGGTCGGTCTGAGGAACAAGGGAGCCATCACCTGTGACCAGCCAGCTGATCACCTCGCCGCCCCCGGTTGTTGCCGAGCACATCGCCGCGGTCAACGCCTTCGACAACGACCGTATCGTCGGCACCTTCGCCCCCGACGCCTACGTGAACGATAACCGCCGCGAGATCTGGGGGATCGAGGCCATCCGCAAGTTCATGGCCAAGGAGTTCGTCGGCGATCACGTCACGATGGAGGTCAGAGAGGTCATCGACCACTACGGCGACATCATCGTCCGCGCCAAGTACGACGGCGACTACGACAAGTCGAACCTGCCAGACGAGCTGATCATGTCCAGCTACTTCGCCCTCCAAGGCGGGAAGATCGTCAGCCTGGCCGTTATCTTCAACCAGCCCTCACCGTACTGAGTGCGATCACACGCGCCGCGTTCTGATCCCGCGGCGCCGCCAGTCTTGCAAGGGCACCACTGAGCATCTTGCGTGGAATGCCGAGCCGGGGTATCAACCAGGGTAAAGAGATGACAAAACCCCAGGTCAGAGCGGGTGCGCCGCCAGGGACTCGAACCCCGAACCCGCGGATTAAGAGTCCGCTGCTCTGCCAGTTGAGCTAGCGGCGCTTGAGACTCAGTGATGGTAACAGCACCGACACAGCGGACGCGAACTGGCGCGCGCGCCGCGAACTCCGCCGCCAGACCGGAATCCCGACCCGGCCGGTGGGGGTCAGCCGCCCAGGAACCGGCCGGTCAGCTGGGCCGCGCGGGACCGGCGGCCGGTCCGCAACTCCTGCCGGTCGGCCCAGGTCATGACGTGCAGGCCGGCGTTCACCCCGAGCCATCGCAACGGTTCCGGCTCCCAGCGCGGGGAACGGTGATTCACCCACGGCAGCCGGGTGAGATCACTGCCCGTGCCCAGGATCAGGTCGGCCAGGGTGCGCCCGGCCAGGTTGGTGGTGGCGACCCCGTCGCCGACGTAACCGCCCGCCCAGCCGAGCCCGGTGGCCGGGTCCAGCCCGGCGGAGGCGCACCAGTCGCGGGCGATGCCGAGCGGGCCGCCCCAGGTGTGGGTCACCGTCACGCCGTCCAGGACCGGAAACAGGTCGGCCAGCGTCCGCTGGAGCGCTGCGAACACCGGCGGCACCCGGTCGTAGTCCCGGCGGACCGATGAGCCCAGGTGATAGGGCGCGCCCCGGCCGCCGAACGCCATCCGCCCATCCGCGGTCCGCTGGCCGTAGATGACCAGGTGGCGCAGGTCGCCGAAGGTCGCCCGGCCGGTCAGCCCGATCCGGGCCCAGACCGCTTCCGGCAGCGGCTCGGTCGCGATCATCAGCGAATACACCGGGGCCACCGCCCGCCGCAGCCCCGGCAGCAGTGGCGTGTACCCCTCGGTGGCGCGGATCACGTGCCGGGCCCAGACCGTGCCCCTGGTGGTGCGCAGCAGGCCCGGCTCGATCGCGGTCACCGGGGTGGCCTCGTGCACCGCCACCCCGAGCCGCCGCACCGCCTCGGCCAGGCCGCGGACCAGCCGGGCCGGGTGGATGGCCGCGCAGTGCGGCGTGTAGGTGGCGCCCAGCACGTCGGTGGCCTGGGCCTGCTCGCGTGCCTGCGCGGCGGTCAGCAGGCGCAGATCGTCCTCCCCGAAGCCGAACTCGCGGGCCTCGGCCACCTCGGCCCGGGCCCGCCCGAGCTGGGCCGGGGTGCGGGCGAACTGGACGGTGCCGCCCTTGGCCCAGTGACAATCGATGCCTTCGGCCGCCGCCACCCGGCCCACCTCGTCCACGCAGTCCTGCATCGCCCGGTACATGGCGATCGCCGCGTCCCGGCCGGCCAGCCGGGCCAGCTTGGTCAATGACGCCGGGAACAGGGCCGAGCACCAGCCGCCGTTGCGCCCGGACGCGCCGAACCCGGCGATGCCCGCCTCACAGACCACGATCCGCAGCCCCGGCCGCGCCCGCGCCAGGTAGTAGGCGGTCCACAGCCCGGTGAGCCCGGCACCGGCGATGGCCACGTCAGCGTCGGTGTCCCCGGGCAGCGGTGCGGCCGGTGCCAGCGAGCCGGGGACCGTGTCCAGCCAGAAGGACAGTGACCGATATGCCTTATCCGAGGCCATCACGCCATCGTGGCACGCGCCGGCCGCCCGGGGTAACGCCGGGCGGGTGGGCCACCGCCACGAGCACGAACCGGGGTCGGGCATCCTTGGTGGCATGCCCGTCGACACACCCGGCTTTGAGGCGTTGCCCGGCCGCCGCCAGTCGTTTGGTCCCTATCGGGTTTGCCTGGTGTGCCTGGGGAACATCTGCCGCTCCCCGATGGCGGAGGTGGTCCTGCGGGCCGAGCTGGCCGGGGCCGGGCTGGCCGAGGCGGTCACGGTGGAAAGCGCGGGCACCGGGGACTGGCACGTGGGGGAGCGGATGTACGGGCCGGCGCGGGCCGAGCTGGCCCGGCACGGTTACGACGGATCCGGCCACCGGGCGCGCCAGATCGAGCCGTCCTGGCTGGACGATTACGACCTGCTGCTCGCCATGGATGACGACAACCTCGCCGATCTGCGCCGGATGGCGGGCCGGTCGGCGGCCGCGGGCCGGCTGCGGCTGCTGCGGTCGTTCGACCCGGGGCTGGCGGGCGACGATCCGTTTGGCGGCCAGGTGCCCGATCCCTACGGCGGCACCCCGGATGAGTATGCGCTCGCGTTCGACCTGATCGAGGCGGCGGCCAAGGGGCTCACCCAGCGGCTGGCCGAGTTCGGCGACGCCAAGACCGCCGGGCGGTGACCGGGCCCGGCGGCGCGGCCGTCACCGGGCGGCTGGCACGGCTCACCGGTAGCGGGGTCAGTGACCTGCGGCTGACCGGTTCGGCTCATCAGTGCCGTCACTACCGGGCCACCCTGGCCGACGGCAGATCCGTGTTCGTCAAGGCCGCCGATGCAGGCTCCGCCGCCGTGTTCGGGGCCGAGGCCCGCGGGCTGGCCTGGCTGGCGGAGGCCGGGGCAGCGCCGGCCCCGGAGGTACTCGGCTGGGACGACGGCCTGCTGGCCATCGCGTGGGTGCCGCCCGGGGCGCCGGACGCCGCCGCGGCGGAGCGGTTCGGGTGGGAACTGGCCGGCACCCACGCGGCCGGGGCCGCCCGGTTCGGCGCGCCGTGGCCGGGTTTCATCGCCAGCCTGCCGCTGGACAACGACGCCCCCGGGGGCAGCGGCGCCTCCGGCGGTGATGACTGGCCGGACTGGTACGCGGGCCGCCGGCTGCTGCCGTTCCTGCGGCGCGCCGCCGGCACCGGCGCGCTGGGCCCGGCGCAGGTGCGCGACGTCGAAGCCGTCATTGCCCGGATCGGCCGCCTGGCTGGCCCGGCCGAGCCGCCGAGCCGCATCCACGGCGACTGCTGGTCGGGCAACGTGCTGTGGTCGGGCGGGCGTGGCTGGCTGATCGATCCGGCCGCGCACGGCGGCCAACGGGAGACCGACCTGGCCATGCTGGCGCTGTTTGGCGCGCCGTTCCTGGACCGGATCCTGGGCAGCTACCACGAGGCCGCGCCGCTGGCGGACGGCTGGCGGTCCCGGGTGCCACTGCACCAGCTGCACCCGCTGCTGGTCCACGCCTGCCTGTTCGGATCCGGCTACGCCGGGCCGGTCGCGGGCGCCGCCCGCGCCGCCCTGCGGGCTGAAACCTAGGCGGCTTGGTCGGCGAGCGGGAGGGTGATGCGGAACGTGGCGCCCTGGCCGGGCTCGCTATCCACGCCGACGGTCCCGCCGTGCGCGCTCACCAGGGCGGCGACGATGGCCAGGCCCAGCCCGGCCCCGCCGGTCGTGCGCGCCCGGGCCTGGTCGGCCCGGTAGAACCGCTCGAACGCGCGCTCGGCCTGCTCCCTGGTCAGGCCCGGGCCCTGGTCGGCCACCTCCAGGATCGCGCTGGCCACCGGGGTGCCCTCGTCCGGCCCGGCTGTGCTGATCCGGACGGTGATCGGGGTTCCGGCCGGAGTGTGGGTGAGCGCGTTCGCCATCAGGTTGCCGATGACCTGCCGCAGCCGGGGCTCGTCGCCGAGCACGATGAAGGCCGCGCCGGCCGCGACGGTGAGCTCGATCTCCCGCTCGGGGGCGATCATCCTCGCGTCCTGCACGGCGTCCGCGGTCAGGGTGAGCAGGTCCACCGGGCGGCTCTCAAGCGCACGCTGCCGGTCCAGCCGGGCCAGCAGCAGCATGTCCTCGACCAGCACGCCCATCCGGGCGGACTCCTGCTCGACCCGCTGCATGATCCGGTCCATGTCGGGCTTGCTGAGCTGCCCACCGTCGGCCGCCGGGAGTTCCGCCGTAGCCCCGGGGAGCCCCGGCTCGCTGCTGGCCAGTTCGCTGCTGGCCGGCTCGCTGCCGGCCGGTTCGATGGCGGTCAGCTCGCTGGCGGTTAGCTCACGGCCGGGCGCCGGGGCGGTGCCGTTCGCGGCTCCGCCGCGCTGACGGTAGTACTCGGCATAGCCGCGGATCGCGGTCAGCGGCGTCCGCAGCTCGTGGCTGGCATCGGCGACGAACTGGCGCATGCGTTCCTCGGACCGGCGGGCGGCCGCCTCCGAACTCGCCCGGGCATGGAAGGCGGCCTCGATCTGGGCGAGCATCGCGTTGAGCGACCGGCCTAGCCGCCCCACCTCGGTGCGGGGATCGCGGTCGGGCACCCGCTGCGCCAGGTCGCCGGCCGCGATCGCGCCCGCGGTGACCTCGATGTCGGTCAGCGGCCGCAGGCTGGTGCGCACGATCGCGACGCCGGCCACGGCCAGCGCGACCAGCACGATCCCGCTCACCACCACGTCGATGCTGACCAGTTCATTGATGGTGCCGTAGACGTTGGACACATCGATCCCGACCAGGATCGTGCCGCTCACCGTCTGCCCGCTGACGACGTCGTGGTAGGTGGTCGGGAAGGCGATCACCCGCCAGCGGTCGCCGCCCGACCGCGCGGGCACGGTGAGCGTCTGGCCGGATTGGCCGCTCAGCCAGCCGTGGCCGGGCGGGAACTGCGGGCCGGGCAGGGCCTGCGGCTGGACCGGGGCGCCCCCCAACCGGGTCTGGACCGGAACCAGCATGTGCTGGAGCGGCCCGTTCGTGGGCAGCCAGTCCACCGACGCCGCTCCATTTTGCGGGCAGGCACCCGGGCTGACCAGGCATCCCTGGACCAACCGGGTGGCCTGGTCCTGGATGCCGACCAGTTCGGCGTCGGCCTGGCCGAACAGGTAGTTGCGGAGCACCGAGATGCCCGCGATGCTGATCGCCGCCAGGGCGATGGCGACCAGCGCCAGCACCGCGGTGATCAGCTTGATCCGCAGCGGGACCCGGCCCGGCGCCCGCCGGGCCGCCTGCCAGCGACGGCTGAATCGCGAACGGGGAGACATGACGGCTACCGCTAGGAGGGAAGCCGGAGCACGTACCCGACCCCCCGCAAGGTGTGGATGAGCCGAGGCCCGTCGCTGTCCACCTTGCGGCGCAACACGGACACGTAGGACTCGACGATCCCGGTGTCGCCACGGAAGTCGTAGTCCCACACATGGTCGAGGATCTGCATCTTCGAGAGCACCCGGTTGGCGTTGCTCATGAAGTAGCGCAGCAGCTTGAACTCGGTGGGGGACAGCTGGACCGGCTGCCCGGCCCGCCATACCTCGTGGCTGTCCTCGTCAAGTTCCAGATCGGCGAACTTCAGCCGGGGCGTGGGCTCGGTGGCGTCGCCCCTGGTCCGGCGGAGCACGGCCCGGATCCGGGCGATCACCTCCTCCAGGCTGAACGGCTTGGTCACGTAGTCGTCGCCGCCCAGGGTCAGGCCCCGGATCTTGTCCTCCATCGCGTCCCGCGCGGTCAGGAACACGACCGGGATCCGGGTGCCACCGCCGCGCAGCCGCCGGACCACGTCGAACCCGTCCATGTCGGGCAGCATGACATCGAGCACGATGAGGTCCGGCCGGTGCCGCCCGGCCGCCTGCACCGCCTCGCTGCCGCCCGCCGCGGTGATGACCTCGAAGCCGGCGTAACGGAGGCTGGCGGCCAGCAGTTCCAGGATGTTGGGCTCATCCTCGACAACGAGCAGCCGGGCATCGGGCCGCTTCCTGTCATCGGCCGATGGAGTGGTCATACGGATATCCTCGGAGGGCTACCTGAGCGTTTCCTGAACGCAGGCTGGGCCTGATCTGATGATCGCAGGCCAGGGCGGCCGGTCAGGCGCTCAGGCGGGCGGGTTGCTGACGTCCAGCCAGCGCTCAATGGCCGAGGTGCGGGAATCGGCCCCGAGTTTGGCGTAGATCCGGTTGACGTGGTTTTTCACGGTCTTCTCAGCCAGTACGAGAAGACCGGCGATCTCGCCGTTCGAGCGCCCTTCAGCGATAAGCGACATGATCTCCGCCTCGCGCACGGAAAGGCCCAGCGGCCGCGCATTACGGGACACGCTGGCGGTTCTCATCTGACCTCCGCCCCACGACACCAGCGAATGAGATGCGACGAATGCTATCGAACCCGGCCCCATCTCGTGCAAGAGCGGATTATGCCAGATAACCGGGCCGCCGGCGTGGCCCGGCTGGCGGCGCTGCCGCCTGCTAGGCGCCGAGATGGGAGCCGGTGAGCAGGTGCTTGGGCACCGGCTGGTCGGTGTTCAGGTCGTTGAACAGCCGGCTCGCCTGAGTACGGTCCCACAGCACCGCGTCGCCGGCCGGCGTCACGTAATTCGCATTGGCGATCGGGATGGTGGTGGTTTCCGGATTGCGCAGCGCGAATGCCACCTGCATCAGCTGGTACAGATGCGTACCGCTATCCACCTGCAGCGAGCCGGCCGCGCCGAACGCCGCGGGCACGGCCGCGAACGGGTTGATCAGGGTGCCCGGGCTGGTCACCTTGCGCAGCAGCGCGCCCAGGAATATCCGCTGGTCCTGCACCCGCTGGAGATCCTGGCTGGCGAACGTGTGCCGGTCGCGCACGTAGGCCAGCGCCTGCCCGCCGTTCAGCGTCTGGCAGCCCTTCTTCAGCCGCAGGCCCGAGGCCTGGTCGTGGACCCGGTGCGGGATGCACATCCGCACCCCGCCGACCGCGTTCACGACGTTCACCAGGCCGCCGAAACCGATTCCCATATAGTGCTGGATCTGCAGGCCGGTAACGTTCTGCACCGTTTTCGCCAGCAACTTCGGGCCGCCAAACGAATATGCCGCGTTGATCTTGTTGTACCCGTACCCGGGGATCGGGACATAGGAGTCGCGGGGCAGGCTGATGAGCACCGCGGGGCCGCCACTGGCGGGAATGTGCAGCAGCATGATCGTGTCCGAGCGCTGCCCGGCCACGTCGACGCCGGTGTGCAGCTTGCGCTCCTCCTTGCGGGTCAGGCCCTGGCGGCTGTCCGAGCCGGTGATGAGCCAGTTCTGCCCGGCCCCGGCGGCCGGCCGGCCCGAATAGTCCACCAGCACGTCGGACCTGGTCAGCTTGGAATCGAGGTAGAAGTACATCAGCCCGCTGAGCACCAGCAGCACGAGCACGACCGTCATCGCGATCAGCAGCACCCGCCGCACCGGGAACCGCCGCCCAGCCCCACCGGCCGGGGCCGCCGCCGGCCGCCGCGGGCCGGCGGGGCTGCGCACGCCGGTGCGCGCCGAGCCGTACACCGGCGGCTGCTCCGGCCACCCGCTGGCCGCGTAACCTGGCTGGCCGCCGGCCGCTCCGTCGGGCTGGCCGCTGGCCGCGTAACCTGGCTGGCCGCCAGCCGCCCCGCCGCTGCCGCCCGCGCTGGCTCCCCGCCCGGGCAGCTGCACGGTCGGCTCACTGGCCTCCGCCGCACCCGCGCCCGCGGCATCGGCCGGGGGCGGGTTCTCCTCCCGGAACCAGCCTGCTGGCCACTCGCTCACGCAGCACCCTCCCACCAGATCGTTACCAGTTCCCGGCCCGCCGATCCGAGGTCACCCGGCAGCTCGGGGTCGACCCCCAGGTCCATCAGTGCCGCCTCGACCTCACCGGCCCGCCCCGGTGGGAGGCACAGCCTGCGCCTGGTCACCTCGACCAGCTCCGGCAGGGACTGATAGTCGGCGGCGGCCGGCCGCGTCCACTCAGTGTGCTCCGGCTTGAGGCCCATCGCGGCCAG
>DATDGI010000045.1:0-7395 GCA_036522155.1 Streptosporangiaceae bacterium
AGCCCTCCACGGCGCCCGGCAGCTTAAGGCCAAGGTGCTCGACTTCGCGGCACAGCTCATGGAGGCCAGCGCGCAGGACCTGCTGATCACCGACGGCAACGTCTGGGTGCGCGGCGACCCCGCGAGTGCCATCGCGGTGAGGGAGGTCGCACGGCGCGCGGCATCGGGCCAGTTCGGTGCCGACGTGGACGCCAACCTTGAAGTCGAGGCCGCATTCGACGGCGGCGAAGGAGGATGGTCCGGCGGCAGCCACTGCGCCATCGTCGAAGTCGACGTCGAGACTGGCATGGTGACGGTGGAGCGGTACGTCGTCGCCGAGGATTGCGGCGCGCTCATCAATCCCGCCGTCGTCGAGGGTCAGATCCGAGGCGGTGTCGCGCAGGGCATCGGCGCGGTGCTGCTCGAACGATCGGCGTATGACGAGGACGGCAACTGCCAGTCAGCTACGTTCATGGACTACTTGGTGCCGACCACCTGTGACATTCCCCGCATCGAGATAGAGCACATCGAGACCGTGCCCCTCGACACCGACGTCAACTTCCGCGGCGTGGGCGAGGGTGGCATGATCGTCGCGCCGCCCACGGTGGTGAACGCAATTGAGGACGCGCTCTCGCCCTTCGGCGTGCGGATCTACGAACAGCACCTACCTCCGGCTCGCATCCTGGAACTCATTGCCGCGGTGGACTCGGGTCAATAAGTTGCGGGGGACCGCGCTGGCTCAGCGCTGTGAGGCACAGGTGATGCACATGGTGGCTACCGGGCGGGCGGCCAGGCGGGCGGCGCCGATCAGCTGGCCGCAGTTCCCGCAGATGCCGTAGCTGCCCTCCGCCAGCCTGAGCAGCGCCGCATCGATCTCGGCCAGGTGCTGGCCTGCCTGGCTGGCCAGGGCGGCGACATGCTGCCGCTCGAACGCGATGGTGGCGCCTTCTGGATCGTGCTCGTCGTCGGTGCCGGCCGAGCCCGACGACTCTATGATCGCGGCGAACTCCCGCTCCAGCGCGTGCAGCCGCTGGAGGGTGCTCGCCCGTTCCGCCGCCAGCAACTGAGCTGCCTCCTCCTGCGCTGTCACCCTTCCTGGATACCAGGCTGCCGGTAACAGGGGCGGACCGGGCGTTTCTTACTACTGAGGCGGGCGCGGCACGAGCATCCCAAGCGCAGAAGACAATGCATTAACATTGGCTTTGTTCTTTCCGTAGTCTACCATTTGGATCCCACGGCATGAGCTCTTGATGTCGACTCTTCCTTCAGTACCGACTGTGATGGTAATAATTTCGCCCCACGAGCGGATTCCCATTTTTGTCCTGGCCTCGATCTGCCCAGTTTCCGGATTCGATGCCACAACGCGGAATCCGCACTGATCTACCGCCTTCAAGCAGGCTCCGAAGACTTCGCTCCGCTCCGCGGAGACGGCCATGCTGCTCTCGTGGCTCGCGGGCATGCTTCCTCCATTTACACGACATTCGGTGTCATAGCCGGAACACGGTGGAAAGTGCTCCCTAGATCATGCCTGTTGCTGCGCCGTCAGGCACAACGTTCGCCCACCCCACGCGGACGTCCTCACCATCCGCACGTGGCGCCGTGGGGTGCCTAACTGGCCGGGTGCCAGGGCAGGCGGTAGGCGCGGTAGGTGTTGGTACCAGCGGGGAGCTGCGCGTTCAACAGCAGCCGCCCGGACGGGCTGAACTCGGAGATGTAGGGCAGCGCGCCCCAGCCGACGAACAAGTCCCCGTTGCCAGTGGTCTGCGCGTTCCCCTCGGCCGGGGCCACCAGGCCCTCGGGCTGGTTGACGGACTTCACCAGGGTGGCCACCCGGGTCGCGAGGTCCAGCTTCACGGTGACCACCCGGCTGTGGGCGAGCAGCGTGGTGGGGCCGTCGGACTCATCGTCGAAGAGGGTGTACTCGCCGTTCCCGATGGCCTCCGGGTCGTGCTGGAAGGCGAAGATCTCGGTGGCGCCGTCGAGGACCTGCCCGGGGGCGGCCGTGAGCTTGAACGTGCTCTGCTTGCCGCCCAGCTCCCAGATGATCTTCCCGGTGTGCCGGTTCACCTTGTAGGTCGTCCAGGTGTAGCGGGAGTTGATCAGCAAGTTCCCGTCGGTGTCGAGGTGGACGGCGTTGATGTGGAACCAGTCCCAGGGGACGGCTGCCGAGCCGGGCAGCGGCTGGTGGCTGTCGCGGTAGGGGACGTGGTCCGCGCTGTTCCACTGGAAGAGCACCTTGCCAGTGCGGATGTCGATCTCCTGGACGATGCCGTCGAAGACTTTCTGGTCGGCGGGACCGCCGATCGAGGTCAGGTTGGCGGTCCCCATGGTGTCTGCGAGGATCAGCGCCGTGTTCCAGGGTGTGATGAGGAACTCGTGAAAGTCGGTAAGGTAGCCGTTACCGGCTCTCACTTCGGCGATCTGCTGGTAGCGGTCGTTGTAGATGTAGTCGGTTCCGCTCAGGCCCCTGCCCTGGAACCAGGTGAGCACCGGCCTGCCCCGGTAAGTCTGGGTACGGAAGTCGGTGGCAATTTCCCCGGCCGGCACGGCGTGGAACCAGACCACCCGGCCGGTGCTGGTGATGATCTCCGGGCCAGACGCGTAGCCGCCCCCCATCGGTGCGATGAATATGTCGCCGTTGCCGTTATCGGCGCCCTGTCTCACCACGGTGACCGGAGGTGTCCCGTGACCCGCCGGGACCGGGCCAGGCGTCACGGCGGTGCAAGCTGTCCCCGCCCAGGCGGTGACCGCAAGGACGATAACGGCGGCGATCCGGCGCGCGAACCGCGGCCGCCTCCGCCGGCAGTGCACAGCCCCGAACGAGAAAGCCTTCTCCGCTATGACAAGACTCCTTAAGGAGGTCAACGCGATGGCAGGCCGCTGGCCAGGCCAGTAATCCCGTGCTAGATCCCACCGTTCGGCCACCATATTGCAAACAGTCCATCGCCACTCTGTACCGAGAACGCGCTTCTGCTGCGTTCAGTTCCGCGCGATGGGCGGTTTCTCGCTGGCGCGCTTGTGATGAGCAGGCCGATGTCCGACAGCGGATCTGGCGTCCCGCGCTGGCCGCCTCTACGGTGGGTCGTGTCGAGTTCAGGCACCACGGGGGGCTGAGATGTACGCACGGCTGGTGAGCTTTACTCTGCAGGACGGCAAGGAGGCCGTCGCCGCTGACCTGGCCCGGGAGCTTGTGCCAGTGATCCGGCGGCAGCCTGGATGCCAGGCGGCGGCCTGCTTTGGCGATTCCGAAAGCGGCCAGTACTACCTGTACGTGCTGTGGGGCTCGGACGAGGAGGCCCACGCCGCGGCTAGCGTCATGGCGCCCAGGCTCGCGCGCCACCTGGACGGCAACACGGTAGCGGCGCCAGAGCGCCATCTGTATCCCGTGATCGAATCCGCCTGACGCATCCGCGTCATTCCGCCCGCAAGGCGGACGCGGTGCGGGTGCGTGCCGCCCAGCTCGCCGGGAGCAGTGCCCCGGCGGCGGCGATCACGATCCCGGCCAGCGCCAGCAGGACCAGCTCGGCGGGGTGGTAGATGTTCAGGTAGCTGGGGGGAAGGCCGGTGCCTGCGGCGCTGGCCATGACGGGGAGCACGTACCGGTGCAGGGCCACGCCCGCGGGGACGGCGACGGCGCCTGCGAGCAGGCCGGTCCCGGCGACCCAGCACATCACCATGGCGATGGTCTGCCGTGGTGTCATACCGATGGCCTTGAAGACGCCGAGGTCGTGGACCCGTTCTCTGGTGTGGAGCACGACGGTGTTCAGTACGCCGAGCCCGGCCACGATGGCGAGCAGCAGGACCAGCGTGCCGATGAGGCCGATCAGGGTGAGGAAGAACGGGTCGTTTGTGTTGATGTTCACCGAGTAGTCCGGGCCGAGCGTGCTGAGGGCCCGCGCATACGCCACCGGCGAAGTGCCGGGCCGCAGCCCGACGTCGTAGTTGGTGGGGATCAGGGTCAGGCCACTGCGGGCCAGGGTCTGCCAGCTGGTGAACATTTCCAGGCCGCGGTTGCTGGTGTCGAAGACCTCGCCGACGATCCGGACCGGGATCTGTGTGTGGCCGGCGGTGAGGATGACGGTGTCGCCGACGGCCTTGCCGGTCACGGTAAGGAAGTTGGTGGGGACGTCCACCTGGCCCGGCGCGTTGTACCAGTGTCCGCTGATCATGGCGTAGCCGGTCCAGGCCGCGTTGCCGCGAAACGCGGTCACCGGGATCTGCTGGGTAATCCCGGCGACGCTGACTGGCACCGTGGTTTCGGCGGTGTAGTGCAGCGTGGCCGGCTGTGCGCGCAGCGCGGCCTCGATCGCCCGCTGCTGGGCGGCTGACGACGGCTGGGACCGTGCGGCGGGCTGATGCCCGCGCGGCCTCGCCGCCTTGCTGGGGCCGACGTGGGTGATCGCGCCGCCGGCCGGCAGGTACACCTGGATGGGTTCGGCCTGCGCGCGGGACAGGCCGTTGGCCACCCGGGTCAGCGAGGTGCTCAGGCCGACCGCGAAGGTCACCGCGGTCGCGCCGAGCACGATGGCGGTCAGCGTCACCGCGGTTCGCGCCGGGCGGGCGAACGGCGCGGCCAGGCCGATGGTCACCGGCCGGGGCAGCGGCAGCTTGCTCAGCGCCCGGTGCGCGGCGTAGCCGCGGCCCGTTCGCGGGGCGCGCCCGGTGGCGATCGCCTGGACCGCGCTGAGCCGTCCGGCCCGCAGCGTCGGCAGCAGTGCGCTGATGCCGACCAGGCAGCTCATGGCGACCGGAACCGCCACGTCGACCCCGGTCGGCACCCGCAGCGTGCCCACCCCGTACACCCCCGCTGTCCGGCCGAGCAAAGGCACCGCGAGCACGTTGCCGAGCAGCACACCGCCCAGGCAGCCGGCCAGGGCCGGGGCTAGCACCTGACCGGTGTAGGCGGCCACCACCTGGCCGGGGGTGAAGCCGATGCTCTTCAGGATGCCGATCCGGCGGTAGCCGGCCACCACCGCGCCGCTGATCACGTTGATCACGATCAGCACCGACATCACCAGGCCCAGACACGCGAAGGCGACCACGAACGGGACGATCGGCGCGATCCCCGACGACTCCTGGAGCTTGATGGTCAGGTACGACTGGCTGGTGGTCACCGCACCGGCTGGTAGCGCGGCAGCGACCGCCGCCACGTCCGCGCGGACCGCCGCCGCGGTGCCGGCGCTGGCGAACCGGTACAGCATTTGCGCGGCGGGCGGCGTTCCCGGCGTGCGCAGAGCGGCGATCTGGCCCGGGACTACCCAGCCGTCCGCCGACTGGTTGATCGAGTTGGCGATGCCGACCACGGTGAGTTGCGGCGTCCCCGGCACGCCGGTGACCGTGAGACGGGCGCCCAACGGCAGGCCGTACCGGTAGTTGCTGGACAGCACGACTTCGCCCGCCCGCTGCGCCCAGCGGCCCTGCTGAAGGATCAGGTCGTCCAGGGGCCCGCCCGGCGAGGCGCGCCCGGCCAGCGTCATCGGGGGCGCGGTGACCTGGCCGGCTGATCCGGGCGGGCCGATCAGCCCGGGGGTGATGGTCGCCTCGGCGAACGGCCCCGCCGCCTCCGTCACCCCGCTCACCCGCGCGGTGGCGGCCAGGTCCGCCCGGGTTGCCTTACCCGCGTCGACGGTCACCACGGCGTGGGCGCCTTTCTGGGCCGCGAAAGCACGGTCAAAGGGAGCATTGGAGTCCAGAACAAGACCAAGCGCCAGAACGCAAGCGCTGGTGCTGACCAGCAGCACGGTGAAGATCACGACCGTCTGCACCTTGCGGCGGGTCACCCCGCCCGACACGGCGCGGATCACCGGCCGCGCGCTCATCGCAGCGCCCCCGCACCGGTGCCGCCGGCGATCCGGCCGTCGGCGAGGTGGATCGTGCGGCTGGCGTACCGCGCGGCCAGGCCGGGGTTGTGGGTGACGAGCACCAGCGTCTGGCCGGACCGGTTGAGGTCGAGCAGCAGTTCGCCGATCTCGTCGCCGTTGGCGCTGTCCAGGGCACCGGTCGGCTCGTCGGCCAGCAGCATCGCCGGGCGGTTCACCAGGGCGCGGGCGATCGCCACCCGCTGCCGCTCGCCGCCGGACAGCAGGGCCGGGTAGGCGTGGCGGTGCTGGCCGATCCGCAGCGCCTGCAGCAGTTCGTCCGCCCTGGCCCGGGCCTTGCCCCGCGGCATCCCGGCCAGCTGGGCCGGAAGCATGACGTTGTCCAGGACGGTCAGGTCATCCAGCAGGTTGAAGAACTGGAAGATCATGCCGACCTTCTGCCGCCGGAACCGGGCCACGCCGGTCTCGCTCAGCCGGTCGATCCGCTCCGCGGCCACGGTGACGGTCCCGCTGGTGGGCCGGTCCAGGCCGGCGATCATGTTCAGCAGCGTTGACTTCCCGCTGCCCGATGGGCCCATCACCGCGACGGCCTCGCCGGGCGCGATCTGCATGCTGACGCCGTCTACCGCGGGTGCGGCGTCTCTGTCGTAGCGTTTGGTGACTTCTTCGAGTCGGATCAGGGCATCCATGCCCGGGAAGTTAGGCCCGCCCGGTCCTGGCCCGCCTCGGCCGTGAGACGCAACTTGCCAGCCGCGGCGGCTGACTTTCGCCGGGCAGGTCGTTCGCGAGGCGGAGTCGCCTAGGCCGGGCGGGCGATGCCACGCGGGGGAGTCACGGAGGACAATGAGCTGGTGAGCGAGGGCAGACGAGGGCTGGTGCGGACCGGCCTTGCCCAGGCGCTGGCGTTCGCCCGGTCCACCGAGCCGCGGCCCGCGGTCTCCCGGCGCGCCATCAGTATCGACGCAGTCCTGGCGGTGGCGGCAACCGTCGCAGCACTGGCCGCCGGGATTCCTCCTGCCCGCCCACTCGGGCCGTTTCTGGTCGCCCTGACGACGGCGCCGCTGGCGCTGCGCAGGGTCTTCCCGCTGACCGCGTTCTGGACGATCATGGCCGCCATCGTCGCTGCCTACTACCCCGAGAACAACGCGACGCTGGTCACCTTCCTCACGGTGGCGTTCGCCGCCTACTCGGCAGTCGTGCACAGCCGGTACCGCGGCGCCGCGCTGCTCAGCATGCCCCTGGCGACCGTGCTGGTGATCGCGCTCTTCGCGAACACGAGCCCGCCCATTCCGGCGCGGGCCACGCCCTTGCTGATCTTCATCCCGATCATGATCGTGGGAAACGCGGTCCACCGGTGGGCCCGGCGGGCCGATGACTCCGGCGCGCGGCTTCGCCAGGCCCAGGCCGAGCACGAGGCGGCCACCAGGCGCGTGCTGGCGCTGGAACGCGCGCGCCTCGCGAGCGAGCTGCACGACGTTGTGACGCACAACGTGAGCGTGATGGTGGTGCAGGCGGGCGCCGCCCGGCGGGTGCTGGGCGCCGATCCCGCCGAGGCCATCAAGGCGTTGCGTGCGGTGGAATCAAGCGGCCGGATGGC
>DATDGI010000046.1:0-8881 GCA_036522155.1 Streptosporangiaceae bacterium
ACGGCGGCCAGACTTACCTGACCTACACCGAACAGGGTGTCCACTTTGACGGCCTGGACAGTCCCGAAGGCCGCGAAGAAGGCACTAGTACGGCAGCCGCCATTCACTAGCTGACCTGGGTGATCTTGGCGTCGCGGGCGAGCCGGGTGCGTTGGTGGTACCAGGCGGCGCGGGCCTGGTGATGGCGCCGCCAGTCCAGCCAGTGCCCGGCGGCACCAGGCGGGGGTGGGTGGGCGAGCAAGCGCGCGGTCTGTGGGACGGTCAGCGGGATCATGCCGGGGTCGGCGGGCGCGGGCTGATCTGGGCGGACTGCCGCTGGCGCTTGGGTATTGGTGCGGCGGCGCAGCAGGGCGGCAGTGACGGCGCAGATTGCCAGGGCCGCCGTGACCAGCACAGTGTGGCGGGCGATGGCGGTGTAGAGCCGGACCTGGGCCTGGTCCAGGCCGAAGCAGCCCTTGCCGAACTCGAAGCCCTCCTCCACCGGCCAGCGCAGCCCGGCAGCGCGGATCAGCCGGGACAGCGACAGTACCTGCCCCTGGGGGACATAGCAGTAGTGGAAGGCCAGCTCGCCGGTGACGCGGTGGCGGCGGATCAGCAGGTGGTGGCGGGGGGAGGTGGTGGCGAGCCAGGCCCACGCATACCAGCGGGCGCCTTTGGAGCCCTTCCCGGCGGAGCGCACCTCCCAGCGGGGGGCGCCTGCCAGCAGCCGGGTGGCCGCTTGCTTGCAGGTGAGCCGCACCCCGCGGGCCAGCGTGGGGTGGAAGTTCGACGGGACCCGCAGCACATAGCCCTGGCCACGGGCTTCCAGGTACTCACGCAACTGGGTGCAGCTGCCATAGACCTCGTCCCCGCACACGAAGTCCAGCCCGATGCCGTCAGCGAAGACCTCGGTGAACAGGTCGATGGCCAGCTGCCCCTTGGTGCGGAACACCAGCTCCGCTGGCAGGCCCATGACCTGCTGCTTGGCCGGGTCATCGATATGCTCGCGCGGGATCCACTGCCGCGCGGCGATCAGTGCGTGCCCGGCCTGTTCCCGCACATAGGCCAGGTGGACCGTGGTGATCCCGTTGGCCACCTTCCCCGCGCAGCCCAGGTAGTGGCGCTTGACGCCGGCGGTGTGCTCACCCTGCTTGACCTGCCCGGTCTCATCGACCGCCCCGACCGCCAGGCCACGCCGCCCGGTCCTGCGGGCGGCCTCATCCAGCCCCGCCACCGCGAACCGGCGCACCACCGCCATCGCCGCCAAGGTGTCCCAGCAAGCCCGGTTGAGCAGCCGCTGGGTCTTATCCGGCGCCGCATCCCCCACGTGCTCGGCGATCGTCCAGCCGTTGCGCCTGGGGAGCTGGCTCATCACCGCGCCGGTGTACTTGCCCGCCTGCAGCCACGGCTCCACCCGCACAAAACACGGGCGCAGCAGTCCCAGCAGTTCAGCGCGCTTACGCCGGCCCAGCCCGGCGCCTATCCTGACGGCAGCAGCCGCCTCCGGTCTTGTTGTCCTCACAAACGCATGATCGCCAGGCGGCTGCGCCCTGCACGACCAGCATCCCCAGCCATGCTCAGGCCCAGGTCAAACCCCAAATGGCGGCTGCCGTACTAGGTGAATGGTTACGTTCGGAAGAGTGCGCAGCGCCCTGAAGTAGGCGGCTTGCCGACGGGGGCCCTGAGGGTCGCTGGCCCGCCCGGAGACTCGGGCTGCGAAGTAACGAATCCAGTGGATGTCGTAGCCGGGCAGGATCTTCCGGAAGAGGCTGTCCAGGTCAAGCCACTTGTAGGCCGTACCCTTTAGAGCGCCGTAGTAGAGGTTGAAGCCGTCGACGTAGACATTGAGCCTGGGTGCCGACTGTGCCCCACCTGGAACTCATTCGTCCAGATTAGCTGGGAGATTTGCCCGCCGTGTCTGTTTGATAACCAACAGGTAGCGGTGAACGGCCCACTTTACGAGCGGCTGATCACTGCCATCAACAAGACCGGTGTGCACTTGATGGATATGCGGCTCAGGACTGACAACTTTCCTCATAACTGGGCACTCCTGGATCATTACGAAAAAAGCCGCCCGTGAGAATGCAGACGATCTGCACTCAGCGGTGACCGAGGTCAGGATCGACCGCAGCGATCGTGCACGCGGCCTCGCCCAGGAGCTGACCAGCCGGCGATTACCATGAGGCGTGGTCACCGCCAGCACGCTGACCAGCCGCTACCTGGCTGACATCGCGGCCCGCGGGGTGCCTGCCAGCCGGCTGGTCGAGGTGGCCCGCGAGCGGATCGACCTGACCGCCACCTCCTATGACGGCATCTGCCTGACCCGGCCGGTCTTCCTGGAGCACGCCGAGTTCGCGGTCCTGCGCGATGACCTGCTGGCCCTGCACGCGGCGCTGGCCAGCCTTCCCGGCCGGCTGTTCGGCGGCGACGTCACCGCGTTCGCGCGGGCGGCCGGGATGACCGGGCCGCAGCTGACGGCCATCCAGATGGCCGGCGGCCAGCCGCCCACCCGGCTGGGCCGGGCCGATCTGTTCCGGGACTCCACGGCCTTCCGGGTGATGGAACTCAACCTGGGCAGCGCCCTGGGCGGGCTCGACAACGCCCTGCTCAACCGCGCCTTCCTGACCGAGCCCGCGATCGCCGAGTTCGTCGCCGCCCACGGGCTCAGCTACACCGACACCATGGGCGTGCTGGCCGCCACCCTGCGGGCCGAATGCGGCATCGGGGACGGGGACCAGCCGCTGATCGCCGTCACCGACTGGCCGGACTCGTTTGGCATCCTGCACCGCCAGCTACGGGCGGGCGCGGGCCAGATGGCCCGGTACGGGATGACGGCGGTGGCCTGCCACCTGGGCGAGCTCAGCTACGCCGACCGGCGGGTCTGGCTGGACGGCCGCCCGGTCGGCGTGGTGTACCGGGTCTTTCTCATCAAGGACCTGCTCCGCCCGGAGGCAGATGATCTCGCCGGGCCGCTGCTGCGCGCCGCCGGGCGGGGCGAGGTGAAGCTGTTCGCCCCGATAGACGCCGAACTCTACGGCAGCAAGGGCGCGCTCGCCCTGCTGTCGGACGAGGCCAACCGGCACCTGTTCACCGCGGCCGAACTGGTGCGGCTGGACCGGCTCTTGCCGTGGACCCGGATGGTACGGCCCGGGCCGGTCACGATCGACGGGGGCGGCGAGGCTGACATGGCCGACTACGCGCTGGCCGAGCGCGAGCACCTGGTGCTCAAGCCGACCGCGCTGCACTCCGGCGCCGGGGTGATCCAGGGCTGGCTCACCGGCGAAGATGAGTGGCGGGATTGGCTGGCCGCGGCGATGAACGGCCCGTTCGTGCTGCAGCGCCGGATCCGGCCGGTGGCCGAGCTGTTCCCGGCCGCGGACGGGCCGGAGCCGTGGGTGCTGTGGTGGGGTGCGTTCCTGGGCGCGCCGGGCTACGGGGGCGCGATCGTGCGGGGCAGCACCGATCCGGACGCTGGCATCAAGAGCATGCCGCACGGCTCCACCGGCACCTGCTGCTTCCACCAGCCCGCGGCGCCAACGGCCTGATCCTGGCTCATGGGATGCGGGTGGCTGGATCAGGGATTACCGGGCCACCGCGCCCGCCGCATATCGACGCGATAGCTGTCTCCCGTGGTGCGCAGCGGCGTTCCCTCCTCCCGGTAGCGCGCCAGCGCCAGCCGCTCGTGTCCGGCTAGCAGCGAGCCGTCCGCGTGGATCACCCGCCACCAGGGGACACCGCCGCCCCAGACGGCCAGCACCCGGCCTACCTGCCGCGGGCCGCCCTGGCCCAGGTATTCGGCGATGTCGCCGTAGGACATGACCCGCCCCGGCGGAATGGTGTCGACCACGTCGAGCACCTGGTCAGCGAAGCCGTTAAGCGCCTCGGGCTGGGGGCTGGTCATGGGCCCGGCACCGGCCGGGGGCCCGCCGCCCCGCGGGATCCCCTGGATCCCCGCACCCCCCGGGTGCCGCGGGACCGCCGGGTGCGGCGCAGCCCCGCCACCGCGACGCCCGCCAGGGCCAGGCAGAACAACGCGAGCCCGGCGTAGACCGCCAGCGCGCCCTTGCCCCGCGGCGGCACCGGCACCGCGGTCACCGCGGCCGGGCCGCCCCCGAAGTGAGCGGACACCCGCACGCCCCGGGCGGTGGCGGCGTCCCGGCTCAGCCGCCCCGCGGCGGCCAGCGCGGCGGCCGCGTCGGCGGTGCCGAAGCCGACCCGGTCGTCGTAGCCGCCCTTCGGCGCGTTCTGGGCGGTGCTGGTGATGGCCTGATCGACCAGGGCCGGCGCCAGCTGCGGGTACCGGGACTTGATCAGGGCGGCCACGCCGGAGGTGATCGCGCAGGCCGGGCTGGTGCCGCTGACCAGCCAGTACTGCCCGTCCCGGCCCTGGGCGGGCACTTTGACCCCGGGCGCGGCGATCTCCACCGACAGGTTGTCGCTGGAGAAGCCGGCCGCCAGCCCGGCCGGGCCGACGGCGCCCACCCCGAGCACGCCCGGGTAGTCGGCCGGGAACGAGTACGGGGCCTGGCCGTTGTGCCGCGCGACGGAGGTGTCCCCGGAGTTGCCCGACGAGGCGACCACGACCACCCCGTGGTCAAGGGCGTTCTGCAGGGCCACCCGGACGAGCCGGCTGGCGGTGCCGTAACCCAGGGACATGCTGATGACCTGGGCGCCCCGTGTGGTGGCGTCGGTGATGGCGTTCGCCAGTGCCTGCTGCACCTCGGTGTTCGACTCGTGCTGGTACTTATGGAAATGCGGGTCTCCCCGGTCGGTGACCACCCGGATGGACAGCACCTTCGATGCCGGGGCCACCCCGATGATCCCGCTCGACCCGCCCGCGTGCCCGTGCCCGGCGATCAGCGAGGCCATCCAGGTGCCGTGCACCCCCCACGACGGGTTGGACCTCGGCGTGCTGACACCGGACAGGTCGGGGCCGCTGATGACCGAACCGGCCAGGTCGGACACGGACGGGACGACCCCGCTGTCGATGACCGCGACCGTCACCCCCTGGCCCCGGGTCACGTTCCAGGCCTGGGGGGCGTGCACCATGTTCAGCACCCAGAGCTGCTGGTCCCGCACCACATCGGCGCGAGCGGGCGCGGCGGCGGCCAGGGCGGCCGCCATCGCCACGGCGCAGGCGGCCACGGCGGCGGCCAGCGGGACGGCCCGCCGGGCTACCGCCGCCGTCAGCATGCCGGGCCGCCCGGGCACCGAGGGGCTGGCGGGGCGGCGCCCAGATGCCCGGCCACCCAGCCACCGACGCCGTCTTCCAGGCCGAGCATCTCGGCCGTGGCGTACAGGTTGGAGCTCTCGTTGACCCGGCGCCGCCCGTCGGCGTAGCCCACCGTGGCGAACACCAGATAGGGCCCGGCGGCGCGGTCCCAGGACAGCTGGCGCTGCCGGTTGCCGAACCTGGCCACCATCGTGTGCCGGAAGGGCACCGCCCGCAGGCCAGCGGTCAGGCTGTTCCCGGCCATGCTGGGCAGGTCCCGCAGGGCGGCCCGGACGGCGGCCGGGCTGGGCAGGGTGGCCACCCCGACCGTCACCGCCAGGCTCTGCGTGGCGTCGGTGTAGGTCGCCCGCAGCACGGCCGTGCAGCCGTGGCTGAGCAGCACCTTCGCCACCGGCGGGTCGGCGGCGACCGGGCACGATGCCTGGCTGCTGATGCCCGCCCGGTGCGCGGCCAGGGTGAGCCCGGTGGGCCCGCTCAGGGCCAGCGCAGGCACCTGGTACGAGACCGTGTGCGGGAAGATCTCACCGGCGGGCCACAGCCGCCAGCGCTTGCCCATCTCCCAGGCCAGGATCTGCTGCTTCTGCGCCGGGCTGAAGGTGCGCGGCAGGATCTGCACGACCACCCCGGCCGCGGAGGCCAGCAGGCCGACCAGCGACAGGGCCAGCAGCACCAGGAACAGGGCGCGCCCGCGCCGGCGGGCGGGCGCCCGCGTGCCGACGGCCGGCCCGGCGTCTGTACCGGCCGCAGGCGGGCCGAACGGGGGCGGGATGGCCGGTGAGCCGAACGGCGGGGGGCTGGCCGTGCGGGGGCCGGCCGGCGGCCACGGTTCGTCCGGTGGCCACCACTGGACCTCAGGCCCGGGACGGCCATCCAGCCCGAAGTGAGGCGGTGGGCCGGCCTGAGCCGGCAGGCCAGGCTGAGCGGACACGCCCGGCTCAGCGGACAGGCCAGGCTGAGGCGGTAGCCAAGGCTGAGCGGACAGTCCGGGCTGATCCACGGGCTCTGGCTGCTCCGGCGGCTCCGGCTCGCCGGGCGGCCACGACTGCGGGGCGGCCTGGTCCGGGAGCCGGAACGGGCGGCGTGGACCGGGCACCGGCCCGGGTGGCGCTACGTCCTCCGCGCCCGGCCCCGGACCGCCGCCACCCGGGGGCTCCGGCCGCAATGCCACACCGGCATGTTACGGCCTCCCCCGCCGGGCCGCCGTCCGCTGCGCCAGGTTGCCGCCCGGGACGGTCAGTAGCTGGGCAGTGACGGATCCACCTGGCTGATCCAGCCGAGCACGCCGCCACCGACATGCACGGCGTCGGCGAAACCGGCGTGCTTGACCACGGCCAGGCACTCCGCGCTGCGCGCCCCGGACTTGCAGTGCAGCACGATCCGCTTGTCCTGCGGCAGGTGCTCCAGCGCCGCGCCGGACAGGAACTCGCCCTTGGGGATGAGCACCGCGCCGGGGATCGAGACGATCTCGTACTCGTTCGGCTCCCGCACGTCCACCAGGAAGATGTTGTCCTTGCGGTCCAGCATCTCCTTCAGCTCGGTGGGGGTGATGGTCGATCCGGCCGCGGCCTTCTCCGCGTCCTCCGAGACCGTGCCGCAGAACTCCTCATAGTCGATCAGCTCGGTGATCGTGGGGTTCTTGCCACACACCGGGCACTCGGGGTCCTTCCTGACGTTGACCGTCCGGTAGCTCATCTCCAGCGCGTCGTAGATCATCAGCCGGCCGGTCAGTGGCTCACCGATGCCGGTGATCACCTTGATGGCCTCGGTGACCTGGATCGATCCGATGGAGGCACACAGCACGCCAAGCACGCCGCCTTCGGCGCAGGACGGCACCATGCCAGGTGGCGGCGGCTCGGGGTAGAGGCACCGGTAGCACGGCCCGTGCTCGGCCCAGAAGACGCTGGCCTGGCCGTCGAACCGGTAGATGGACCCCCACACGTAGGGCTTGCCGAGCAGCACACAGGCGTCGTTGACCAAGTAGCGGGTGGCGAAGTTGTCGGTGCCGTCGACGATCAGGTCGTAGGGCTCGAAAATCCGCATGGCGTTGTCGGAGTCGAGCCGCTCCTCATACAGGACCACGTTGACGAGCGGGTTGACCTCGTGGACGCTTTCCATCGCCGAAACGGCCTTCGGCCGCCCGATGTCCGACTGGCCGTGGATGACCTGCCGCTGCAGGTTCGACTCGTCCACCACGTCGAAGTCGATGATGCCGAGCGTGCCTACCCCGGCCGCGGCCAGGTACAGCAGGGCCGGCGAGCCGAGCCCGCCCGCGCCGACGCACAGCACGCGGGCGTTCTTCAGGCGCCGCTGCCCGGTCTTGCCCACCTCGGGGATGATCAGATGCCGGGAATAGCGCCTGACCTCAGCTACGGTCAGGTCATCGGCCGGGGCAACCAGCGGGGGCAGCGGCACGGTATCTCTCCTGATCACAACATCCGGGCTTCTTCCTACCCGGCCTCATCCCTAACCCGGCACTGGGATGCGGCATTCCCCGCCCCCGAGGGCCTGGCCCCTGGCCGGGCGCCCGGAAATGTCACTGGCCCGGGATACAACTCTCGCAGATACCAGCACCGGTTTCCCAGCCCGTGCGGACGGCCGGCCGCCTCGATCACTCCTGGAGGAGCGATGTCTGCTTTACCACCCGACCGGCCGTGGGTGCCCCCGGTCCCGGACCCTGGCCAGCCGGCCCACCGGCCGTGCCGGCGCCCGGCCGGTGACCCCCGGCCGCTGCCCGACCCGGCGGCGGTGCGGCTGTGCCGCATCCCGGATTCCGCCCCGCCATACGACGGCGAGACGGCGCCACCGGCGGCCCCGGCCCACCCGCCCGGCCCGGGCGAACCGGTGATCCCGGCCGCCCACCCGCACTCCGGAAGGCCCCCCGGGCCGACGGCCCCGGCTGGCGCACCCGCCTGGCCGAACTACTTCGCCCAGGTGCTGGCCGAGGCCCTGGCCGGGTCCCGTCCCGCGCAGCAACTTGTGCCGTGGACCACCGAGCGGGCGCGCAGCCGCATCCAGGAACTCGGCCCGCTACTCGCGGCCGGGCAGCGGCCCCGGGTCCGGCGGGTGGTGACATTCCGGCCGGCCATCGACGCCATGGAGATGACCGTGGTGGTGGGATTCGGCCCGCGCGTTCACGCGCTCGCCCTCCGGCTGGAACGGGGCGGCAACCCGGAACGCTGGCTCTGCACCGCCGTGGAGGCGGCCTGACCAACGATCGGGCCTGACCAGCGAACCAGGCCTGAACCGAGGAGCGCGCCCGGGCCGGGCGCAGCGGACCCGGCCGGATCAGCCCGCCGGGCGGTTACGCGGATCCCCGTGGCACAGCTTGTACTTGCGGCCCGATCCGCAGGGGCAGGGGGCGTTGCGCCCGACCTTCCCGAAGTCGCCGTCCCCGCTGATTTCGGTGCGGCTCTGGACCTGAGCCCCTCCGTCCACCGAGGGCGCACTGTAGGAGAGCCGGCCGGGCCGCTGCGGCCGGGCCAGCCCAGGCGCATTCAGGGTCGGCGTCCCACCCGCTGGCCCGGCGGGGGCAGCCCCGGCCGCGTGCGGGCCGCTGGCCGGCTGAGCCTGCCCGGCCCGGTTCGGCTGGCCGTCCCTGCCCCGGGCCCGCGCACCGCCCCGGGAGCGACCGTTCTGCGCCCCGGCCGCGGCGGCGCCACCAGCCGCGGC
>DATDGI010000047.1:0-3566 GCA_036522155.1 Streptosporangiaceae bacterium
GCAAATGATCCCCAACCTGTTCGCGGGCATCCGCCGCTACCATCTGCTCGGCCTGGTCTGGTACGACGTCGCACAGCACGACGGCCGTTACCACCAGGACTGGCGGCTGGAAGGAAACCCGGCCGCCATCGCCGCGTTCCGTCGCGGCCTGGCCATGATGGAGGCCGGCTAAAGCATGACTTGCCGCCCTTGCCCGGGCAAAGCCGCAGGCAGGAGCCCTGTTACTGATGCGTGGTGGCTGTGGCTCGGGGCTCCGCGCTGGGTACGGTTGGCTTGTGAGCGTCGGGGGCGATCACGCGGTGGCTGGGACGCACGGGACGGTGGTCGGGCCTGGTGCGCCCGAACCCGCGCCGCTGCCGCCGCCCCGCGTGGAGGACCCCGGCTTCCACAATTACGTGACCAGCCGCAGCGGCTCGCTGCTGCGAATGGCCTACCTGCTCACCCGCAACCGGGCCGACGCGGAAGATCTCGTCCAGTCCACGCTGGCCAGCACCTACCAGGCGTGGGACCGCATCGAGGACCAGGCCGCCCTGGACGGCTACGTGCGCCGGGCGATGGTGAACACCCACATCTCGACCTGGCGGCGGCGCCGGGTGGAGGAGTACCCGACCGATGAGATCCCCGACCAGCCGATCGGCGACCACGCCACCGACAGCGCCCTGCAGGACGTGATGCGGCGCGCGCTCGACCGGCTGCCGCACCGGATGCGGGTGGCGGTGGTGCTGCGCTACTACGCGGACATGAGCGAGGCGGAGATTGCCACGTTCCTCGGGGTGAGCCAGGGAACCGTCAAGAGCACGGTGTCCCGGGCGGTGGCGAAACTCCGCATCGACGCCGAACTGCTGGAAGGGTGACGATTCGCCGTCGGCATGGCACGATCCCAGCCAGGGAGTCCAATGCGCACCTGAACGGCAAGCGGGTGCGCGGTCCGCGAGGAGGTGGCCGTGCGCAGCACGATGATGGAGGCGCCGCTGACCATAGCCGGGATCATGCGGTACGGGACGACGGTCTTCGGCGGCCGCGAGGTGGTGACCTGGACCGGCGACGGTGCCCGGCGGCAGACCTACGCGCAGACCGGCGCCCGGGCGGCCAGGCTGGCCAATGCGCTGCGCACCCTGGGAGTGGACGGCGACCAGCGGGTCGCCACGCTGCTGTGGAACAACGCCGAGCACCTGGAGGCCTACCTCGGGGTGCCGTCCATGGGCGCGGTCCTGCACACGCTGAACCTGCGGCTCGACCCCGGCCAGCTCGGCTACATCGCCAACCATGCCGCCGACCACGTGATCATCTGCGACGCCACGCTGATCCCGCTGCTGGCGCAGGTCCTGCCGCTGACCGAGACCGTGCGCCATGTGGTGGTGACCGGGCCCGGCGGCGAGGCGCTGGCCGGCCACGCGGAGAAGCTGGCCCACCCGGGCGTGGAGGTGCACTCCTACGCGGATCTGCTGGCCGGCGCGAGCGAGACGTTCGGCTGGCCGGACCTGGACGAGCGCTCGGCCGCCGCCATGTGCTACACCAGCGGCACCACCGGCCTGCCCAAGGGTGTCGTCTACAGCCACCGGTCGGCGTACCTGCACTCGATGGGGGTATGCATGGGCAACTCGCTCGGCATGTCCGAGCGGGACCGGGTGCTCCCGGTCGTGCCCATGTTCCACGCCAACGCCTGGGGACTCGCGTACGCCGCCGTCATGTCCGGTGCGGATCTGATCATGCCTGACCGTTTCCTGCAGCCGGAGCCGCTGGCGCGGCTCATAGCGACTGAACGGCCCACCCTGGCCGGTGCGGTTCCCACGATCTGGAACGGCCTGCTCCAGCACGTCCGGGCGCACGGCGGGGACCTGTCGTCGCTCCGTATGGTCCCGTGCGGCGGCTCGGCGGTGCCGCGGGCGCTGATGGAGGCCTTCGAGAAGGAACTCGGCGTGCTGATCGTGCAGGCGTGGGGGATGACCGAGACCTCCCCGATCGGCAGCGTGGCGCACCCGCCGCCGGGCACGTCCGGCGAGGAGGCCTGGCGCTACCGCGACACCCAGGGCCGCCTGGTCTGCACCGTGGAGGGCCGCCTGGTCGGGGACAACGGGACTGTGCTGCCGCACGACGGCAAGGCGGTCGGCGAGGTCCAGGTGCGCGGCCCGTGGGTGACCGGCGCCTACTACAAGGACGACGATCCGGGCAAGTTCGACGACGGCTGGCTGCGCACCGGCGACGTCGGCACCATCGACCTGCTCGGCTTCGTCACCCTGACCGACCGGGCCAAGGACGTGATCAAGTCCGGCGGCGAGTGGATCTCCTCGATGGAGCTGGAGAATGCCATCATGGCCCACCCGGATGTGCTCGAGGCCGCGGTGATCGGGGTGCCCGACGACAAGTGGGGAGAACGCCCGCTGGCCACCGTAGTGCTGAGGGAGGGTGCCTCGGCCAGCGCCTCCGACTTGCGTGACTTCCTGGCCGGCCAGCTGCCGCGGTGGCAGCTGCCGGAACGCTGGTGCTTCATCGCCGAGGTGCCCAAGACCGGGGTCGGCAAGTTCGCCAAGACCAGGATGAGGGAGGCCTACGCCCAGGGCGATTACCAGGTGATCGAGGTCGGCTGACCAGGCGACCGGACGGCCCGGTCCTGCGGCCGTGCTTTGCGGCGCCGTCAGGGTCACCGGTACGCTGATGCGGACCGTTCGGTCACCGGGAGGCTTCGCCTAGTCCGGTCTATGGCGCCGCACTGCTAATGCGGTTAGGGTTCGCGCCCTTCCGGGGTTCAAATCCCCGAGCCTCCGCCCCTGGCCAGGCACTTCGCTGAATAGGCGAGGTGCCTGGCTTTATGTCAGTGATCATTTTGGCCCCCTGCTGGCACATTGCTGGCACCGCCAGAAACGATCTTGCTCTTGCGGGGCACGTAGGCGGCTATCGCGGACGCTGCGGCCTCGGCCAGCTCTTCGGCCACTTCGGTGTAGACGTCCATCGTGAAACTGACCAGCCGGGGAGCGGGATGCGCCAGAGCCCAGGCCGGGGCACGGTGCCTGGCAGATGCTCCAGCTACGCGGCCCCGGGCACGCCTGGTGGTCAGTCCGCTGGCTCCCTGGCCAGCGCAGCGTCCATCTCGGTCAGGGTGGTGGTGATGACGCGGCGGCCGGTGGCGGCCTGCACCGCGATGAACCCCCGGGGCGGGCTGCCCGGCAGCGTGGGGGCGATCAGCCACCCCCGGTGACGCTCCTGGACTACCGCGAGGCCGCAGGGCAGCCGGGGCGGGCGCTCGCCGTGGGCGATCTCGTCTGCCTCGATGGCCTGCACCAGCCCGTCCGCGCTGGCAGCCCGCACGATCCGCGGGGGGCTCGACATCAGCCTGCGGGCGTAGAGCATCCCCGCGACCACACCCTCCCAGGCATGCCAGGCCGGGCAGGCGGCCTCCACCTCGGCCAGCTCGCCGTTAAGGTTCTCCATAGCCAGGGCTCCGTCCTGGTCAGGCCCCGGTTTGGTGTGTGAGCACCGGCCGGGGCCGCTGCGTCTGTCAACAGGACACTAAGCTTGCGTGTGCATACGTGTTCATGCATATGTAAGGATAAGCTCGGCGTCACCAT
>DATDGI010000048.1:0-2944 GCA_036522155.1 Streptosporangiaceae bacterium
GTGGCGCCGATCGTCCCGCTGGCGCAAGGGCTGGCACGGGTTCTGTGCGGTGACCTCGAAGGCGGCGACCTGTTTCTGGAGGATGCGGCCAGCGCAGGAGCAGGCTTTTCACCCGACACCCTTGCGATCGCGACGTGCGAACGGTCTCTGGTGGCGATGACCCGCGGAGAATGGAACAAGGCCGGGGACCTGGCCGAACAAGCGGACATCCTGTTGCGCCGGGGCAGGATGGAGGAAAGCTACGCTACGCCGCTAGTCGCCGCTGCGCGAGCCCGCACCGCCTTGCACCGGGGAGATGCCACAGCGGCGCGCCAGCACCTCGTCCATGCTCAGCCGCCGCGGCATTTGCTGACCTACGCGATCCCCCACGTCGCTGTCCAGGCCCGGATTGAGCTCATCCGCGTCCATACTGCCCTTGCCGACCTATCAGGTGCCCGGACACTCATGCGGGAGATCGATGAGATACTCAGGCGGCGGCCCAGCCTGGGAACCCTGCTTGACGAGGCCGAGGCCCTCCGGACCCAGCTTGCCAAAGAGCGCGGTCCGAGGATCCTTGGCGCGTCGGCGCTGACCGCCGCCGAGCTTCGCCTGTTGCCGGTGCTTTCCACCCATCTGTCGGCCGCGGAGATCGCCGGAGACTTCTTCCTGTCGCCGCCTACCATCAGGTCGCAGATGAAATCGATCTACCGCAAGCTGGGCGTCTCCACGCGAAATGAGGCAGTCACCCAAGCCCGCGTCGTCGGCCTCCTGGAAGGGTAATGACCGGTTCTACCCCGATTGGGGATGGGACTCGCTGTGGCGCCGGGTGCGATGGTACAGAGGTTTGCTGCGCTGATCGGGCCTGGCCTCCTGCCGTCAGGTCAGGCGTGGCGCGCCGGAGGTGCGCCCTTGAAACCGCGGAGAGTTGTAACAACCAGCTCAAGACGCGCGTCCAGACGCACTTGCCACACGACAGCCCTAGACGGGCATGCGCAGGCGCATCGAACAGTCGGCTTGGTGGCCATGTCCTGGCCTGCGTACCCATGGGGCAGCGAGCCGATAGTCGTACAGCAGCAAGGTCCAGCAACGCGTGTGCGCTATGGCCGTCTTGGGCAGCCCTCCGCATGCACGCCAAGCAGCGACCATTGATTACCAGCAGGGATGCGCCGGTGATCTGCATCCAGAAGGCATGCCATGTCCGTGCCGGATCGAGCGGAGTAGGGCACATCGAGGGCACATGAGCGCCGAACATCGTGTAGGGCGATGAGAACTGCTGAGAACCGAAAGCCCAGGTCGTAGCCGGTTTAGGCGTCGAATCGCAGCTACAGCTAACGCCCCGCACCCGCTCAGCGACCGGGTCATCGTCCCGGACGTCTACGGCAGCCTGCTGTACGCGGGGGCCCGCACCTTGCAGGCCCGGCTGCCCGACCCCAGCGGATCCCGCGCGGCCGCCGTCGTGGTGCGCCTGCGGGGCCGCACCTCGCTGGGCGCCACGTTCCTCAAAGCGGTCGCCGGCTAAGCCGAACGGCTCCGCAACACCGGGCGGCTCAAGGACCCCGAGCGCATCTTCCAGGCCATCCCACTGGCGGGCGGATCAACCGGGCAAGCGCGCCACGCCGCCCAGCAATTGCTCGCCGGCAAGGAGCCCGAGTAAGCGCGCATCCGCCCGCTGGGGAGCTACTGCAAGATGTTGATCGAGCGGGCGATCCCCAGCGCGCCGACGCCCGAGGGACACCGCCGCTTCGGTCATCGTCAGCAGCTTGGCCCACCGCAGCGCCTGTTGCCTCTCGGCAGGTCCTCGACCTGGGCACTATCACGATCCGGCAGTCGGGTTCGTGGTGCTGACCGCCCTGGCCACCCCCGCGAGTCCGGATCCGCTGTCACCGTCCCCGGGCCCGCGAGCAGCCGACAGCTCCGGCACGGGCGTTCCGCTGCCCGGCGGCCCGACGATACGTGGCAGATCACCCAAATTGGGCGATGAACGGGGTCAGCCTGTGGCCAAGACTATGAGAGAAGGTCTAGCAACCAGCGACAACACCAGGAGGACTGCATGGCTGACACCGACAGCACGTTCATTTTCATCGCCACGTACCCAGACCAAGACGCCGCGCAAGACGACTACCAGGTCGTCAAGGATCTGCACGCCCGCGGCCTGGTCGGCTCCTACGACGCCGCCGTGGTCACCAAGGACGCCAGCGGCAAGGTCCACGAGAACAAGGACGAGACGGCCACCCGGCACGGCGCCTGGTGGGGCATCGCCGCCGGCGCGGCGATAGGGGCCATCTTCCCGCCTGCTGTCCTCGGCGCGGCCGCTGTCGGCGGAGTCATCGGCGGTGTCAGCGGCCATCTGGCCAAGGGAATGTCCCGGTCCCAGGCCAAGCAGCTGGCAGACTTCATCGATCCCGGCCAGGCGGGCCTCGTCATCGTCGGGGAGAGCACGGTCAAGGAGGCGGTGCAGAAGGCTGTGACCAGGGACATAAAAGAAACCGCCGAGGATCTCGACGTGGACCCCAAAGAGATCGACAAGGCACTGCAGCAGGCCGTCAAGGAGCTGTAACACAGCACTCCGTGCAAAGCAGCAGCACCTTTCGGGCGAGGACCGGTGGTCCCTGCCTCGGGAAGACGGTATGAGGACGCGGTCATTAGACAAGTGGCGGGTACCAGGCCAGCCAGGTGGTCGACCGCCGCGATCGCGGTTGGGGCCGGGCTGCTCGCGGTCGCCTGCAGTTCGAGCAGCACCACGGCCAGCGGTGCTAGCGGGGCCGGAGACCACCTCCGCGGCGCCGGGCGCTACCTCGGTGGTGTGCCAGGCGCTGCCCGGATATGACTACATGGAGGGAACCCATGTCAGGAGCGGGCTGGGGCATCACGCTAGGCATCATCTACTTTGTTCTGCTGGTCGTCTTCGCGGTCCTTAGCTTCCGCAAAGGCCATTGGGTCCTTGGCCTGATCGGCTTCATCTTCC
>DATDGI010000049.1:0-9885 GCA_036522155.1 Streptosporangiaceae bacterium
CCGCTCAGCCGGGCAGCAGTCCCGCGATCAGCTGGGCCGGGATGACCTCGACACCGAACGGCTGGCTGGCGGTGAACCGCTCCCGGCCCCGGGCATGTGCCGCTTCCTGGTAGCGCCCGTTCCGCAGCTCGAACACGACCAGCTCGGGTTTGTCCAGGTCGGGCACGAAAATCCAGTACGACGCCACCCCGAATCGCTCGTAGGCAGACTTCTTCCGGTTCAGGTCGATGAGCGCGGTGCTCGGCGACCGGATCTCGACCACCAGCAGCGGCGGCTGCATGCACTTGGCCTCGTTGACCTGCTCCCGCCTGATCACCACGAGGTCAGGATCGAGCTCGATGTCGGCGGAGATCTGAACCGCTACCTCAGGCAGGGCACGCAACCCGGCTGGGCATCGCGCCCGCAGCAGGCCAAGCAGCTCAGCGGCCACCTCCTGGTGCGGGTTACCTGGCCGCGGGCTCACGACCAGGACCTCGTCCAGCAGCTCGTACCGGCGCCCGTCATCGGGTATCCGGTCCAGCTCGGCGACGGTGAACGGGCGGCCGGTGGCTGGCCACGCCTCGGCGATGCTCACAACACTCATGCTGCCTCCATAACGCCATGAGTGCCACTCAAGCACCGGGTGCCGGCAGCCTCGTCACTCCCACTCGATGGTGCCGGGCGGCTTGCTGGTGATGTCTACCACCACCCGGTTGATCTGCCTGACCTCGTTGGTGATCCGGGTGGAAATCGTGGCCAGCAGCGCGTCCGGCAGCCGCGCCCAGTCGGCGGTCATCGCGTCCTCACTGGTCACCGGGCGCAGCACCACCGGATGCCCGTAGGTCCGGAAATCGCCCTGCACGCCGACCGACCGGACATCGGCCAGCAGCACCACCGGGCACTGCCAGATGTCGGCGTCCAGCCCGGCCCGGGACAGCTCTTCCCTGACGATGGCATCCGCCTCGCGCAGGATGTCCAGCCGGGCCGGGGTGACCTCACCGACGATGCGGATGCCCAGGCCGGGCCCGGGGAACGGCTGGCGCCCGACGATCTGCGGCGGCAGCCCAAGCTCCGCGCCGATCCGGCGCACCTCGTCCTTGAACAGATCCCGCAGCGGCTCGACCAGCTTGAACCCGAGGTCGTCGGGCAGTCCCCCGACGTTGTGGTGGGACTTGATGCTGGCGGTGCCGGTGCCGCCGCCCGATTCCACCACGTCGGGGTAGAGCGTGCCCTGGACCAGGAACTCCACCACTTCGCCGTGGGTGCCTGCCTCGGCGGTGATCTCGGCCGTGGCCCGCTCGAATGCGCGGATGAACTCCCGCCCGATGATCTTGCGTTTCTCCTCCGGGTCCGCCACGCCGGCCAGCGCGGCCAGGAACACCCCGGCCGCGTCCACCGTGTACAGCTCCACCCCGGTCGCGGCCACGAAGTCGGTGCGGACCTGTTCGGCCTCGCCCTGGCGCAGCAGCCCATGATCAACGAAGACGCAGGTCAGCCGGGAGCCGATGGCCCGCTGCACGAGCGCGGCGGCGACCGCGGAGTCGACCCCGCCGGACAGCCCGCAGATGGCCCGCCCGCCGCCGACCTGCTCGGCGATCCGGGCCGTCTGCTCGTCAATGATGCTGCGCATGGTCCAGCCGGGGCGGCAGCCGGCCGCCGCCAGGAACCGGCGCAGCACCTCCAGGCCGTGCTCGGTGTGCAGCACCTCGGGGTGGAACTGCACGCCATACAGGCCCCGGGCGGGATCCTCCATGGCGGCCACCGGGGTCGCCGCGGTCCGGGCGATGACCGCGAAACCGGGGGGCGGCACCGTGCAGGTGTCGCCGTGCGACATCCAGACCTGCAGCCGCGGCGGCAGGCCGGCCAGCAGTGTCCCGCCGGGCGGGGGAGGGCTGCCTGCGTCCGCACCGGCCGGCCGTGTCCCGCCCGGCTGGCCGGCACCGCCCACGTCCCCGCCGGCTAGCAGTTCCAGCGTGGTCGCGCCGTACTCGCCCGCCCCGGTGTGGGCCACCGTCCCGCCCAGCCCGGCCACCATCAGCTGGCAGCCGTAGCAGATGCCGAGGACCGGGATGCCGGCGCCGAGCAGGCCATCGGGGGCGGGCGGTGCCCCCGGCGCGTACACCGACGCGGGCCCACCGGACAAGATCACCGCCTTCGGCCGGCGCGCCAGGATCTGCGCGGCCGGCATGGTGGCGGGCACGATCTCTGAGTGCACCTGGCATTCGCGGACCCGGCGGGCGATCAGCTGCGCGTACTGCGCGCCGAAATCCACCACCAGGACCGTGTCGGCATCACCAGCGTGCACCACGTTGCCTTCCCCTGACCGGCCGCGAGCCCCGACAGCCGGGCGGGATGGCCGCGACCAGCTAGTCTAGCCGCGGCCCGGGGACCGGCCCGCCTCGTCCGGCGGCGCGTCACCAGGGCCGGCCGGGCCCACCCGGACCCGCGCGATCCGGCGGCCGTCCATCTCGGTCACGGTCAGCCGGTGGCCGTCTATTTCCACCTGGTCCCCGACCCGGGGCAGCTCGCCCAGGCTGGCCAGGACGTAGCCGGCCACCGTCTCATAGGGGCCCTCGGGCAGGCCGACGCCGGTCTGCTCGGCGAACTCATCCAGGTTGAGCAGCCCGTCCACCTCAAGCTGGCCGCCTTGCAGCTGCTTCGGGCCGGCCTCCCCGACGTCGTATTCGTCCTGGATGTCACCGATCAGCTCCTCGACCAGATCCTCCAGGGTGACGATGCCGGCCGTGCCGCCGTACTCGTCCACCACGATCGCGAGGTGGGCCCGGTCCCGCCGCATCTCCGACAGCGCGGACAGGACCCGCTTGCTGGTCGGCAGCCGCTTTACCGGCCGGGCCACGTCGCTGACCGTCAGTGGCCGGCCCGCCAGGCCGGGATCGAGCAGGTCCCGGACGTGGATGAAGCCGATGACGTCGTCGTAGGACTCCTGGTAGACGGGGAAGCGGGAGTGCGGCGCGGCGGCCACGATCTTGGCGGCGCGGTCCAGCGGGGTGGACGCGGCGAGGAACTCCACCTCGGTGCGGGGCACCAGCACCTCCCGGAGCTGCCGTTCCGCGGCGTCGAACACCTCGCTCACGATGTGCCGCTCGTCGGCGCTCAGCGCCTGGTGGCCGGCGACCAGGTCGTGCAGTTCCTCCTCGGTCATGACCCCGCGGCCGACGGCCGGATCACCGCCCAGCAGCCGCACCACCAGGTTGGTGGACCGGGACAGGAACCACACCAGCGGGCGCGCCAGCACCGAGATGCGGTCAAGCAGCGGCGCCGCCAGCAGCGACACCGACTCCGGGCGCTGCAGCGCCAGCCGCTTGGGCGCGAGCTCACCCAGTACCAGGGTGAACACCGAGATCGCCCCGGTGACCGCGATCAGCGAAATCGCCGAGGCCCACCCGGCGGAGACGTTGTGATGGATCAGGGTTGTCTTGAGGGCGCTGGCCAGCGTCGCAGCGCCGAACGCACCGGACAGCAAGGTGGCCACCGTGACACCGATCTGCACCGCGGACAGGAACCGGTTGGGATCGGTGGCGAGCTTCGCGGCGCGCTCGCCGCGCCGGCCTCGATGCCGGAGCGAGCGCACCTGTCCTTCGCGCAGCGAGACGAGGGCCATCTCCGCCCCGGCGAAGAACCCGCCGACGAGCACTATGACCAGCACGACGACGATGTCCCAGCCGATCTGGTTCACGGCTCGACCTCTGACCTCCGCATCCCCACCGCGAGGCGGCGCCAGTGAGCCGCTGGCCGCCTGCCCCGGCCGTGGTCGAGGCCACGGTGCGCGGTTCTGCACAGTCTAAGCAGTCCGGGCCGGCCCGCGGATCACCTTCCGCTGCGGCTCTCTACCCGGCCAGCGGCCTGGTTAACGTAAGTGATCAGGGGGCAGGCCACGACGAGACCGGAAAGAGGCTCCCCATGCCGGTAGCCGACGACGCGGCGGCCATCGCCCCCGCCATCACCCAGCTGCGCCACGCCATCCACCGGGCGCCCGAGATCGGGCTGGATCTGCCCGGCACCCAGCGGAAGGTGCTGGACTTCCTGGCCGGCCTGCCGCTGGAGATCACCACCGGGAGTGCGCTGAGTTCGGTCACCGCTGTGCTCCGCGGCGCGGGCGCTGACCACGGCGGCCCGGTCGTCCTGCTCCGCGGCGACATGGACGCTCTGCCGGTGACCGAGCTGACCGGGCTGGACTACGCCTCACAGACCGAGGGTGCCATGCATGCCTGCGGTCATGATCTGCACACCGCCATGCTGGCCGGCGCCGCCCGGCTGCTCGCCGCCCGCCAGCACGAGCTGCCCGGGACCGTGGTGTTCATGTTCCAGCCGGGCGAGGAGGGGCTGGCCGGCGCCCGGCACATGATCGAAGAGGGCGTGCTGGACGCCGCCGGGCAGCGGCCGGACGCCGCCTATGCACTGCACGTGTTCTCGGCCGACGTGCCCACCGGGGTGGTCAGCACCCGCCCCGGGCCGATGCTGGCCTCCTCGCAGGTGCTGGAGGTCACCGTGCACGGCCACGGCGGGCATGCCTCGATCCCGTACCGCTCCGCCGACCCGATCCCGGCCGCCTGCGAGATGGTGACCGCGCTGCAGACCATGGTCACCCGGCGGTTCGACATCTTCGACCCGGTGGTGATCACCGTGGGCTGCTTCCATGCCGGAACCGCCAGCAACATCATCCCCGACCAGGCGAGCTTCGAGGCGACCGTCCGCACCTTCTCCCCGGCGGCCTGGGACCGGGTGCGCGAGTCCGCCCTCGCGATGGTGACCTCCATCGCCAGCGCGCACGGGCTGACCGTCACGGCCGGGTTCCGTGACGGCTATCCGGTGACGGTCAACGACGAGGCCGAGGTGCGGTTCGCCGCGGGAGTCGCCACCGGCCTGCTCGGCGAGGCCGGCTGCGTGATCCAGGCCAACCCGCTGACTGGCGCGGAGGATTTCTCGTTCGTGCTGGAGCAGGTGCCCGGCGCCTTCCTCAGCCTGGGGGCCTGCCCACCCGGCACCGACCCGGAGACGGCACCGACCAACCACGCCGCGGATGCGGTTTTCGACGACTCGGTGCTGGCCACCGGCACGGCCCTGTACGCCGAGCTCGCCCTCCAGCGCCTCGCCGCCGGCGGCTGATCTGGTCAGAGGCTGGCGACGTCAGCCTGCTTGGCCCGCACCGCTTCGGCGGCCGTCCGCAGCGCCGCCAGTTCGGCGCCGGCCAGCTCGCGTTCCACCACCTTGCGCACACCGATAGCGCCGATCTCGGCCTCGACCCCGAGGTAGACGCCGGAGATGCCGTACTCGCCGTCCACCCAGGTACAGACCGGCAGGACCGCACCGCTGTCCTCGGCCACCGCCTGGGCCATCCGGGCCGCCGCCGCGGACGGGGCGTAGTAGGCGGAGCCGGTCTTGAGCAGGGCGACGATCTCCGCGCCGCCCTGCCGGGTCCGCTCGACCAGCGCGTCGATGTCGGCCTCGGACATCAGGCTGGTCAGCGGCCTGCCATCGACCGTGCACGCGGACGGCACCGGAACCATGGTGTCGCCATGCGAGCCGAGGGTGAGGGTGCGGACCGAGTACACCGGCACCCCGAGCCGTTCGGCGACGAAATTGGTGAAGCGCGCCGTGTCCAGCATCCCGGCCTGGCCCATGACCCGGTGCCGGGGGAAGCCCGACACGTTGGCGGCCAGCGCGGTCATCTCGTCCAGCGGGTTGGAGACCACGATCAGTACGGCCTCGGGCGCGTGCTTGACCACGTTCTCCACCACGTTACGGACGATCTTGGCGTTGACCTCGATCAGGTCCATCCGGCTCATTCCCGGCTTGCGCGGCAGGCCGGCGGTGACGATGACGATCGACGACCCACCGATCGCCTCGTACCCCTCGCCGGCCGGGCCGGTGGTCTGCCCGGTGACCTTGGTCTCGAAGCCCTCGACCGGCCGCGACTGGTTCATGTCCAGCGCGATGCCCTCCGGCTTGCCGTCGATGATGTCGGTGAGGACCACCTCGTCGAAGATGTCGTACTCGGCGAGCCGCTGTGCGGTGGTGGAGCCGTAGAACCCCGCCCCGACCACACTCACCTTCCCCTTGCGGGCCATGTCCGGTGCACCCTCCTTCTGGTATCGCCTGCCGTCGCCCGGGTCAGGCGGCCATCGCCGCCCGGAGGTTGCCGTCGAGCGCGGCCAGGAACTCCTCGGTGGTGAGGAACGGCGTGTTGCCCCCGACCAGCAGCGCCAGGTCCTTGGTCATCTTGCCGCTTTCCACCGTCTGGATGCAGACCTTCTCCAGCGTCTCCGCAAAGGCGGTGACCTCCGGGGTGCCATCCAGCATGCCGCGGTGGGCGAGCCCGCGGGTCCAGGCGAAGATCGAGGCGATCGGGTTGGTGGAGGTCGGCTTGCCCTGCTGGTGCATGCGGTAGTGGCGGGTGACGGTGCCGTGCGCGGCTTCCGCCTCCACCGTCCGGCCGTCCGGGGTCATCAGCACGCTGGTCATCAGGCCCAGCGAGCCGAATCCCTGCGCCACCACGTCGGACTCCACGTCGCCGTCGTAGTTCTTGCACGCCCACACCAGCCCGCCGTCGCCCTTGATCACCTGGGCGACCATGTCATCGATCAGGCGGTGGTCGTAGGTGATGCCGGCGGCCTCGAACTCGGACTTGAACTCCGACTCGTAGATCTCCTCGAACAGGTCCTTGAACCGGCCGTCGTAGGCCTTGAGGATCGTGTTCTTGGTCGACAGGTGCAGCGGGTAACCGCGGTTGAGCGCGTACCGCATGGTGGCCCGGGCGAAGTCGCGGATCGAGTCGTCGAAGTTGTACATGCCCATGGCGACGCCACCGCCGGGGAACACCGCAACCTCGCGCTCGAAGCCTTCCGCCCGGGTTCCCTCGTCCGGCAGATAGGAGATCATCACCCGGCCCGGCCCCTGGACCACGAAGTCGGTGGCCCGGTACTGGTCGCCGTGGGCATGGCGGCCGATGATGATCGGCTTGGTCCAGCCGGGCACGAACCGGGGCACGCTGGCCATCACGATCGGCTCACGGAAGACGACCCCACCGAGAATGTTGCGGATCGTGCCGTTCGGCGACCGCCACATCTTCTTGAGGCCGAACTCGGCCACCCGCTCCTCGTCCGGGGTGATTGTGGCGCACTTGACGCCCACCCCGTACTGCTTGATGGCGTTGGCGGCGTCCACCGTGATCTGGTCATCGGATGCGTCGCGGCTGGTGATCGACAGGTCGTAGTACTTCAGATCGATATCCAGGTACGGCAGGATCAGCTGCTGCTTGATGAAGCTCCAGATGATCCGCGTCATCTCGTCGCCGTCGAGTTCGACGACCGGGTTAGCCACCTTGATCTTGGGCATGCCACTGACTTCCTCTCCGCGCCTCAACTTCTAGCTTTCTCCCCCGCGCCCAGCCTGGCCAGGTGCCAGCGGGGATTCTGGGTCACATCGGGGCCGGCAGGACCAGGCTGGTGACCAGCAGGCCGACGCCCAGACCAGCCAGCACCACCACGTCTACCAGGCGCCGCCGCGACGCGAGCAGGCCCGCCCACGTCTCTGGCAGCACCAGCCGGGCAAACGCGGCAATGAACATCGCGCCTGCCAAAGCCAACGTACCGCCCCTGATGCGCTGGCTGCCGCCGTACCACATCCACGCGAGGCCGCCTAGGACGAGGGCCACCGAGAACCAGTAGGGGAGCTGGGCCAGCCTGGGCGCCCGGGCGGGAACGGCCCGGGACGGGTGCCCGGCGCCGCGACGCTCGGGACCGCGGCGGCCGTGCGGCCGGGGTGTCTGCGTCACCCTGGGTACCTCCACCCCACGGGCCGGGCCGGCGGCTGGCTCGGTCACGCTGATCGCACTCCCGGTGGCGGTCGTCACCGCGTGGCCAACGGCGTCCACGTGAGCCCCCGTTTCCCAATGTATTCGCTGTCCGGCCTGATCAGCCCGCGCATCGATATCGCTCAGCGCGGTTGGCGCCGGAATGATGTCTGTCGGGCCCTTGGACGGCTTGTCCGCCATTTGTGTTCCTCCAGGAGGGCTCGGTGGGCAGTGTACTTCTGCGCGTTTGGCCCATCCCGCCCGGCGGGCCACGGCGGCCCGCGCTGCGTCACGCGGGCGGCGGCCGACGGCCGCCCGGCCGGAAGCGGCCGCTGCCAACGCAAGCCCGGCTGGCGAATGTGGTAGGAGAAGCCCGCAAGGGGGTAACTGAACCGTAAGACCTCAGTAGCTACTCAGGCAGGCGGGAGGACCTCGTGGAGGGGCCCTACATTCGCATCGAGGAGACCGGGGCGGTCGTCCCGCTGGCCGCACAGGTGACGACGATCGGGCGCGGCGCTGGCGTCGACATCCAGCTGGCCGACCCGAGTGTCTCCCGGCTCCATGCCGAGATCGTCCGGCATGGGCCCTACGCGTACGTCGCTGACCTCGGTTTATCACGTAACGGCACCCGGGTGAACGGGCGGCTGATCGCCCGCCGGGTACTCGAGGATGGCGATGTGCTCAGCTTTGGCTCCGCCCGCTGCCGGGTGGGCGGCATCCCGCGGGAGGACATCGCCGCCGAAGTGGAGCTGCGGCGTTCGGCCACTCCCGAACTGACCCGCCGCGAACTCGACGTACTGACATCGCTGTGCCGCCCGGCGCTGTCGGACGAGGCTTTTGTGGCCCCGGCCACGGCCAGGGAGATCGCTACCGACCTCGTTGTCACCGAGGCGGCCGTCAAGCAGCATCTGCTGCGCCTCTACCAGAAGTTCCGGATCGCGGAGGGGGTCAACCGCCGGGTCCGGCTGGCCAACGAGGTGATCGCACTCGGGCTGGTCAGGCCGCTGCCGCCGGCCGGGAGGCCGGGCCCGGCACCCGGGCTCCGGCCGGACTTCGCGGGCGCCGATCCGGTGCCGGCCCAGCGGCCAGCCCCGGCTAGTTCAGCCCCGGCCAGCCCAGCCCCGGCTAGTTCAGCCCCGGCTAGTTCAGCCCCGGCCAGCCCAGGCCCGGCCAGCCCAGGCCTGCCCGGCTCCGGCCGGCCCAGCTCAGGCCCGGCCGGTGCCGCGGGCCCGGACCGGGCGTCTGGTGCGGCCCGGCGCGCCGCGGCCGCCCGCCAGGCCAGCTAACCCACCACGGCGCCGCCACCCGGGATGCCATCAGCAGCGACGCGACCGGCCACCCCGGGATATCACCGCCAGCCACGCGGCCGCTGCTCGCAGCCGCCCCGGTGCCCGCCCCGGCCTGGCGATCAGCGGCCGTCAGCGATGCCGCAGGTGGGACAGCAGGTAATGACCCACCGGGCCGAACTGGCCGAGCCGCTGGCCGGTCAGCCCGCCGAAATGCCAGGACCCGCCCGGGGCCACCGCCGGCCAGTACAGCGATGGCCATGACGCCGCCGCGGCCAGGGTGGCGAGCGCCAGCGCACCCATCCCGATCACCACGACCGCCTGCGCCAGTCGGCTGCCCACCATCGCGGTGAACATCCGCCTCAGCTGCCGCCGGGATCGCCCCGAGCCCGGGCCCAGCCCGTAGAAGGCGACGAAGATCCCGGCGGCCACCGCGATCGCGCGAGGCAGCGGATGGCCGGGCACGGTCAGGAGGGTGACGCCGCCCGCGATCGCCGCGGCCGCCGCCGCGAACGGCACCAGCAGCAGCGACCCGAGCAGCGACCGGAACAGGTACCAGGGGAAGGCGGCCGCGGTCAGGACCGGGTCAGAAGCCCTGGCTCCCCGCGCGGACCGCCGGACGGTGGCCCGTTCCTGGGCCACATCGCCCGCCCGCAGCAAGATGATCAGGACGAGCGCGGCGACGGATCCCGCCACCGGCAGGATGACGCTCACCCCGGCCAGCATCAGCATGACGGCGACGACCGTCAGCGAATGCCCGCGCGGGCTGGCCGTGGACCGCTGAGCGGGTGCCGGGCGCGCGCCGGG